>NZ_CP016033.1:1236145-1545181 GCF_001663175.1 Erythrobacter neustonensis | reverse complement strand
CGCTCAACTGGAAAACACTTAGCCAGTTTCCCATCATCTTGCCCGAAAGCTCCGTTCTTTCTCAGTTTGATAAAGTCGTCTCGCCCCCGTTGAAGGCGATTTCTGCCTTTGTCTTGGCCAACCAATCTCTCGCAGCCTCCCGAGACCTTCTGCTCCCCCGCCTCATCTCCGGCCAGCTTTCCGTCGAGGCTGCCGAACGCGAACTGGAGGACGCCGCATGATCCCTAAGCTCGGCAAGATGCAGCGGGTCGACGTAAGGAGCGCCTGGCCCAACGAGGCAAGCCACTTCACCCCCTGGCTGGCGTCTGACGAGGGCATTGAGCTCCTCCAGGAGGCGCTGGGCATGGAACTAGAGGTCGAGGCGACAGAGAAGTTCGTCGGCCCCTTCAAGGCCGACATCCTGGCCAAGCGCACCGACACGACCGATGACCATTGGGTGCTGATCGAGAACCAGTTGGAGCGCACGGACCATCGGCACCTGGGGCAGCTTTTGACTTATGCGGCTGGGCTCAACGCGGTGACTATCATCTGGATCGCCGATAGCTTCGCCGAGGAGCACCGCGCCGCGCTCGACTGGCTCAACGATGTGACCGGCGACAACGTCGAGTTTTTCGGGCTGGAGGTCGAGCTGTGGCAGATCGCCGGATCACCGCCCGCCCCGATGTTCAACGTCGTCGCTGAGCCGAACGATTGGTCTCGAACTGTCCAACAGAGCGCGAAGAGCCAGGTCTCCGATCTGAAGGGCCAGCAGCAGAAGTTCTGGGAGGGGCTGCGCAGCCGCCTGATCGTAAAGAAGAGCGTTGTGCGCCCGCAGAAGGCCCACCCTCAGCACTGGGCGAACTTTGCGTTGGGAAGGGCAGGGACCAGCCTGAACGCTTGCATCAACTCCCAGAAGAACACGGTGTGGATCGAGTTCGCGTTCTATGGCCCGCCTGGAAAGGTATGGTACAACGAGGTGGAGGCGCAGAAGGTGGCCATTGAGGCAGCGTTCGGCGAACCACTCGACTGGCAGCGCATGGAGGGCAAGAAGCAAAGCCGAGTAGCACTGCACCGGCCCAACTCCGACTTCGACAACGAACAGGACTGGCCCAATCAGTACCAGTGGCTGATCGAGAAGCTGGAGCTATTCCACCAAGTCTTCCAGCCGGTCGCCAAGTCCTTGAGCTCCGGCGCTGGCTTCGAAGCCCCCTCCGTCACCGACGAGCCGCAGGTCGACTAATGGCCCCGTCGCTCTCCGGCCTGGTCGCCTCCGAAGACGGCATTGTCGAGCAGCCAGCTCTGGCGTTGCTGCAAGAGCTCGGCTGGGAGTGCGTCAACCTCTACCTCGACCAGCCGGGGCCACAGAACGCCTACGGTCGCACGAGCCTGAGGGAAGCCCACCTTCTCGGAAGGCTGCGGGTGGCGCTAGCCAAGCTCAACCCAGGGCTTCCCAAGGACGCCCTCAGCCTGGCCGAGGAAGAGCTCACGCGGGACCGAACGGCGCTTCTGCCCGTCGCGGCCAACCGCGAGGTCCTGAAGCTCCTAAGGGACGGCGTCAGGGTCGAAGTAAAGAACGAGCAGGACAGGTTCGAAGACGTCCTGGTGCGGGTGATCGACTGGAAGAACCCAGCCAACAACGACTTCCTAGTCGCCAACCAGGTGTGGATCGAGGGCGTCCTCCACAAGCGGCGGCCCGATACAATCGGCTACGTCAACGGCCTGCCCCTGCTCCTGGCTGAGTGGAAGGCACCCACGGCACCGCTGGCTGACGCCTACGAGAAGAACCTGAGGGACTACAAGGACGCGATCCCGCAGCTATTCCACGCCAACGGCCTGGTGATCCTCTCCAACGGGCTGGAAACGGTCGTGGGGGCGAGCCACGCTCCCTACCAGTTCTTCTCGCCCTGGAAGAGGCTGGAGGAAGGCGGGCCAGAGAACCCCAGTCTGGAGACGATGCTGAGGGCCACCTGCGAGCCTGCACGCTTCCTCGACCTGATCGAGAACTTCGTGCTCTTCGACGAGGCCAAGGGCGGGCTCATCAAGATCATCGGTCGGTACCACCAGGTCTTAGGGGTCAACCGGGCCATCGAGGCCGTCAGGCTCACCGAGGAGAACCAAGGGAAGCTCGGCGTCTTCTGGCACACTCAGGGCTCCGGCAAGAGCTTGTCCATGGTGATGTTCGCCGAGAAGGTCCTGCGGCGCATGGGCGGCAACTACACCTTCGTGGTGGTAACCGACAGGACCGAGCTGGACGTTCAGATCGCGGGGCAATTCGCCACCGCCGGGGCGCTGACGAAAGACACCCAGCAGGCCCAGGCAGGTAGCCGTGCGCACCTGAGGGAGCTGCTGGCAGGGAACGAGCGCTACGTCTTCACGCTGATCCAGAAGTTCCTGACCGACGATAGCGAGCCCATGCCGGTGCTCTCGGAGCGTTCGGACATCATCGTGATGACCGACGAGGCCCACAGGAGCCAGTACGCTCAACTCGCGGCCAACATGCGCAAGGCGCTGCCGAACGCTGCCTTCATCGGCTTCACCGGCACCCCGCTCATCAAGGGGGACGAGAGCCGGACCAGAGAGGTCTTCGGGGACTACGTGTCGATCTACGACTTCGCCCAGTCGGTGAAGGATGGTGCAACGGTCCCGCTGTTCTACGAAGGTCGCAAGCCGGAGCTCCAGCTCAACACCGAGGAGCTCCAGGAGGAGCTCGATACACTGCTCGATAAGGCGGCGCTGGACGAAGAGCAGGAGAAGAAGCTCAGCAAGCAGTTCGCCCGCCAGTACACGCTCATCACCAACCCCGACCGGCTCGACAAAGTTGCAGAGGATGTCGCGCTCCACTTCGCGCAGCGGGGATACCGTGGGAAGGCAATGTTCGTGGCAATCGACAAGGCCACGGCAGTTGCCATGCACGACAAGGTGAAGGCAGCAGTTGCCCGCCTGATTGCCGAGGACGAGGAGCGCCTCAAGACGGCTTACGAGGCCGAGGGGGCTGCTATCGCTGAGCGGCTCGTATGGCTGCGCGAGCTCGATATGGCAGTTGTGGTCAGCCAGGGGCAGAACGAGGTCGATGACCTGCGCCAGAAGGGCCTCGATATTCTTCCTCACCGGGAGCGGATGCAGCGAGAGGACCTCGAGACAAAGTTCAAGAACAAGGATGACCACCTTCGGCTGGTGTTCGTGTGCGCCATGTGGATCACTGGGTTCGACGTCCCCAGCATTGGCACCGTGTATTTGGACAAGCCGATGAAGTCGCACACGCTGATGCAGACCATCGCCAGGGCCAACCGGAAGGCAGAAGGCAAGACCTCCGGCGTGATCGTGGATTACGTCGGCGTCTTCCAGAACCTGCAGAAGGCGTTGGCGGTCTATGCCGCTGGGCGCGGCGATGGCGAGACCCCGATCAAGGACAAGGGACAGCTCATCAAGGAGCTGGAGAAGGCTCTGGATGGCGTGAGGGCCTCTGTAGCGCCACATGGGGTCGATCCTGAAGCGATCATGGCTGCCGAGCACTTCAAGCGCCTAGAGCTCCTCAAGGAAGCTGTGGAGGCCCTAGTGGCTCCTGACGACCGGCGACGGGAGTTCCTGCGGCTCGCCGGTGCAGTGACGCGAGCGTACAAGGCGCTGCTGCCAGACGAGCGAGCCGCACCGTACCTCAAGTCGGTCGCAGTGTTCCATGCGCTTTCGGACATGGTGAGGGCTAAGCTGGGCCCAGTCGACATCTCGGCCATCTCCGCTCGGATCGCTCAGCTCCTGGACGACAAGCTCGAAGGGGTCGCCATCGTAACCCCCATCGTCGAAGGGGACACCGCAGCGGGCCGCGTTGACCTGTCCGGCATCGACTTCGAGAAGCTGGCCAGTCTGTTCGACACGAGCCCCAAGGTGGCGACCGAGAAGATGCGCGAGGCCGCCGAGGAGAAGGTCAAGCAGATGGCGGAGACCAACCCCACACGGGTCAACCTCGTCGAGCGGCTGGAGAAGCTGGTTGCCGAATACAACGCAGGTGCGATCGACCCCGAGAAGTTCTTCGAAGGGCTCAAGGCCTTCATCGACAGCCTGGACGAGGAGGAGCAGCGGGCGGCCCGCGAAGAGCTAACCGAGGAAGAGCTCGCCATCTTCGACCTCCTCACAACTCCCGAGCCCAAACTGACTAAGGCACAGGAGCAGGAGGTCAAGCGGGTGGCCCGAGGGCTGCTTGAGAAGCTCCAGCGGCTCGTGGACGCTGTGGACTGGATGCGGGGCCAGGAGACCCGTGGCGCGGTCCGCTGGGCCATCCAGGTGGGTCTGAACGAGCTCCCCGACGACCCATATCCCAAGCACCTATGGGACGCGAAGGTCGATCAGGTGTGGGACTTCGTGCTCAAGAGGTACTCCGCGAGTGCGGCGCATCATTCCTGAAAAATCGGTGGGGCAGGGTAGACAGTGGGGTCGTTTCCAAACTGCATCGAGGTGACTTCGTAGATTTCGGGCTCCTCATCTTCCCCACCGTACAACCAAATCGACGCGCTTCCCGGACCGCGCATGTTGAACCGCCAAACAGCTCCTTCCAAGCGATCCTCGAAAGGGTCCGCCCACGGCCCGGCCAAATCCAATACCTCTCCTGCCCTTATGCGTTGCAGGTTGAGAGCACTCACAAGCATCTCAATGTCACCCGAGGGCTGATCCAAGTGACCGTTGGCTGCGATTAGGTCGTGGGTATACCAGGCACGAATGGTGGCGCGGGATCGGGGCTGCTTCGTCGGAATGGGGGCAGCTTCGTCAGCGTCGGATAGTGGAAAGCACTCAGCAATATGTACGGCCTCGATCCGTGCATCATCAGGGGTCAAGAAATACCCGATCCTGTCGAGCTCTCCCGCATCGACGAAGTAGATGGGCCCCCATCCCATTATGTTGATGGAAAACTCTTCGCCGTCGTGCCCCAAGCCCATCAGCGTCTCAACGCTTTCCGCCTCCTCCTCAATCCGGTCGAGGAGCTCCGATGCGGCGAGCGCCCTGAACTCCGCGTTTTCTTCGTGGGACAGGTCGACACCAAAGGTGAGATACTGAAGGTATGCGGAAGAGCGGGTCGCGACCTCAAGCAGGGGCAGGTCGCTGAGCCCGTACTGTCTAGGGGTCTCATCCAAGTTCATCGTCATCTCCTTGCCGCCCTACAAGCTGCGCATCGTGGCTCCAATTTCTTGATGAATGGCAAATTGTTAGGAGCCAAAGCAGCCATTCTCCTCGGGGCAAAAGATTTCGTACTCTAATGCCTCCCTTCGCCCCCCCTTTCGCTCCCTTCCGTTGACTGAGGGGTAGGGAGATGGTGTAGTACACCCCCATCTTATGGGCCCTTGGGTCTTTAGCCTTCCTTCAGGGTGACGTTCGGCACCAAGGGGCAGGACCTTCCCGTCACTCCCTCCACGTAGTCCCTGAACGCCTCCTTCAGGCACCTTGCGGCCTCTTGTGTCCGTGTCTGTGGGACGATGAGAGCGTCGTGGATGGGCAGAACCGGGATGTCATGGGTGAACATAAGCCGCTCCATGGCCAGCCGAAGGATTTCAGCCTCGTGGAACTGGAGGTCGAGCGTCGAGTGCCCGAGGACCCCGACATCGACGAGGAGCGGGTGCTTCGCTTTCACATGAGCCGCGACCTCGCGGATCGAAAACTGGTCCTCCAGCCGCTGCCCAGGACGCTCTTCCGCAAAGTGGGCTTGCGAAGTCTTCGACCACTTGCGGGCCCCAGGGTTTGACGCTCCGATAGCCTGCGCCACCCACAGCTTCACTACGATCCTGGGAAGGTCTTCAACCTCGTAAGGGTCCTCTGAGGGATCGAAGGGTTCATCTGCAAGGGCATGAAGCAAGGTGAGGTGCGAGGCTTTCAGGTCGACCTCCGTCACCCGCTTGCCTTTGATGCTTATCAGCCGCTGCCTCAGGTCCGCGTTCCACCTCTCGTATGCCTGGCCGCCAAGGGTCGAGTAAAAGCGCCCGCCCTTGTTCCAAGCGAAGTCCGGCTGGTCACCGTCGTTGAAGATGCGGCGGAGGCCGTGGAAGGCAAGGCCATCGATGTCCTGGCCGAGCAGATACTGGTTAATCCTCTCGATCTGTGCGTCGAGCTCTGAGGCCCTCGGGTCACTCAGGTCGACCGAGAGTGCCTCTGAGGGTTGCTTAACGCCCCGGATGAGCTTGCGCCTCTTTCGGAGTTCGACCCGCTTCTGGTCGCCTCCAAGCACCTGGTGCGGCTTGAGGGTCCAGTGGTCCTCCCAGTCCCCAGAGGTCACCCCCAAAGCTCCAGCCAGCCTCCACAGAGCATCGGTCATCAGGAAGCACGTTGCCGCTCCCTGCCTCTCCCCCTTCGGCGCTCCCCACTTGGGGTAGCCGACACGGCGAACAAGTAGTCCCTTGACCTCCAGGGCACGGGTGACCTCGATGAACATGTCGTAGCCAAAGCCGAGGCTACCGGCGCGGAAGTGGCTGCGGGACATTCCATGGGCCCCGGCCAAAGGGGTGCTGGAGACCCCAGAGGTTCTGGCCAGGTTCATCAGGTCTGCCAGGAGAGCGGTCGTGGCTGTGCGGAGCTTGAGCCGGGTCGCGTCTCCGGCCTCTTTTCGTCGTGCTGAGGATGCCCGGCGAGGTAGGACAACTTCGTCCAGTAGACGGTCGACCATGGCCTCCGCAGCAATCGAACGGGCTCTTCCGGTCAGAGATATGGGACACGCAAGTTTCCTGTGGGTTGGGGGAAGTGGGACTGGTGAGGGGGGCAATGTACGGTGTCCTTTGGAGGCCGGAACGTGCGTCTGTGGCTTCGATTTTTGTGTTCTGGCCCGAGCTACTACGTCACTGCTCAAGACGTTGACAGAGCTGAAAACCTCAATTCTATGATGAACTTGCAGCGTTCAGCTTACCCCCGTATTTTCTGACCAACCGTCAGGCCTTTGCGGCCTCTGCCAAATACCGCTTCACGCTGGTGGCGCTAATCCCGAAGTGTTCTGCGGTCTCTCTGATGCTTGCACCGCGCTCCTTGCGCCACGCGACCACCTGAGGGCCGTCAGCAGCCTTCGGTCTACCCAGGCTCACCTTGCCCCTGTGCGTGCGCCCTGTGGCCACCAACGAGAACCTTGCAGCCGCTCGGCCCGCTTCACACCGTTCCCTGATCCTGTTGCGCTCAATCTCCGCCATCTGAGCAAGGACCGCGACGATGATCTTCCCTGCATCACCGGAGATGGGCCCCAGGCCCCGCACGTCCACTGTAATACCCTTATCGATGAGGTGCTTCACCGTGGTCTGAACGTCCAGAGCGTCGCGCCCCAGTCGGTCGATGGAGTAGACGTGGACCGCATCGCCCTGCCGTGCATAGTCCAGCAATTCACTGAAGCCAGGCCTGTCAGCAGCCAAGGTCCCACCGCTGACCCCCTCGTCGGTGAACTCTCGGTCGAAGCCGCCACCAAGAGCCTCCCGCTGGGCCTCAATGGACTGGTCGTGGGTGGAGACGCGGAAGTAGGCGATGCGCTGGGTCATGGGGGAGCTCCTAATGGACCAAAAGATACCTAGGCGAAATGTGCCTAGCCCAGAATCCCTAAAGGTATCTTTATGCCCATCCTGAGCCAGCGCGGGACGGGTGGTCCGAAAGGTACAAGTTGTTGGCCCCTGATACCCGTAATCGGTGCGAATTTGTCAATGCACATAATCTACGGTGCCCCCAAAAAAGGCCTTTGTTTTGCAAGAAGATAGCGCTTAGGAGCGACCGCCCTTTTTAAGAGGAAAACAAATGAAGAATATACTGGCCTGTGGATTGGCTTTCGCAATGGTTGGCACCGCCACTCCGGCTCTGGCCGACGGTTTGGTGGTCGAGGGCAACGGAGCGCGGTCCGAAGGCGTGTGGGGCGCGGAGCTTGGTCTCGGTTATCAAGTCACTGCTGGCGGCTTTTCGCTCAGGCCTATTGGTGGTGTCTTGGTATATCAGGGCGACAATGAGCGCTACTTCACGGACACATTCAACAACGGCCAAACCCGCTGCCGAGACAGAACCAACGGCCAATTCGCCGACGACCGACTGTGTGATGATACGGCTCTGAAGCCTTACGGTAAGCTCGAAGCCTCGTACACCGTTGCGGGTAGCCTCGAATTAGGTGGCGGTGGTCGATACGATGGTGGGGCTGTTCGCCCTTATGGCTTGGTGAGCTTTCCGATTGCGCCGCGCTTTCGAGTTCATGGAAATGTCGGCGAAGAGTTCTTCGCTCTAGGCTTGCGCGGAGCCTTCTAAAATGATGAGGTGCTGGCGCTTCCTTCAAGGCGTCGGCACCTTTCTGGCCGCCTCAAATGTAAGCCGTGACACCTATTGTTTTGGGTCCCCTTTACTTGTTCGGATGGTACCAAAGGGCCCAGTCGGAATTGCTTTCGAAGATGGCGGCTTCGCTGATGGTGCATGACGAAGGTCAGACCGCGCTTGCAGATCGACGTCACCTAAGGGGGGAAGCGCATGCAGGAGATGCTTAGAGAGGTCCTGGAGCTGCAGCTCGATTTCTCGTCCGAGAATACTCCAGCCATGGAACGTCGAGGCCAATTGGTTCGCAACATGATGCCGGAAGAGCTCCGCCGATGGCGGGCGGTGACTGGCAGCGCGGTGCTACCGTTCAAGGGCCGCCTCAATGTCCAAGGCAAGGACGGAACCGGTAGGAAGACCTTCGTTCCCTGGATCAGGGTTCACTCGCCTGAGTTGTCGCCTTCGGCACAGAAAGGCTGGTACGTCGTCTTCCTGTTCCACGCCAACGGTGACGGTGTATCCCTATGCGTGAGCCACGGCTCCACCTCGTTCAACGGCAGGGACTTCGTGCCTCGGAGCGACGAGGAGGTGGCTGAGCTCATGTCATGGGCGCGTGGGCTGCTCGGGAAGCAGGCTGGACTGCTCGGGTTCCGCGAAGGGGTCGACCTCGGTTCCAATTTTGGCCTCTCGGGCCCCTACGAACGCACCACGGCATTCTCCAAGTTTTACCCTGTCGAGATCCTGCCTGGCGACGAGCAGCTCCAGAAGGACCTGGAGCAAGCGGTAGGCCTCCTCGGACAGCTCTATCACGCCATCGAGCTTGGCAGGGCACCAGAGGCGGTCGCGCCGGACATCCAGGAGGCTCAGCTCCAATTGGAGGCCATTGCCAGCCCGCGCCGATCAAATAGTCGAGGTGGACAGGGGTTCGGACTGAGCGCAGCGCAACGGAAGGTGGTTGAGGATCAGGCCATGCACCTTGCCAAAGGGTGGCTCAAAGCAAACGGCTACGATGACATCCAAGACGTAAGCGCCACTCAATCCTGCGACTTCACCGCAAGCCGAGGAGGCGTCGAGCACGTTGTCGAAGTCAAGGGCACCACAGCGGGCTTCGGCACCATCCTCCTCACGGCCAATGAGGTTGAGCTGCACCGCGTCAACAACCCGCACAACGTCTTGATCGTCGTACACAGCATCGACCTGTTGGAGATGCGAACACAGGCAGCTGGCGGGATCGTTACGGCCATCGAAGGCTGGGAGGTCGATAAGGCTGAGCTGCGCCCTCTCAGCTACTGCTGCAATCTCTGACCACTTGGTTTGTGCAGAACCGGGGGATCTTTTCGACAGCCGCCGCCTTCGCACTAAGTGAGACGCTGCCATAGGTCCGCCCCGTCGTCTTCGGGGCATGCCCCTGGATTGCGTCAGCGACCCGCTCCTCGATGCCAGCATCGTAGGACATCGACTTGAAGGTGTGCCGCCAAGCGTGGTTTGGCATGATGTCCGGGTCATCCACTCCGACGTCTTTGCGGACCCATTGGGCAAGCCGTTCGCCCACCTTCTTGAAGTGACGGGTACCTTCCTTCTCAACCCGCTGAGCCAAGGGATCGTAGAAGAGTGGACCGCTGCCAACCCCCTTAACGACCTTCAAAAAGCCTTGGTCGATCAGATGTGAGTGGAGCGGAACAACCCTCGCCTCCTTCGTTTTTACCGATCCTGCCTCTGGGGTGATCCGGGCCGCCCAGATGCCGTCCTCCTCGAAGACATCTTCTGCCCTTAGCTGGCTGAACTCGTTCACCCTCGCACCTGAGTACGCGCATAGCCAAGGTATCCACCGCCTGGCACGGGCATGGGTTATCGAGAGCCGATCCGACGACTTCTGCAAGGTCGCTGCTAGGATGGCGCGTGCCTCCTCTGTCGTGAAACTACGATCCCGGACCTTCGCCTTCTTCGGGATGCGCACAGTCACATCCCGTGCCACGTTGTGATCGAGGAGCTGCTCTTCGACGGCCCAGTTAAGGGCGGCTCTGACGGAGGTGATATACTTGTCTCGGACCGTCACAGGGTCTCGAAGGGTTCCCTTATGAGTAGTCTCGGCGAGGAGCTCGTCGCGCCAGGTCCGCAGGTCACTTGCCGTGAGCTTTGAGGCATCATCGTGTCCCAGCCAGTCGACAAGTCGTGCCACATAACGCCGCCATTCATCCCGCACGCCAGGCGTCACCCCTTGGCTCGAAGCATAGGCATCAAACGTTGCCAATAGAGGAACCTGCGCTTTAGCTCGCGGCAGATCGGAGGCTCTTTCGGCTGGTCGGGCGGGCGGTAGCGCAGTGGGCACATCGTCGCCATCGAGCCGCTTGAGCTTAGCCTCGGCAACCCTGATGCAGGCGTCGTTCAGGGCCCGACACAAACTCTGCATGCCGATGATGTCGGAAGGGTTGACCACGTAGCCATGCGCTTCAAGCAGGAGCTCAGCGTCGTCCTTGTGGCTCGAGCAGATGCCCTCGAGGTCACCGGCGGCGCGTAGGCTCCGATGGAAGTCCAGGCTCCAGGACGCTGTCTCTCTGGCCTTACTGGCCCACCTCAAGGGGTCCTCAGGTCGCCAGCTGGCCCTGTGGGGGATACCTCGTGCTTCAAGGTCACCGACGATGCCTAGGTAGAGCTCGCGTTCGCCGGGGTCCCAGCGCGATCCATCGTCGGCCTCCAATTGCTCTGCCACGAAGGTCTCAGCGAGCCAGGCAATGGTCGGCGGGTCGAGGGGATCGTACGCCTTGTCCCGCGCCTTTACAGCTAGCGACAGCAGCCGCTCGTATTCCTTAGTAGCAGCTCGGTGATGCTGGTCGAAGGTCGGATCGTCCACGCGGCCCAAGGATCGCTTAACCAGCTTCTGACAACCCGGAACGAAGGGGACCAGAGGCGCGGGGAAGTAGCGGCGATAGTCGCAGCGACCTGATTTTTGGACGACGATATAGGGCAGCACGAGACCCACTTTTGTACCTCCGCATTGTACCGCAGCGGAGCAAGAAAGCCTGATATTGCTGAGCTTTTCCGGGAAATCAATCCCTTACGAAGGTGTGGTGCCGCTTACGTGACTCGAACACGTGACCCCATCATTACGAATGATGTGCTCTACCGACTGAGCTAAAGCGGCATTCCGGCTGTCGCGACCTAGGCTGTCGGGCCAAGGTGCGCAATTGCAAAAGGTGGAGGCCCGAGCCGGAATCGAACCGGCGTGCGAGGATTTGCAGTCCTCTACGTAACCACTCCGCCATCGGGCCGAGCCTTCCGGGGCCAAAGCTCCGGGAGGAAGCGGCGCACTAGCGATTCGGCGGCCGCTTGGCAATGCGAGAATGGCGCATCGCCTGCATTACGCAACGTCAGTCTGGACGGAGCGGCGGCTGCGGGCCATGAACCTCGCCATGACCATTGCCAGCCTGCTCGAACCTGTCACCGGCCAACCCGGCCCTGCGCATCTCTCCCATGCATCCGACTGGATGCAGGGCAGAACGCTGTATGGCGGCGCATCGGCGCTGGTTGCCTACACAATGGCCGTGCGCGCGTTTCCGGGGCTTCCGCCGCTGCGCGCAGGCCAGGTCGCATTTGTTGCGCCCGTCGGCGAGGACATCGCGCTCACTGCCGAGATCGTGAGGCAAGGGCGCAATGTCACACAGGTGCGCAGCGAGATCCTGTGCGAGGGCCGCGTTGCCCTGAGCGCATTCTGGCTGTTCGGCGAAGGTCGCGAGCCCAATGCGGTTCAGCCCGCAAGCCGGCCCGAAGACTGGCCCGGCGCGCCCGAGGACAACGCACCGGTCACGCACAGCTTTGCGCCCGCCTTTGTCGCCAAGAACTTCGAACTGCGCCACGGGCAGACCAAGGGTACCGACCGCGGTGCAACCGTCCGGCGCTGGGCGCGGCTCACCGAGGCGCATGATCTCGATCCGGTGTCCACGCTGGTGCTGATGGGCGATGTCATGCCGCCGGGCGCGATGCGGGTGATGCAGCGCCAAGGGCCGCTGAGTTCGGTAAACTGGTCGTTCAACGTGCTCGACCCGACAAGCCGGTCGCGCGATGGCTGGTATCTGGCCGAAAATGCCAGCCAGCACGCCGATGCCGGCTACTCGTCCGAACGGCTGCGACTGTGGGATGCCGACGGGCAGCAAGTGCTCGACGGCATCCAGTGTGTGGCCGTGTTCGGCTAAGCCGGATCAGCCGCCCAGAGTCGCCTTGCGTTCGGCGCGATCGATCCGGATCACCGGGTAATCCGAGCCCTCGGGCGGATGATAGACAAAGCCCGGGGTGGCAGGGTCTTCCCACTCGCCCGGATTGAGACCATCGCCGCCGAGCGATCGCCATTCGCCGCCTTCCGGAAAGCGCGTGAGCTTGTCCAAGTGGCGATTGCGTTCAGCGGCAAGCGCGGCGACGTGATCCTCCAGCCCGGTGTCGCGCGCGGACCAGTCGATCGGCCAGTCCTGACAGTAGGCGTTGTTGTTGCCATGCTGGGTGCGGCCGAATTCGTCGCCCGCGGTGAGCATGATCGTGCCGGTCGAGGCGAAGAGCGTGCCCAGCAAGGCGCGCAGATCGGCCGCGCGGCAGGCAAGCACGTGCGGATCGTCGGTCGGCCCTTCGGCGCCGCAATTCCACGAATTGTTGTCGCTGTGTCCGTCGCGATTGTCTTCGCCGTTCGCCTCGTTGTGGCGCTCGTTGTAGGCCACCGTATCGGCCAGCGTGAACCCATCGTGCGCGGCAAGGAAGTTGATGCTGCGGGTCTGTTCGCCGAACAGGTCGGACGATCCGGCAAGCCGGGTCGCGAGCACATTGATCCCCGCCTCGCCCTTCCAGAATTTGCGGACATCGTCGCGGAACCGGTCGTTCCATTCGAGCCACGTGTCAGGGAACTGACCCACCTGGTAACCGCCCGGCCCAATGTCCCAGGGTTCGGCAATCATGACTCGGTCCTGCAACCACTCGTCCTGCGCGATCGCGGCGAAGATCGGGGCTTCAGGATCGAAACCGGGGCTGCGCGCCATGATCGGCGCAAGGTCGAAGCGGAAACCGTCGATCCCGCAGCGCGCGACGAAGTGGCGCATCGTGTCGAGCGCAAGTTCGCGGATCCATTCCTGACCGAAATCGACCGTGTTGCCGCATCCCGAATCGTTCAGCATCACGCCGTCTTCGCTGCGCGCATAGGCGGTATCGTCGAGGCCGCGCAGGCAGATGACATTCCCCGTCGCGTCGCCCTCCCCGGTGTGGTTGAAAACCAGATCGAGCAAGACCCCGATCCCCTCGGCATGCAAGACCTCGACCGTCTTGCGCAGCTCGGGAACGCCGCCGGGGCAAAGGCCCGGATCGAGCGCCATCATTGCAACCGGATTATAACCCCAGTGGTTCGCAAGCCCGAGCGGCCCGAGGTGCGGTTCATCCATCCAGGCGATGATCGGCATGAATTCGACCGCGCTGACACCGATCTTCTTGAGGTGCGCCATCACCGCCGGATGCGCCATCGCCGCGATCGTGCCGCGGATATTTTCCGGCACGTCGGGATGTTCGAGCGTGAACAGCCGGACGTTGACCTCGTAGATCAGGCCGCCATGCGTAAAGGCGGGCGGGGCCTTTGGAAAGGCCTCGTATTCGCGCATCACGATCGCGCGCGGCACGATGTGCGCGGTGTCCGCGGCGTGTTCGGTGAGCGACTTGTCGGCCTTGAACCGGCGGTCGAGTTGCGTTGCGTGCGGATCGACCAGCAGTTTCGCCTCGTCGAACCACAGCCCCTTGTCCGGCGCCCATTCACCCTTGGCGCGGTAGCCATAGCGTTGCCCGGTCAGATCCTCGGGCAATTCGGTGACCCAGTGCTCGCCATCATCGTCGCGCGTCATCGCGATGCGCGTTTCCTTGTCGTCGCTATCGAACAGGCACAGGTCGAGCTGGTCGGCGCGCGGCGCGCGGACACGGAAGCGGGTCGTGCCATCGCTGACGATGGCGCCGAGATCGGCGCTCATGTCACGACATCCGGCGCGGTGCGGCCAGTCAGCGCGGCGATGCGCGCAAGCTTTTCCGCCGCATCAATGATATCGGTCAGCATGGTCAGGGTATCTCCGTCGAGGATGCCATCGAGAGGCTCGTAGCGTTCGAGATACAAGCGGATCGTCGCGCCTTGTGTTCCCGTGCCCGACAAGCGCACGACAAACCGGCTGCCCCCTGCAAAGCCGATGCGCAGGCCCTGGTCCGCGCTCACTGCGCCATCGACCGGGTCGGTATAGGCGAAACTGTCGGCCATGCTGACGGTCAGCGGGCCGACCGCCGTCCCGGGCAGGTCGGCAAGCTGCGCGGTCAATGCGGCAACGACCGCTTCGGCCGCGGCACTGTCGACGTTTTCATAGTCGAACCGGGCATAGTAGTTGCGCCCGAAGCGCGCCCAGTGCTCCTCGGCGATCTGGCGCACGGGCTTTCCGGTGGCCGCAAGGATGTTGAGCCACAGCAACACCGCCCACAGCCCGTCCTTCTCGCGCACGTGATCGCTCCCGGTGCCCGCGCTTTCCTCGCCGCAGATCGTCGCCTTTCCAGCGTCGAGCAGCGTGCCGAAGAACTTCCAGCCCGTCGGCGTTTCCCATGCGGGAATGCCCAGAGCCTCAGCCACGCGATCGGCTGCGGCGCTGGTCGGCATGGAGCGCGCGATGCCCTTCAATCCGCCCGCATAGGCCGGGGCATGGTGCGCATTGGCTGCCAGCATCGCGAGCGAATCCGACGGGGTAATGAAGATGCCCTTGCCGATGATCAGGTTGCGGTCGCCGTCCCCGTCCGATGCCGCGCCAAGCGCGGGCGCATCGGGCGACATCATCAGATCGTAAAGCACGCGGGCATGGACCAGATTGGGATCGGGGTGATGCCCGCCGAAATCTTCGAGCGGGGTGCCGTTATGCACCGTGCCCGTCGGGAAGCCGAGCCTGCGTTCGAGGATTTCGGTGGCATAGGGGCCGGTGACCGCGTGCATCGCATCGAACGCCATCGTCAGCCCGCCGCGCACGGCTTCCCGGATCGCGGCGAAATCGAACAGCTGCTCCATCAGATCGGCATAGTCCGCGACAGGATCGATCACGTCGACGATCATGTCGCCGATGAGGGACGTGCCGATCCGGTCGAGGTCGATGTCCGCGCCGTCTTCGGCAATCATCCACCGGTCGATCGCTTGCGTGCGGGCATAGATCGCCTCGGTCACCGCCTCGGGCGCGGGGCCGCCATTGGCGATGTTGTACTTGATCCCGAAATCCTCGTCCGGACCGCCGGGATTGTGGCTGGCCGACAGGATCAGCCCGCCGCTCGCGCGGTATTTGCGGATCACATGGCTCGCGGCCGGGGTCGAAAGGATGCCGCCCTGCCCCACCAGCACGCGGGCATAGCCATTGGCCGCAGCCATGCGGATCGCAGTGGCAATCACGGCGCGGTTGTGAAACCGCCCGTCGCCGCCGATCACCAGCGCCGCACCCTCACCGCGCTCGGCAACGTCGAACACCGACTGGATGAAGGTTTCGGCATAGCCCGGTTGCTGAAACACGCGAACTTTCTTGCGCAGCCCCGATGTGCCGGGTTTCTGACCGCTGAAAGGCGTGGCGGCGACTGTCGTGATCATCCCTGTGTCCTGGTCAATTGGCGGTAGAGCGCGGCATAGGCAGCGCCGCTGGCGCCCCATGAAAAATCGGCGCGCATCCCGTTTTTCTGGATGCGTCTCCATTCTGCCGGCTGCGCATAGAGGTTGGCTGTGCGGCTGATCGCCATTGCCAGCATCGTGTCGGTGACGGCATTCATCTGGATGCCAGTGGCGACCCCTGCGGCGAGTGCGGCAGGGTTGGCATCGATCACCGTATCGGCAAGCCCGCCGGTGCGTGACACGACCGGTACGCAGCCATAGGCCAGTCCGTAAAGCTGGGTCAGCCCGCATGGCTCGAACCGGCTGGGGATAAGGATCGCATCGCCGCCTGCCTGCAAACGGTGCGAGAGCGCCTCGTCATAGCCGATCCGCACCCCGATCCGCCCAGGGTGGCGCGCGGCGGCGGCGAGGAAAGCCTCTTCCATCTCGCTGTCACCCGATCCCAGCAACGCAAGCCGCCCGCCAATCCCCACCAGATGATCGAGCACGCCGGCGAGCACATCCATGCCCTTTTGCCAAGTCAGGCGGCTGACGACGATGAACAGCGGGCCATCGCCCGGAGCCAGCCCGAATTCGCGTTCCAGCGCGCGTTTGTTGCGCACCCGCGACGCCAGCCGGGATACGGAGAAAGTGGCTGCAAGCGTGGGATCATTTGCCGAATTCCAGTCGGCGGTATCGATCCCGTTCAGAATTCCATGGACGCATCCCGAACGCGCCTGCACGATCCCTTCGAGCCCCATGCCGAATTCTGCCGAGCGGATTTCCCCGGCATAGGTCGGGCTGACGGTGGTGATCGCATAGGCCAGCTGCATGCCTGCCTTGAGATAGCCGACCTGCCCATAGGCCTCGACTCCGTCGACGTGCCAGGCGGCCTCGGCAAGGCCGAGCTCGGGAAATATTTCGGGCGGAAAGGCACCCTGAAACGCCATGTTATGGATCGTCATGATGCTCGGCACGGGTGCGGCATCTGCATCGTCGGAATAGCGCAGGTAGGCAGGCACCAGACCGGCCTGCCAGTCATGCGCATGGACCAGATCGAACGTCCGCCCCTTCACCGCGCCGCGCGCGACATCCGCTGCGGCGCGCGAGAATGCGGCAAAGCGCCGCCAGTTGTCGTCCCAGTCCTGCCCCGAAGCGTCACCATAGGGCCCGCCCGCGCGATCGAAGAGCGCGGGCGCATCGAGCACCAGCAAATCGTGATCGCCAATTTTGCCGGCCAGAAGGCGCGCCGGGGTGCCCAGCAACGCGGGCCATTTGTAAAGCGCACGCGTCTTACCGAGGGCCGCCAGCACCGCGGGGTAGCCGGGAAGCATGGTGGTCACTTCCACCCCCTGCCGGGCCAGCGCCGCGGGCAAAGCGCCAGCGACATCGGCCAGCCCGCCGGTCTTGATCAGCGGCGCGGCCTCGGACGCGACCGACAGAACCCTCAGCGTCACAGCCCCAGACGCGCCATCATGTCGCGGGTGACCAGCACCACGCCTTTTTCGGACACGCGGAAGCGGCTTGCATCGAGCGCGGGATCCTCGCCGATCACCATGCCTTCGGGGATACGCACGCCCGAATCGATGATCACCCGCCGCAGCCGTGCGCCGCGCCCGATGTTGCAATAGGGCAGGATCACCGCTTCGTGCGCGCTCGAATAGCTGCCCAGTTTGACCCCGGTGAACAGCAGGCTGCGCACCACTTCGGAACCCGAGACGATGCAATCGCCCGACACCAGAGACGAGACGGCAAAGCCGCGCCGGCCGTCCTCGTCGTGCACGAACTTGGCCGGTGCGGCGACCACCGCATCGGTCCAGATCGGCCAATCGCGATCATACAGGTTCAGCTTGGGGACGGTGTCGGTGAGGTCGAGGTTGGCTTCGAAATAGGCATCGAGCGTGCCCACATCGCGCCAGTATTCCTCGATCTCCTCGGCTGCGCGGATGCAGCTGTTGGTGAACCGGTGCGCCACCGCTTTGCCGTGCTTGACGATATAGGGGATGATGTCGCCGCCGAAATCGCGTTTGGAGGTGGGGTCGTCGGCATCGCGGCGCAATTGTTCGAACAGGAATTCGGTGTTGAAAACGTAGATGCCCATCGAAGCGAGCGCCATGCCTTCATTACCGGGGATGCCGGGCGGGTCGGCGGGCTTTTCGACGAAGGCGGTGATCGTATCGGCGCCGTCGACCTGCATGACGCCGAAGCCGGTCGCTTCCATCCGCGGCACGACCAGACAGCCAACGGTGACATCCGCGCCCGAATTGACGTGCTGCTGCAGCATCAATTCGTAATCCATCTTGTAGATGTGGTCGCCCGCAAGGATAACCATGTACTTGGGTGCAAGGCTGGCGATGATGTCCATGTTCTGGAACACCGCATCGGCCGTGCCTTCGTACCACTGGTTCTCCGACACGCGCTGGCTGGCGGGCAGGATATCGAAGCTTTCGTTGCGTTCGGGGCGCAGGAACGTCCAGGCGCGCTGCATGTGGCGGATCAGTGAATGCGCCTTGTACTGTGTCGCCACCCCGATGCGGCGGATGCCCGAATTGATCGCGTTCGACAGCGCAAAATCGATGATCCGCGATTTGCCGCCGAAATAGACCGCGGGCTTGGCTCGCCGGTCGGTCAGCTCCATCAAACGGCTGCCGCGCCCGCCTGCCAGCACATAGGCCATGGCATCGCGCGCCAGCGGCCTGCCCGTCGTCCTCTTGTCCATCCCGCTCTCTCCCGGATCGATATCTTGGTATTCAGCCTGTGAATTGCAGCATGATCGTGGCGAGCGGGGGCAGCAAGACATGCGCCGCTCCGCCGCTTGCACTCACTTTCCCGAGATTGCCCTTCGCGCTGCCACCATAAGTCTCTGCATCCGAATTGATTATCTCGGCCCATGTTCCGTCATGCGGCAGAGGAATACGGTAGCCGGTGTGATAGTTGGGCGTCATGTTGGCGATCACTGCAACCGGCGCCGCGCCGGGTGCCCGCCGCAGCCAGGCGAACACCGAATTGTCGGCATCGTCCGCGATCAGCCATTCGAACCCTTCCGCCTCGCAATCCCGCGCGTGGAGCGCCGGCGTTTCGCGGTAGACGCGGTTGAGATCGCGGATCAGATCGGCAACCCCACGATGCGCCGGCGCGTCGAGCAGTTCCCAGTCGAGCGCGCGGCTTTCACTCCATTCACGGCGCTGGGCGAATTCCTGGCCCATGAAGAGCAGCTTTTTGCCCGGGTATCCCCACATCATCGCGTAATAAGCGCGCAGATTGGCGAATTGCTGCCAGTCATCGCCGCTCATCTTGCCGAGGATCGTGCCCTTCCCGTGCACCACCTCGTCATGGCTCAAAGGCAGGACGAAGTTTTCGGTGAAGGCATAGACCAGCCCGAAGGTGATCTCGTGGTGGTGGTATTTGCGGTGGACCGGATCGCGCGCCATGTATTGCAGCGTGTCGTGCATGAAGCCCATGTTCCACTTGAACCCGAAGCCCAGCGCGGCGCGCGGGCCTTCGGCATAGGCGGGCTGGGAGACGCCGGGCCATGAGGTCGATTCCTCGGCGATCGTCATCACGCCCGCATGCGTGCCATACAGCGCGCGGTTGGTGGCCTGCATGAATTCGACCGCCTCCCAATTCTCGCGCCCGCCTTCGGCATTGGGGATCCATTCGTCGGGCTGCCGCGAGTAATCGCGGTAAAGCATCGAGGCGACCGCATCGACGCGAAGGCCATCGACATGATATTTCTCGGCCCAGAACAGCGCGTTGTTGACGAGGAATGCGCGCACTTCCTGCCGCCCGAAATTGTAGATCGCGGTGTTCCAGTCGGGGTGAAAGCCGAGCCGCGGGTCTTCGTGTTCGTAAAGCGCGGTGCCATCGAACCGGGCAAGCCCGTGATCATCGACCGGAAAGTGCGCGGGCACCCAGTCGATCAGCACGCCGATCCCGGCGCGGTGCGCGCCGTCGACGAAACGCGCGAAACCCTCCACATCGCCAAAGCGCGCCGAGGGAGCGTAGAGCCCGGTGGTCTGGTAGCCCCAGCTGGGATCATAGGGGTGTTCGCTGACCGGCATGAATTCGATATGGGTAAAGCCCATGTCGAGCACATAGGGGATCAGCCGCGCGGCCAATTCATCCCAGCCGAGAAACCAGCCATTGTCGTCGCGCTGCCACGAGCCGGGGTGGACTTCATAGATCGATATCGCCTCGCGCCGGGGATCGACGCTAGCCCAGTGCGCGCGGTGCGCATCATCGCCCCACTCGCGCTTGACGGGGCAGGCGACGATGCTGGCGGTTTTTGGGCGCAGTTCGCTGGCGAAGGCAAAGGGATCGGCCTTCAATGGCTGTACCGTGCCATCCGGCCCGACGATCCGGTATTTGTAGATCGCGCCTTCGCCGATGCCGGGGACGAAGATTTCCCATACCCCGATATCCGCGCGGCGGCGCATCATGTGGGCGGCGCCGTTCCAGCCGTTGAAGTCGCCCACCAGTGTCACGGATCGTGCATTGGGCGCCCACACCGCAAAGTGAACGCCGCTCGCGCCTTCATGGTCGATCACATGCGCGCCGAGCTTGTCGAACAGGCGGTAATGCGTGCCTTCGGCGATCAAGAAATCGTCCATCGGGCCCAGCACGGGGCCAAAGGAATAGGGATCGGTCACCCACCACTGGCTGTCACCGGCGCGGCAGGAATAGCGGATCGGCTGCGGCGGACCGCGCAAAGTGCCTTCGAACAGTGGCCCGTCGATCCGGGTCATCGCGCCGAGGTGCTCGCCTTCGAGCGAAAATGCCTCGGCCTGTTCGGCGCCGTGGAGGATCGCACGGGCAAAGGTGCCCTCCGGCCCTGCATGCGTGCCCAGCAGCGCGAAAGGATCCGCGTGCGAACCATCGAGCAACGCGGCGATGGCTTCGGGCGGCGGCCTCACTTCACGCCCCAGATCTCGCGGGCGTATTCGGAAATCGTGCGATCGGAGGAGAACCATCCGACATTGGCAATGTTCATGATTGCCGACTTGCGCCAGCCGGCGCGGTTTTGCCAGCGTGCATCGACATCGCGCTGGGCGGCGGCATAGGCGTCAAAATCGGCAGCGACCATAAACCAATCCGATTGCATCAGCGCGTCCATCAGCCCGCGGTAGCGATCGGGCTCGTCCGGGCTGAACACGCCATCGGCGATGCATTTGACCGCCTGCGCCAGTTCATGGCTGCTTTCGATCACCTCGCGCGGATTGTAACCCTTGGCGCGGGTCGCGGCGACTTCTTCCGCCGTCAGCCCGAAGATCACGATATTGTCGCGCCCGACACGGTCCATGATCTCGATATTCGCCCCGTCGAGCGTGCCGATGGTCAGCGCGCCGTTGAAGGCGAACTTCATGTTGCCCGTGCCCGACGCTTCCATGCCTGCGGTCGAGATCTGTTCGCTGAGGTCTGCTGCCGGGATGATCTTCTCGGCAAGGCTGACGTTGTAATTGGGAACGAACACCACCTTCAACACCTCGCCCACGCTGGGGTCGGAATTGATCCGCCGGGCGATATCATTGGCGAGTTTGATGATCAGCTTGGCGTTGTGATAGGTCGGCGCCGCCTTGCCGCCGAAGATCTTCACCCGCGGCACCCAGTCGCGTTCGGGATGACTTCGGATTTGGTCATAGAGCGCGACCGTCTCGATCAGGTTGAGAAGCTGCCGCTTGTATTCGTGGATGCGCTTGATCTGCACATCGAACAGGGCGTCGGGATCGAGGCGCAGGCCCGTCAACTCGCGCAAGTGGTTCGACAGATCGACCTTGTTGGCGCGCTTGACCTCGTCCACCCGCTCGCCCAGCGCTGCGTCGCCCGCCATCGCCGCAAGATCAGACAGTCTCTCGGCATCGGCGATGAAACCATCGCCGATCGCTTCGCGGACAAGTCCGGTCAGGCGTGGATTCGACTGATGCAGCCAGCGGCGCGGGGTGACACCATTGGTCTTGTTGTTGATGCGCGTGGGATAGAGTTTGTGGAGATCGGCAAACACCGTCTCCTTCATCAGCCCGGTGTGCAGCGCCGCCACCCCGTTCACCGAATGCGCGCCGACAAAGGCAAGGTTCGCCATCCGCACGCGGCGCTCGCCATGTTCGTCGATCAGCGAGATCGCAGCGATCGCGGCATCGTCGAGCCCTGCACGGCGCGCTTCGCGCAGCACGTTGGCATTGATCGCGTAGATGATCTGCATGTGCCGCGGCAGCATCCGCTCGAACAATGGCAGCGGCCAGCTTTCGAGCGCTTCGGGCAGCAACGTGTGGTTGGTGTAACCGATCGTGGCGCGGGTGATATCCCAGCTTTCCGCGAAGGTGAGGTGATGCTCGTCCATCAGCAAGCGCATCAGCTCGGCGACAGCAACCGAAGGGTGCGTGTCGTTAAGCTGGATCGCCGCCTTGTCGGGCAGCGTGCGGATGTCGCCGTGATATTGCACGTGGCGGCGCACGATGTCCTGAATGCTGGCCGAGGAGAAGAAGAACTCCTGCCGCAGCCGCAACTCCTGCCCCGCCGCGGTCGAATCCGCCGGATAGAGCACGCGCACCAGCGTATCGGCGCGCACCTGCCCTGCCAGCGCGCCCGCGTGATCGCCTGCGTTGAAGGCTGCCAGTTGGATTGGATCGAGCGCGTTGGCGGTCCACAGCCTGAGCGTGTTGACCCGCTTGCCCTGCCAGCCGACCACCGGAGTATCGACCGCGGTTGCTTCGATCTGTTCTGCCGGGGCCCAGCGGATCGCGCCTTGATCACTGGTCACTTCGCCGCCGAACCCGATCAGATAGGCGCTTTCGCGGCGCTCGAACTCCCACGGGTTGCCATGCGCGAGCCAAGTTTCGGGCAGTTCCACCTGCCAGCCTTCGTCGATCCGCTGCCGGAACATACCGTTGATGTAACGGATGCCATAACCAAAGGCGGGAATGTCGAGGCTGGCGAGGCTTTCCATGAAACACGCCGCGAGCCGCCCGAGCCCGCCATTGCCGAGCGCGGCGTCAGGCTCAAGCTCCTCCAGCCGCGCAAGATCGAGCCCGTGCCGTTCGAGCGCCTGCTCCATCACCCGGTTGCACCCGAGGTTCGACAGCGCATCGCGCAGCAGCCGCCCGATCAGGAATTCGAGGCTGAGGTAATAGACCCGTTTGCCCGCCGCTTCATGGGTGCGCGCGGTCGATGCGAACCACTTGTCGATGATATCGTCACGCAGCGCGAGCACGGCGGCGTTGTACCAGTCGTGCGGTTTGGCCGCGCGTTCGTTCTTGCCGACGCGGTGGTGCAGCGCGTCCAGAATCCGCGTCTCGAATTCCTGCACCTTGCCTTGGGGGCTGTTGGTCACGCGCGCCGCACTCCTTGATGATCCGGAAGCGGCATCATGCCGGGCGGCGTTCTCCGCCAGCATGCCTCGCCCCACCGGCAATGGTTTGCATCCTAATCAGGTGCGCCGCATTGCAGCAATCGCAGAAGTGCCGCCACAATCGTATTCATGCGACTATTTTGCTCCCGGAGCGCCGGCGGTGCTTGCCAGACGCGGCGAAGCGCCCGATGCGCATCGGTGACAAGGAGGCGGCGATGGAGCAATTGCACGCGCTGGCGCAGGCCGCAGGGTTGCAGCGCGACTGGATCGATGTCGAAGGCCGTCACCAGCAGGTGAGCGATGAGGCCTTGGCGGCTGCGCTTCACGCGCTGGGCCATGAGGCCTCCGACGAGCGCCAGATCGCGCGCAGCCGCGTGGCGATCGACGATGCCCGGCGTGCCCTTCCCGCGATGCTGGTTGCCGATTGCGGGACGGTGATCGAATTGCCCTTCGCCCCGGCGCGCGCCGAGGTGACCGGAGAGGATGGCGTGACCCGCGCGCTGCAACTCAGCGGCACTCGCATTACCGCGCCCGATGTCCCGGGCTATTACGACCTTGTGCTCGACGACAATGTCACGCGTCTGGCCGCAGCGCCGCACAATTGCCCGCTGCCCGACCAAAGCCGCCGGCGCCCGTGGGGCGTGGGGGTGCAGATCCCGGCGCTGCGCGGCGAACGCCCCTCGCCCTACGGCACCTTCGGCGAACTTGCCGAAGCCGCCCGCGCCTTCGGCGCTGCGGGGGCCGATGCATTGGCGATCAATCCGGTCCACGCCCTGTTTCCCGGGCATGGCAGGCATCACAGCCCCTATTCGCCGTCGAGCCGCCTGTTCCTGAACGGCGCGCTGGCCGATCCTGCGCTGGCGGGGCTTGCGCCGCTGCCAACTGAACCCGGAGGCCCGCTGATCGATTGGGGCGACGCTTTGCCGCGCCGCCAGGCACAACTGCGCGCGATATTCGACGCGCTCGACCCTGCCCGCCGCGCAGCGATGGTCGTGGCCGATGATGAAATGCTGCGCCGCCATGCCTTGTTCGACGCGCTCGATTGCCATTTCCGTGCTGCCACAGGCGCGCATGGCTGGCGCGGCTGGCCGTCCGAATTCCGGGACCCCGAAAGCGAGGATGCGGCGCGCTTTGCCGCGCAGAACGCCGACGAAATCGTCTTCCACCTGTTCGTGCAGAACGTCGCGCGCACCGGGCTGGAGGCCGCCCAATCTTCTGCCAAGGGCGCGGGGATGCAAATCGGGCTGATCGGCGATCTGGCGGTCGGGGTCGATCCTTCGGGCAGCGATGCCTGGTCGCTGCGCCACGCGATGCTCGATGGATTGATGATCGGCGCCCCGCCCGATCCGCTGGGCCCGCTGGGGCAGAACTGGGGTATTACCGGATTTTCGCCGCAGGGGTTGGCCGCGAGCGGTTATGCGCCGTGGATCGCGATGATCCGCGCCGGGCTGGCAGCGGGTGGCGGCCTGAGGATCGATCACGCCTTCGGCCTCGCCCGGCTATGGGTGATCCCCGAAGGCGCAGAGACACAGGACGGGGCGTACCTGACCTATCCGTTCGAGGACCTGATCCGGCTTGCAACCCTCGAAGCGCACCGCGCGGGCGCAGTGATGATCGCCGAGGATCTGGGCACCGCGCCTTATGGCTTTACCGAAGCGGTGACCGACCGGCGGATGCTCGGCATGCGCGTGCTGTGGTTCGAACGCGCCGCCGATCAGGGCTTTATCGGCGCGGGCGATTACGAACCGCTGAGCGCGGCCATGACCGGAACGCATGACACCGTCACCGTCGCCGGGTGGTGGCGCGGGCGCGATCTGTACTGGGCGGATTACCTCGCCCGGCTGCCCGAAGGCATGACCCGCGACGAGGCCGACAGCGTCCGCGACTGGGACCGCGGGCTGTTGTGGTCGACGCTGTCGCACGATCCCGAACGGCCTGCGCCAGACAATCCCGAACCCGTGGTCGATGCCGCAATCGCGCACATCGCCCGCGCGCCTTCGGCGATCGCGCTGGTTTCGCTCGAGGATATGCTGGGGCTGGAGGAACAGCCCAATCTGCCCGGCACGATCGATACCCACCCCAACTGGCGGCGGCGCTGCGATGCGCCGATCGCCGAACTGCTTGCAACCGCCCACGTCGAACGGCGCTGCGGCATATTGTCGGACCTGCGCAAGACGTAACGCGCGGGCGGTTATGCGCGTCAGACGTCGTCGAATTGCGGTTTGCGCCGCTCCATTTCGGCCATCACCGCTTCGACCTGGTTGCGGCTGCGCATGATTGCATGCTGTTCGATGCTTTCCTCCATCAGGATTTCATCGGCGGGGCGCTCCCACATCGCGGCCTGAAGCCGCTTGGCGGCGCGGATCGCGTGCGGGTTCTTGAGCGCGATCTGCCGCGCAATGGCAAAGGCCCGTTCGCGCGGATCGGCATCGAGATAGGTGGCAAGCCCCAGCGCCTGTGCCTCTTGTCCGGAAAATTCGCGGTTGGTGTAGATCAGTTCGCGCAACACATCGTCGCGCACCAGCCCGCGCCACAGGGCATAACCGCCCATGTCGGGAACCAGCCCCCACTTCATCTCCATGATCGCCATCCGCGTTTCGGGATGGACAATGCGGATATCCGCGCCGCTGGCAATCTGCAGCCCGCCGCCGAAACACACGCCGTGGATCGCCGCAATCACCGGCACGGGCAACTTGCGCCATTGCATCGCCACCTGCTGCGGGCGGTTGGCATTGCCATAGGTGCGTTCGGTCAAGGGGGGTTCGTCCTCGGCGGGCTTGCGCGAGAAATTGGACAGGTCGAGCCCGGCGCAGAATGCGCGCCCTTCGCCCGAGAGCACTACCGCGCGCAGGCCCTTCATCCGCTGGAGCGCATGGCCCGCCTCGATCAAGCGTTCGAACATGTCATGGTCGAGCGCGTTCATCTTGTCGCCGCGCACGAAACGGACATCCGCGACCCCGTCGTCGCCGAGCTCGATCACGATCCGGTCATTGGCAAGCGTGGTGGCGGCGGCTGTGGCGGTAGCGGACATGGTGCGGCAATCCTTCGTGATCTGTGCTTGCCGCCAAGATTGGCGGAACGCCTGCGCGCTGTCCAGAGTGACGCTAGCCCCGCATCCAGGCCCGCGCCACGCCGGCAGAGGACTGCGCATCGAGGAACACTCGCCGTTCTCCGTCGGTGCAGATCAGATAGGCCATTCCCACTGTGGCCAGTCGTGCCTTCAACCCGGCAAGACCGCGCACCGCGCTGTCCGGTTCGCGGTCGTCCCCGTTTTGCCTCGTCTCGGCCGACAGTTCATCCGGCGTCAGGCGCTCCCCCGGCACGGCGGCAAGTTGCCACAGCATCGCGAACGCCTCCCGTTCCAGCCCAAGCCAGCAATCATCGACCCGCGCGTCGCAGTGGACGAGATCGAGCGTCAGGTCGCCCGCCGTGCGGAACCGTGCGCCCGGGGCAAGGTTGGCGGCGAAATGGTGGGATGGCGACAGCGCGCTCACAACAGGCCGCCCGCACGCATCGAATAGACCGCATCGTCGGTGAAGATCAGGTGATCCACCAGCCGGATCTCGAGTGCCTGCGCGATTTCGTGCAAGCGCCGGGTGGCGGCGATATCGCAATCGCTCGGACGGCAATGGCCCGACGGGTGGCTATGCGCCAGAATGATGCCGGCCGCATCGCGGCGCAACGCCTCGCCCAGCAGCGTGCGCATGCGGATTGCGAGAGTGGTCATCGTGCCGATCCCGCACGCGGCCTCTCCCAGAAAGCCGCTTTCACGGTTCAGAAAGATTGCATGACCGCGTTCGAAACGGGTCGGCGGGGCAAGCACGATATCGCGCAGATAGGCGATCATCGCACCGGCCCGCTGTTCGCTTGCCTGCGCGCCCCCGCCAAACAGGCGCGGCGGTTCGGACCGTGCAGCTGGTAAAGCGGGCGCGGAAACAGGGAAGGTGGGCTGCAACCGGGCCTGCGTCAGCATGGCGCATGGCCTGCGGCGAAACCGCGATCAGCGGCTGCTTTTGTCATAAGGCATATCCGCCTGAGACAGGCGCCGTCATGCGCCATTCGCGATATCGCCCGTAACGGCGTTCGCGAAAAGCATGGCGCACGAACCCTGCGTTCAGCAGGAGCAGCTGGCAATAGGACGGACCGGTGATCAGGATCACCAGGGCAAGCGGCGAGGCCCCGTCCCAGACGATCGTCATCAGCTGCGTTCCCAGCGCGACCAGTTGGAAACCTGCAACCCACAGCGGGTAATTGCGGTTGGCCCTGAGCGCGATGGCAAGGAACAGCACAAAGGCAATCACGTCCAGCACCAGATGCGCCATCATGAATGGAGCCGCTCCGGAACGGTCGGGCAACAGCCAGCGAATGGCATAGACCGGCACCACCATCGTGGCCAGAAATACGCCGATCAACCATTTCTCCGGCCCCCTGCCCCAGCGCCAGATCGCGCCTGCAAGCAGGACGGCGATCAGATGCTGGGCAGGGACCCGGTAGGCATTGAGGAAATTTATCAGGTCTTCCATGTGATCAGGCAGGAAGCCGTTCCGTCTGTCGCAGCAGATTTGCCGGCAGTGCGTTAAGATCGCTGGGCGGAAGTTTGGTGGGGTCGCCCATGTCGCCAGCGGCATGGACAAGTGCAACCTTGCTCAGTTCGTCATGCACCCGCAAAAGGTTGGTCGACATCGCCAGCGCCTGGCTTTCGGCTTCGGTGAGGCGCAGCAAGGCCCGCTGCCCCGTGTTGACTTCGATCATCGGGTTCTGCCGGGCCGACAGCATCGCCTGCTTCAGCCGCGCCATTGCGATGATCGCTTCGTCTGCAAGGCCTTCGGCTTCGCGGATCAGTTTCTTCAGATTGCGTGCATCGGCAACAATTCGGTTTTCCATCGCGCATCTCCAGCGCAACCGGCGCTCAACCGGTCGCCCCCTTTGACTGAACGGAGAGATAAGCCTTGCCTTCCGTTGCTTCACTGAGGGTAGAGGCGGCGGTAAACACGAGGATCACCGAAGCCAGAATACCTGCGGCGATCCCCACAATCGCGCCCAGTCGCATCAGAACGGCATGCTCACCGTCGAGCACTCCGGGAACCACCCTGGGCTCTCCCGGTCTCAGCCACGGTGCCTGTTCGAAAAGGGGCATCGCATCGCCGAGAACCAGTTGGCCCGGATCGTTCCGGGGCCCCAATTCGGCCAGATGCGGCGCGGGATTAAGCTGCGAATTTGTGTATGCAGATTCGCTGTAGGGCTGCAGCAAGGCTGTATCCGCAAAAGCCCCGAGGTCATCTGAAGGGTTACCTTCCGAAGGATCAGCGATGATCGTGGCGCGGTAATTCTCGACCAGCTCGCCAAGACTGGCTGCGGCGTACACATCCTTGAGCGCGCGGATGTGCTGATTGATGCGGGTTTCGGACACGCCGAGCTCCGCCGCAATCACCTTGATCGGGACGCGGCGGTCGATCCGCTCCATCACGGCGCGTTGCCTGTCGGTTATCCGCCGCTCGGCGCCGGAACCCATTGCAATCTCCATTGGTCGCTTATGCCACGCGTTTGCAAACAAAGGCAATTACGGGCAATAACCCTTGTTAAAGCCTCCGATGCAAGGACACCTAGGGGTGAACCCCTAAGCGGCCGAACTGTTAACTCCCACCGATTGCAAATAGCGCTTGATGTTGCGAGCCGCCTGTCGCAGCCGCTGTTCGTTTTCCACCATCGCGATGCGGACAAAGCCTTCGCCGTTTTCGCCGTAACCCACGCCCGGAGCAACCGCGACCTGCGCCTGGGTGAGCAGCTGCTTGGAAAATTCGAGGCTGCCCATCGATTTCAGCGCCGGCGGCAGGGGAGCCCAGGCGAACATCGAGGCGGGCGGCGGCGGAATGTCCCAGCCAGCCCGGCCAAACGCCTCGACCATCACGTCGCGGCGCTTGTGGTAAAGCTGACGGTTGCTTTCGATAATGTCCTGCGGCCCGTTCAGCGCGGCGCAGGCCGCTGCCTGAATCGGCGTGAAGGCACCGTAATCGAGATAGGACTTCACGCGCGTCAACGCCGCGATCAGCTTGGGATTGCCGACCGCAAACCCCATCCGCCAGCCGGCCATCGAATAGGTCTTGGACATCGAGGTGAACTCGATGGCGACATCCTTGGCACCCGGCACCTCCATGATCGAACGCGTCGGCTTGCCGTCGAAATAGAGTTCGGAATAGGCCAGATCGCTGACGATCCAGACCTGATTTTCCTTCGCCCAAGCCACCAGCCGCTCGTAGAACGGCAGGTCGACGGTTTCCGCGGTGGGGTTGGACGGATAGCTGACCACGAGCACGCTGGGGCGCGGAACGGTGTAGTTCATCGCCCGCTCGAGCGATTCCCAGTAATGCTCGTCCGGCGTGGTCGGCACCGACCGGATCGTTGCGCCGGCAATGATGAAGCCGAAGGTATGGATCGGGTAGCTGGGATTGGGAGCCAGCACCACATCGCCCGGCGCGATGATCGCAGTCGCGAGGCTCGACAGCCCTTCCTTCGATCCCATCGTCACCACCACTTCGGTATCGGGATCAAGTTCGACCCCGAACCGGCGCGCGTAATAGCCCGCCTTGGCGCGGCGCAGGCCCGGAATGCCCTTGGACTGCGAATAGCCGTGCGCATCGGGCTTCGCCGCCACTTCGCACAGCTTGTCGATGACATGGCTCGGCGGCGGCTGGTCGGGGTTGCCCATACCCAGATCGATGATATCGCGCCCTTCAAGCCGCGCTGCATGACGCATGGCATTGACCTCCGCGATCACATACGGGGGCATCCGCTTCATGCGATAGAACTGGTCATTCATGGTATGTCATACCCTTGTCTTGCGGGCGGTTGATGCGTTTGCGCGACACTTCCCTTGGCGAATATTGCGCTGACTGGGAAGCGGGTTTCGGTGAGTTGCAGCACAAGCCGATTGACGGCACTATCACGCCCCACGCGGCGATAAAGGGACGAATCTGGCGGCTATGGCACACGACAACGACCCGCTGGAGGCGGCGGGCGAGAGCCTCAAAGGGTTCTTCGACATGCAGAACGCGGCGATCCGGCAAATGATGGGGGCCGCATCGCCCGATGCCGCGCCCGCGCCTTTTGCCGGACCCGCAGACATGGCTGAATGGGCGGCAAGCGCATCGTCGTTGCAGGCGCTCTGGCTAGATTACGCCGCGCACCAGACCGAAGCGGCCGCCGCCAAGGCTGCCAAGGGGGCGACCGGCGCGATGGTGCCCGACCCTGCGCAGTGGCTGGTGATGTCGCAGGCGATGCTGGGGCAATGGCCCAAAGCGATGTTCGAAACCTCGGCCAAGCTCGCGCAGGACCAGATGCAGCTGTGGGCCGGGATGATGCAGAGTTTCAGCGGCACGGCGGGCGCGGGCGCACCGCCCGAGGCTGCGAGCCTGCCGCGTTCCGACCGGCGGTTTGCCGATCCTGCGTGGCGGGAGCATCCCGCCTTCGTGCTGCTGCACCAGACCTATCTGATGCTGACCGAGCATATGCGGCAGATGGTAAGGAGCATGGACGGGATCGACCGCGCCAAGCGCCAGCAGCTTGAATTTGCCATGACCGCACTGGCCGAGGCGATGAGCCCGGACAATTTCATCGCGCTCAATCCGGTGGTGCTCAAACGCACGATGGACACCAAGGGCGCCAATCTGGTGCGCGGGATGCAGCACCTGATCAACGATCTCAAACGCGGCCAGTTGACGCATACCGATCCGAACGCCTTCCGGTTGGGTGACAACCTTGCCGCCAGCCCTGGCAAGGTGGTGCACGAAACGCCGCTGTATCAGTTGATCCAGTATGCGCCCTCGACGCCGGACGTGCTCGCGGTGCCGCTGGTGATCTTCCCGCCGTGGATCAACCGCTTCTACATCCTCGACCTGACGCCGAAGAAAAGCTTCATCAAATGGGCGGTCGATCAGGGCATTTCGGTGTTCGTGGTCAGCTGGAAATCGGCCGACGAAAGCATGGCCGACGTCGTGTGGGACGATTACATCCGCGCGCAGATCGATGCGATCGATCACGTCCGCGCGCGGCTCGATGTGCCTGCGGTCCACACCATCGGCTATTGCGTTGCCGGAACGACGCTCGCAGCGACGCTGGCGGTGCTGCACCGCCGGAATGAGGCGGACAAGGTCAAAAGCGCAACCTTCTTCACCGCGCAGGTCGATTTCGAGAAGAGCGGCGATCTCAAGAATTTCATCGACGACGGCCAGCTCGAGATGATCGGCAAGCTGTCGCCCAACGGCTATCTCGACGGGCGTTACCTTGCCGCCGCGTTCAATGCGCTGCGCGGGCGCGATCTGATCTGGAATTACGTCGTCAACAACTACCTGCTGGGCGAGGATTACCCCGCCTTCGACCTGCTCCACTGGAACGGCGACGTCACCAATCTGCCGTCCAAATGGCACGATTCCTACCTGCGCGATCTCTATCGCGACAACAAGCTGGTGGTGCCCGATGCGCTCAAGGCGGATGGCACCCCGATCGATCTGACCCGCGTTGGCACACCGACTTTCGTGCAGGCCGGGCGCGAGGATCACATTGCGCCGGCCGAAAGCGTCTGGCGGATCACCCGCCATTTCAGCGGCCCGATGGAGTTTCTGCTAGCCGGATCGGGGCATATCGCGGGCGTGGTCAACCCGCCTTCTGCGGGCAAATACCAATATTGGGTCGGCGACAGCGCCGCGCCCAGCCTCAAGGAATTCGTCGCCGGTGCGACCGAGCATCCGGGCAGCTGGTGGCCGCACTGGCTCGAATGGCTGCACCGCCAATCCGACGCCCGCGTAGCCGCGGATGGCAAGCGCACACCCGGCGGCAAGGATGACCCCGTGATCGAGGACGCCCCGGGCCGCTATGTGAAGACGCGCTAGCCCGGAGACGCACTTCATCCTGTTTTTGTGCACTGCACAAAAATGCTTGACTTCGGTTGCACGCAGCCTATTTTGTGCAGTGCAACATGAAGCGAGGCCGCAATGTCCGACGTTGAAAAAAGTGCCGAAACGAAGTCGCAGGTCGCCAAGATCGATGCGGCAGCGCAAAAGGCGAAGGGTGACGCGGCTGCGAAGGCCGATGACGCGACAAGCATCAACCTTGATGCGATCGCCGAGGCTGTTGCGGCGCCGGATGCTGCCGCTCCTCAGCCCGCCAAGAAGGCCTCGACCAAGACTGTGCCTGCCCGCAAGCCGGCGCCCGTCAAGATCGCCAAGACTGAAACCAGCGAGCCCGCGACCGAGGCGACAGCGCCCGCCGCGACCAACCCCGCTACCAAGATCAAGGACACCATCATGGCCACCGTCAACACCGCAAACATCACCGAAACCGCCAAGGAAGTCTTCTCGGACGTCCATACCCGCGCCAAGACCGCAGCGGCCAAGGGCACCGTGCTCGCCAGCGAAGCGACCGAGTTCACCAAGGCGAACGTCGAAGCCGTCGTCGAAAGCGGCAAGATCTTCTTTGCCGGCGCGCAGGAACTGCTCAAGGACAACGTCGAAACCGGCAAGACCGTGATCGAAACCGTCACGCAGGACGTCAAGAAGGTCGCCGCGGTCAAGTCGCCGACCGAACTGTTCCAGCTGCAGGGCGAAATCGCCCGCCGCAACTTCGATGCGATGGTTTCCTACGGCTCGAAGCGCACCGAAGCCTGGGTCAAGCTCTACAACGACGCATTCGCCCCGATTTCGAACCGCGTCAGCGTCGCGGTCGAAAAGGTGAAGACCGCCGCATAAGGCAAACGAATTTCTCCGGCCGGGCCTCTCTCCTCTCTCCCAACCCGGTCAATGAGAACGCGCCGCAAGGCGCTGGCCGGCCAGACCCTCGCGTCTGGCCGGCCTTAATTTTGGCAAAAGCCGCCCGAAGCGCGCCAAAACAATTCCTACCTATCGCTTGCACCCGGGCACGCGAATCCCATAATGGAGGCTCATGTCGATCCGCGCCCTTCCCGCCCTTGCCGATCTGGCCTCGCTGCCGCTCGTGCAGCGTGCCGCCATCCGCTCCGAGGATGATGATGGCGACAAGAACGGTGACGGGCAAAACCACGTCGGCATCGCCACCAAGACCCGCGCCAAGCCCAAAAAGCCGAGCCAGTACAAGGTGCTGATGCTCAACGACGATTACACGCCGATGGAATTCGTCGTGCTCGTGCTCAAACGCTTTTTCAGCATGGATCTGGAACAGGCGACCCGCGTTATGCTTCACGTCCACCAGCGCGGCGTCGGCGTGTGCGGCATCTTCACCTATGAAGTAGCCGAAACCAAGGTCAATCAGGTGATGGATTTTGCCAAGCAGAACCAGCACCCGCTGCAATGCACGCTCGAAAAAGCATGAGCGGCGCGGCGCTGTGAAGCAGCCGCACTACCCCCAGCCCGATCCGCCGCGCGCTGGGCAGGAAAGCGTCTGGGACTATCCCCGCCCCGCGATTGCCGAGCCCACTGCGCGTCATATCCGCATCGTGCACAGGAGCGTGATCCTCGCCGACACGCGCGAAGCCTGGCGCACGCTCGAAACCTCCCACCCGCCCACCTATTATATCCCGCAGGCCGACATCGCGATGGCGCATCTGGCGCCGAACCCGGCGCGCTCGATCTGCGAATGGAAGGGGCAGGCAGTCTACTGGGACGTGCTGATCGCAGGCGAACGCTTCGCCGGGGCCGGCTGGTCCTACCCGGCGCCGACGCCTGCCTTTGCGGGGATTGCCGGACATATCGCGTTTTACGCTGCGCCGTTCGATGAAGTGACGGTTGATGGCGAGCAGGTTACACCCCAACCCGGCGGCTTTTACGGCGGCTGGATCACCAGCCGCGAGGCGGGGCCGTTCAAGGGCATTCCGGGAAGCCGCTTCTGGTAGTGCTGCGGCGCTGCCTGATGGAACCCGTTCGGTCGCGACGCAATTGGGGGCATGACGCGCGCGCGCGAAGGCGCTAGGGCTTTGCTGCACGCGCGAATACCGACGGACGGACCGGAACAGCCTTTTGCTCAACTTCTTTCCCAGCATCGATCGCTACATCCTGCGACTGACCATCGTGCCGATGCTGGGCGTCTTCGCGCTTGCCGCGTCCTTGCTGATGCTCGACAAGATGCTGCGCCTGTTCGATTTCGTCGCGGTCGAAGGCGGGCCGGTGGGCGTCGTGTTCAAGATGCTGGGCGCGCTGATCCCCGAATATGCCAGCCTCGCCATTCCGCTCGGACTGCTGCTCGGCGTGCTGCTCGCGTTCCGCAAGCTCGCGACATCTTCCGAACTCGACACGATGCGCGCCGTGGGCCTGTCGTATAACCGCCTGCTGCGGATGCCCTATCTGATCACGCTCATACTGACCGCGATCAACATCGCGCTGGTGTTCTATGTCCAGCCGGTAAGCCGCTACTATTACGAACAGCTCAATTACGATCTGCGGTCGGGCGCGCTGGGCGCATCGATCAAGGTGGGCGAGTTTACCACGCTGGCCGACCGCATGGCCCTCAGGATCGAAGAAAGCGAGGATGACGGGCGCCGCCTGATCGGCATCTTCGCTCGCGTCGCCAACCAGAAGGGGCAGGTGCTCTCGATCAGCGCGCGCGAGGGCGCATTCCTTGCCACGCGCGACAATCCCGATACGATCATCCTGCGTCTGACCGAAGGCACGATCATCCAGGACACCGGGATGCGCGGCCAGACACCCCGCGTGCTCAGCTTCAGCCGCCACGATCTGCCGATCGACTTGCCAGCGATCGAGAAATTCCGTTCGCGCGGGGACGATACGCGCGAGTTTATTTTGCCCGAACTGCTCAAGATCGGCTGGAACCGCGATGTAGCATCCGATCAGCGCGATGCCAGCGTGGCGAGCTTCAACTTCCGCCTCGTCGAAATCGTGATGATGCTGCTGATGCCGCTCCTCGCAGTCGCGCTCGCGATCCCGCCCAAGCGGTCGACCAGTGCGCTGGGCGTGTTCGTGTCGATCGTGATGGTGGTGGCCTATCACAAGATCAACCAATACGGCGAAGATGTCGCCTCGATCGGGCTGCTCGATCCGGTGCTCGCCTTCTGGGTGCCCTTCGTGCTGTTCGCGGGATTGATCCTGTGGATGTATTACCGCGTCGCCTATGTGCCGGGCGGTCAGGCCATCGGTGCGCTGGAGATGGCGTTTGCCAAGGCGGGCAAGCGGATCGGCAAGTTGTTCCGGCGGCGCCGGCCAAAAGGCTATCCGGCCGACCCCGACGATACCGAAGCGCAGCAGGCGTAATCATGCAGATGGATTTCTTCCCCTCGCGCACGCTGACGGTCTATCTGGCGAAGCTGTTCGTTGTCCGCATCCTTGCGGTGCTGGTGATGCTGGTGCTGGTGCTGCTCGCGCTCGACCTGCTGTCGCAGACGGGCGACATTCTGGCGGTGCCGGGCAACGGACAGGCCGAGGTGCTGCAATATGCCTCGCTGCGCGCGCCGCAGCTTGTCAGCCGCTTCCTGCCCTATTCGGTATTGCTGGCGACGCTGATCACGCTGGTGACATTGAACCAGAATTCCGAGGTGGTGGCGATGAAGGCCGCAGGGCTCTCGGCGCATCAGGTGCTTGCGCCGCTGCTGCTGACGGCCGCGATCATCGCCGCTGCCTCATTCGCCTTCAACGAACGCATCGTCACCCGCGCCAATGCCACGCTGTCGGCGTGGGAGGCGGCGGAATATGGCCCGATCCCGCAAAGCGATGAAAGCGGCAACGCGCCGCGGGCGAATATCTACCTCACCGATGGCGACAATATCCTCGCTGCGGCCGGACTGACCGGGTCGGGCGAGAATATCGTGCTGACCGGCGTGACCTGGTATGTACGCGCGCCGGGCGGGATCATCCGCGAACAGATCCGCAGCCCGCGCGCCACCTTTGCCGCGCCCGGCTGGCGGCTGGAACAACCCGTGCGGTTCGACGTGGCCGGCGCAATCACCGAGCGCCCCGCATCGCTGGTGGTGGGTCAGGGCCTGCTGCCCGAACGGATCATGCTGCAATCGGTCAATGTCGATGCGTTGAGCTTCTGGGAGCTTGGCCGATCGATCGACGCCTATGAAACGGCGGGACGCAACACCGACGAGATGCGTGCCAAGTGGTGGCACCGCCTGTCCGGCCCGCTCTCGGCACTGCTGATGCCGCTGCTCGGATCGATCGCCGCCTTCGGGCTCGCCCGGTCGGGCCAATTGTTCGTGCGCGCGATCATCGGGATGGCGCTGGGCTTTGCCTATTTCGTGGTGGACAATGCCGCGCTCGCGATGGGCAGTTTCGGTGGCTATCCGCCCTTCCTGGCCGCATGGGCGCCGTTCTTCCTGTTCCTGCTGCTGGGCGAAACCGTTCTGGTGCGGACCGAGGAATGACCTGGTCGCTGCGGCTCGCCCGGCCCGAGGATGCAGCTGCAATGGCGGCGATCGAGCGCGCGGCAGCGGTCGCCTTTGCCGCCGAGCCTTCGATCGATCCCGGCAGGGCTCGCGCAGAGGCGGACTATGCCCGGCTTGTCCGCCGCGGACACAGCCTGATTGCGCATGTGGACGATGTGCCGGCAGGGTTCCTGGCGGCGCAGCCCTTCAGCCGCGAACTCCATATCTGGGAAATGAATGTCGTCCCCGCCTTCCAGCGCCGCGGCATCGGATCGGGGCTGGTGCGCGCAGCCATGATCGACGCGCGCAACACCGGTTTCAAGGCGCTGACCCTCACCACCTTTCGCGATCTGGCGTGGAACGCGCCGTTCTACGCGCGTCTCGGCTTCGAGGAGGTCACCGCGCTCGATGCCCATCCGCGTCTAGCCGGCGAGTTGGCGAACGAAGTCGACGATGGCCTGCCTGCCGACCGCCGCTGCGCGATGATCCGCTTTCTGGACTAGGCCAAGGCGCAGCCGTCAGGCCGCGCGCTTACCCATAGTGCTCTTGGCGATCCGGCCGACCAACACTGCCATCCCGGGATGGTTCGCGCCGTCATAGGTCGAACCCGTGCCCAATTCGCGCGCCAAACGGCGGTGCGCTTCGGGCAGGTCGTGATAGGGCATCGACGGCATCAGATGGTGCAGCGCGTGATAGCGCAGACCCACCGGCGCCCAGATTTCCGCAGCCACGCCCGGCGGGGGCACGTTGACGCTGTCGAGGAACTGCGCGGTGACGGTCATCGCCTCGCCCTCGTTCTCCCACAGGTGCGCGACCAGCGTGCGCAACTGATTGAGCAGCGCAGTCAGCGACAGGATCACCAGCGCGGTCGCCAGCGGCTGCCAGCCGATCACCTGGGTGGAGCCGATCAGCAGCCACGACCACACGAACACACCCGCTTCCTGCCAGCGCACGCGCCCGATGAATTCGCCTTCGGGCGGGCGGCGGCGGAATTCGGGGTTGATCGACAGCGCCGAGAACCTTTCCCACGTGAAGGTACGCACGGCCGGGATCACGGCCCCAAGGGGCACCAGCACCGCCGCGCGCACGATCAGCGCCACCGGCGCAAGGATCGCGACGATCACGAACAGCGGCAGGCTCCACGGCTTCATCAGCGCCAGCGGCAGGTATTCGGGGTCCTCCACCGTGCCGTATTGCGTGCGCTTGTGGTGGATCGTGTGCACGCCTTCATACATGAAGGACGGGGTGAGCAGCGGAATGCCGACAAGCAGGTTCCAGCCCGTGCGGAAACCGGGCAGCGCAGCGCGGTGAATATGCGTGAGCTCGTGAATGAACATCAGCGCGCGGTAAAGCGCCAGCGCGGCGACCAATCCGGCAACGATCTTCACCACAAGGCTGCCTGAAAGGATTGCAATCGCAATCCCGGCGTAGCCCACCCCTGCCGACAGCAGCATGTCGGGCCAGTAAATGCCGGGCTTGGCCTCGCCCAGACCCTTGGTCAGATCGCGCACCGCGCGCAGCATCGCCTTGTCGTCCTCGGCCATGAACTGGACGCGGGTCGCCTTGGGCGGGGCCGTCAGAGGCATCGGGGAAAGGGTCTGGTGCATGGTCATTTCAGTCAATTCCTGAAGCGCGCTCTACCGGAAATCGGCGTTCGCTCCAAACGCGGGATGTTGGTCAATGTGATCGATAGCCTTGCGCGAATGAACACGAGACGACACAGGACGCCTTGATCAATCGCAAATACGCAAGACACAGCAGGACGGATGGGACGGCGCGGATGGATCAGATAGTAATCGAACCGGTCAGCGACAAGCGCGGGCGCGCCGCCTTCGTCGATCTGGGGCGCGCCTTTTCGGATCGCCTGCCCCATTTCGTGCCCCAGCTTCGTTCGGAGCAGATGGAACTGGTCGATCCCGTCAAGAACCCGTTCTTTGCCCACGCCTGCGTCCAGCTGTTCATCGCGTATCTGGGCGGCAAGCCTGTCGGGCGGATTTCGGCGCACATCGATGAACTTGCGCTCGCCATGCCGGCCGAACAGGGGTTCGGCCCCGGCACCGGCTTTTTCGGTTATTTCGATGCCGAGAACGAGGCCGTGGCCCATGCGTTGCTGGACAGCGCGCAAGCCTGGCTCAAGCGCGAAGGAATGACCCGTGTGCTTGGCCCGATCTCGCTGTCGATCTGGGAAGAGCCGGGCCTGCTGATCCGCGGTCAGGATCACGCGCCGATGATCATGATGGGCCACCATCCGGCGCATTACGCGGCGTGGATCGAGGCAGCCGGCTTTACCCGCGCCAAGACGCTCTACACCTATGATCTCGACATCACGAAACCTTTCTCGCCGCTGATCCGGCGGATCATCCAGTCGGGCCGCAAGAATGAACGGATCAATGTCCGCCGCGTGCGCAAGGAGGACTGGGACGCCGAGGTGGCGATCATTCTGGGCATCCTCAACGATGCCTGGTCGGACAATTGGGGCTTTGTCCCTTTCACTCCGGCCGAGGTTGCGCATGCCGGCAAGAAGCTGCGCCCGATCATCAAGGAAGAGTTGAACATGATCGCCGAAGTCGACGGGCGGCCGGTGGCGTTCATGCTGACCTTCCCCGACGTCAATGACGCGCTGGCGAAGATCAAGGGCAAGCTGTTCCCGTTCGGCTGGGTTCACATGCTGCGTTGGCTGCGCCATCCCAGGCATGCAGGGATGCGGGTGCCGTTGATGGGCGTGCTGAAGGAACTCCACAACAGCCGCATGGCGAGCCAGCTTGCCTTCATGATGATCGACACGATCCGGATCGAGGCGACCGGGAAATATGGTTCGACCCGCGGCGAACTTGGCTGGGTGCTCGAAGACAATCAGGGCATGGTCGCGATCGCGGAAAATATCGACAGCACGATCAACCGCGAATACGCGATCTTCGAAAGGATGATCGGCTGATCCTGCCCGTGTCGGGAGAACGTGCCCGCACCTGTGGCAAGGCATGACAAAAAAGGCCTCCGTTGCAGAACAACGGAGGCCTTTCGGGATCGTATCACCAGCCGCTTGGACGGGAGGGGGGTCTCGGCGGTGACAAAAGCATAATGATTTGGACTGTGCACGGTTCCCGGCAATCCGCCGATTTTTTGCAGCCCAGGGTTACTACGCAGGATGCGCTGCGCAAAATTGCCAGCCTGTCGGATAGGCGCGACGGCGCGGCACGGAGCCGCTATGGCGGTGGAATCGCATTCGACCGGAAAGGCAACCAATGTCCCTTGCAAGCCAGATCGCCCCCCATCTGCCTTTCCTGCGCCGCTATGCCCGCGCCTTGACCGGGTCGCAGGCGGCAGGCGATGCGATGGTGCGCGCGATGCTCGAACGCGTGATGACCGACGCCGATCTGCAGGCCAGCCTGACCGGGGGCCGCGTGCCACTGTACCGCGCGTTCGGCACGGTCTGGGCCGATGCCTACCGCGAAACCGTCAACGCGGCGCCGGCCAGCGAACACGAAGCCGGTGCCCAGGCGCGGCTGGGCGCGATTACCCCGCCCGCGCGTCAGGCACTGCTGCTTACCACGCTTGAGGACTTCACCGTCGCCGAAACCGCTGCCGTGCTCGGCCGGACGCCCGACGAGGTCCGGACACTGGTGGCCGAGGCAATCGCCGAAATCGAGCGCGAGCAGGCCACCAGCGTGCTGATCATCGAGGACGAACCGCTGATCGCGATGCAGCTCGAAGACCTTGTGACCAGCCTCGGCCACACGGTCAGCGGCACTGCGGCAACGCGCACGCAGGCGCGCGCTGCAATCGGCGAGGCGATGCCCGGACTGGTGCTCGCCGATATCCAGTTGGCCGATGGCTCGTCGGGTCTGGATGCGGTCGACGACATTCTGGCGGTTGGATCGATGCCGGTGATCTTCATCACCGCCTATCCCGAACGCTTGCTGACGGGTGATAGGCCCGAACCGACCTATCTTGTGACCAAGCCGTTTCAGGAGGCGAGCGTGCGCGCCGCGATCAGCCAGGCGCTGTTCTTCGGCTCCACCCGCCCACTCTGACAGGCGCATCCCCCGCCGCCGCGCGGTCAGGGTTTGCGCACGCGGCGGTCGACTTCTTTTTCGCGCATTCTGAAATCGGCCGGGCGGCGCACGGGCACTCTCAGCACGCAGCGGACACCTGCCGGCGCGAATTCGAGCGTGACCGGCTGGCGCAACTCGTGCGCGACCACCTTCTCGATCAGTTCGGTCCCGAAGCCGCAACGGCGCTGGGGCGCGACCGCAGGCCCGCCCGATTCCTGCCATTCGACTTCGGCCCAAGGGGTGTCGGACGCGGGGTCCTCGCCGCGCTGCCAGCGGATTGTCACGCGCCCACCCGGCACGCTGAGCGCGCCGTATTTCGCCGCATTGGTCGCAAGTTCATGCACCGCCAGCCCGAAGGACAGCGCATCATTGGGCGCCAGTTCGAGCGCCGGCCCGTCGAGCAGGATCGAATCGCCGAACATTTCACGAAAATGCTTCAGCTCGGCCTCGATCACCGCGCGGATCGGCGTGATGCCCCAGTCGGTGACGGTCAGCAGATCGTGCGTCGCCGAGAGCGCGCGGATGCGCCCTTCGAGCGAATCGGCGAAGTCGTCGAGCCCGCTTGCCCGGCGCCGGGTGAGCGCGAGAATCGACAGGACATTGGCCAGCGTGTTCTTGACCCGATGATTGAGCTCGCGGGTGAGCGAATTGCGGATCGAATGCTGTTCCTCAAAGAATGCCAGCCGCGCCTGATCCTCGAACGCCTGCTGCGTCAACAGCCGCGCCAGCAGCATCAGCAGGCTCGCCAGCGCCAGCCCGAAGATCAGCGTCACCATCGACAGCGATGACAACACGCGGTGGTCGGCGTGTTCGATCACCAGCATCAACTGCCGATCGGCGATCGTCACCGCCTGCTGCACCCGTTCGCGCGCCGGATCGTCGATTGCGTGCGCGACCAGCAGATGATCGCGCGCGATCTCGCCGTCATACAGGCGCACGCCGAAGCGGCCCTGGCGGTTGCGATCAATCGCCGAATCCAGAAATTCGCGCGCCCGGAACGGGGTATAGACAAATCCGGCCAGCCGTCGGTCGCGGCCATCGTCGCCCCGGAAAACGGGCATGTAGATCGCAAAGGCGGGCGCGGTGCCGCTGGTTTCCCGCAGCAAGGTAATCCGCCCCGAGGCGGCGGGGCGCAGCGTCAGTTCGGCCTCGGCCATCGCGGCGGCGCGGGCGGGATCGGAATACATGTCGTAGCCCAGCGCGCGGCGGTTGAGCGCAGTGACCGGCGCGAACATCGCCACCGGTGCGATCCGCCCGGTGCTGCCCGCGGCAGGCTGCGGGGTGATCGCCGGATAGGCAGGCTGGCCGATCCGCGTGCGCACCAGAAATGCGGGCAGATCGCGCGCCTCTATCACGGGCACCCAGCCGATGCCTTCCGCGCCCGACAATTCGGTATCGAGCCTGAGCGCGCGCACGAAGCTGTCGAACGTTTCCGGGCTGACCTCGCCCATGCTCGAAAACAGCGCCGCGCCCGCGCGCAGGTAGGAAATATATTCGCCCCCGCTGCGATCCAGCGCGGCGGCAACACCTTGCGCATATTCGCGCATCTGTGCGCGTTCGCTGGCGCGTGCGTTGCTTTCGATCGCGAACACGCTGAGAGCGGTGATCGCGGCCAGCGCGAGGAAGATCGCCAGCGGGATCGCGCGCGGAAACAGCACCAGCCAGCGCCGCGCCCGCCATGACGAGGAGTGCGCCGCCGCAGCCGCTGGGTCAGTCTCGGGGCCGGGTCGAAGCGGATCGATGGCGGAAATTCCTGTCGGGCCGGAGGCAAAGCAACCCGGCAAGGTCTGATGCGGAACCAAAGTGGTAGCGCATCGTTGCCATTTCGTCCAAACCCACCGCATACGAGCGTGATCCGGCGGCGTGCATACCGCGGTTTCAGGCAGGCGGGTTCGATGGCGACGATGCAGCCGGGACAACGGGATCAGGGACAACCACCAGATATGGCCTCCAATCAGGATCATGAAGGCAAGAAGGCGCGCAGCGGCGATGATGCGCCGCGCCGCGCGCCCGAATGGGCCGACGGGTTGAAGCAGTTGTATGATTCGGTGGTCGAAGAGGCGCTGCCCGATGCCTTCAAGGATCTGCTCGAGAGGCTCGACGAGATCGATCCGGGACGCGACGCGGAGCGGCATGATCGCAAGGCGCCCGGCCGATGAGCGATGATCGCCCCTCTGGCGACAGGCGCTCGGCTGCCGAAAAATCCGATTTCAAGCGCGAGCTTGCGACCGTCGTTCCGCATCTGCGTGCGTTCGCGCGCGGGCTGTGCGGACGGCCCGATCTGGCCGACGATCTGGTGCAGGAAACGCTGCTGAAGGCGTGGGCCGCGCAGGACCGGTTCGAACCGGGCACCTCGATGCGCGCATGGACCTTCGTGATCCTGCGCAATGCCTACCTCACCGACATGCGCCGCAACCGCTTTCGCGGCGAGTATGACGAAGGCGTGGCCGAACGCATTCTGACCGCGCCTGCCGGACAGGAGGAACCGATCCACCTTTCCGATCTGCACCGTGCGCTGCTGACATTGCCCGCCGAACGGCGCGAGGCGCTGCTTTTGGTGGGCGCGGGCGGATTTTCCTACGAGGAAGCCGCCGCGATCTGCGGCTGCGCGGTGGGCACGATCAAGAGCCGCGTGGGCCGCGCGCGCGCCGCGCTGTCGGAGATGCTGTCGAGCGGCAACATCCCGCGCCGCTCGACCGACGATGCGGTGGCGCACCGCGCGATCCTCGAGGAACTCGACGCGGTATCCACCGGTAACGGCGTCACCACGCGGCAATGACACGAAAAAGGCCCGGGGAGGATCGCTCCTGCCCGGGCCTTTTTATCTTCACACCGGATCAGGCGTTTTCGTAGGTCCACACCGTCCCGCGCGCGAGGTTCTCGGATGCGAAGGCCCAGTTGAGCTTCTTTTCGACGACCGCATCGAGATAGGCCGGGCGCTTGTTCTGGTGATCGAGATAATAGGCGTGCTCCCACACGTCGATCAGCAGCAGCGGATTGAAGTCGCCATCCGCCAGCGTGTCGGCATCGTGGGTTTCCTCGATCGACAGCTTGCCGCCCTTTTCAGCGAGCCACACCCAGCCCGATGCGAAGTGGCCGGCGCCGCGATCCTTGAGCTTCTGCTTGAGGTCTTCGACCGAACCGAAAGCCTCGTCGATCTTGGCGGCCAGATCGTCCGATGCCTCGGTCGTTTCGGGTGCCATCGAATGCCAGTAGAACGCATGGTTCCAGGTCTGTGCCGAGTTGTTGAAAAGGCCCTTGTCGCTCCCGCGCGCAGCGGCAATGATCTCTTCCAGCGACTTGTCGGCGTGATCGGTGCCTTCGATCGCGGCGTTGGTCTTGTCGACATAGGTCTGATGATGCTTGCCGTGGTGATACGACAGGGTTTCGGCCGAAATCGCGGGCTCGAGCGCGGTGTCGGGATAGGGCAGCGGGGCGAGTTTGAAAGCCATGGTGTTCTCCAAGGTCGATGGTTGATGGTCTTGTATCGGTAACGCAGATGCGGCCGAATTGTTCACTCTTCAAGTCGGGTCGTGTGCACCGTCTGCCGAACGGTCGACCGCGCTGGTGACCGCGACGTTCATCGTGACATTGCCCAGCGTGCGCATCAGGTCGGGCAGCATCTCGACCGCGACCAGCAGCGCCAGCGGTTCGACCGGCACACCCATGGCGAGCGCAATCGGCCCGATCGAGACGACGAAGCTGATCGATCCGGGCAGGCTGACTGCGGAAAGGCTGATGACGCTGGCGATCAGGATGCCCGCGATCGCGACCGTGAGCGGCACTTCGACCCCGGCCAGCGCGGCGATGTAATAGACCACGGCAAGGTTCATCGCCGCGCTGGTCGCGCGGAAGATCACCACCGCCAGCGGCAACACGAATTCGGCGGTCGAGGGGCGTAGGCCCAGCCGGCCGGCGGAATCGAGCATCGCAGGCAGGCTGGCGAGCGAGGACTGGGTCGACAACGCCACCGCCTGCGCAGGCAGCATCGCCGAGGCGAACCGCCCGCCCGTGCGGCCCAGTGCGATCGCGATGGCATAGGCCAGCATGAAGATGAAGGTGCCCATCGCGCTGACGCTGAGCACATAGTGACCGAGCGCGGCAAAGGCCCCGCCCCCGCTTTGCACGCCCACGCCGTAGGCCAGAGCGAACACCCCGACGGGCGCTGCGGCGAGCACCCACCCGATGATCAGCAGCATCGCATTGCCCAGCGCATGGAAAAAGCCGAGCAGCCGCTCGCCTTGTTCCTGCGGCAGCCGCGTGATCGCGACCGCGAACATCACGAAGAACAGTGTCAGCGGCAGCATTGCGGTTTCGGCTGCGGCGGCGACGATGTTGGGGCTGACGAGGCTGGCAAGAAAATCGAGCACGCGCGGCACTTCGCCCACGGTCTCGGGTGTCTGCGCCAGAAACGCTTCGGCTCCGGCGGGCACTGGAAAGGCGCGCAGCAGCGGCGGCATCACGATCGAGGTGAACGCCCCGCCCGCCAGTTGCACGAACACCATCAGCGCGATCATCCGCCGGGCGACCGTGCCGACCCGCGCGGCAAAGATCATCTGGACGAGGCCCAGCACAAGCAATGCTGCGACCAGCGGGATGATCGTCATCTGCAACGCGCGCAGCCACAAGCCGCCCACCAGCGCGGCGATCTCGCCCACCAGCACCGGCGCGCCCGCCATCGCCGCCGCGATCCCCACCAGCAGCCCGCCGACCAGCGCGGCAAAGGTCAGCTTGACCGGCAGCCGGATCGACACCAGCGCGAATTTCCCCTGCCCGGCCGCGCCGGGTTTGCCGTGATCTTCCAATGCAAGTGTCCTCAAGCGGGCGCAGCGCCCTTCCCTTTGCGCGATAACCGCGCCAGAAGCGCGAGACAACACAGCCAGCAGGACAGGCAGGAAATTCATGGCACGTAAGCTGTTCGGAACCGACGGGATCAGGGGCCGCACTAATGCCGGCGTGATGACCGCGGCGACTGCGATGAAGGTCGGGCAGGCCGCGGGCCGCCATTTCGTGCGCGGCGGCCACCGCCACCGCGTCGTGATCGGCAAGGACACACGCCTGTCGGGTTACATGATGGAAAGCGCGCTGGTGGCCGGTTTCACCAGCGTCGGGATCGACGTGATCATGACGGGGCCCCTGCCCACCCCTGCAATCGCGTTGCTCACCCGCGAAATGCGCGCCGATCTGGGCGTGATGATTTCCGCCAGCCACAATCCTTTTGCCGACAACGGGATCAAGCTGTTCGGCCCCGATGGCTTCAAGCTGTCCGACGCGGCCGAGGCCGAGATCGAGCGGTTGATGGAATCCGACATCCCGCTGGTTCCGGCCGAAAAGATCGGCCGCGCGCGCCGGATCGACGATGCGCGCGGGCGCTATATCCATGCGGTCAAGGATTCGGTATCGTCCGAAATCCGCTTCGATGGCCTCAAGGTCGTGGTCGATTGCGCCAATGGCGCGGCCTATCAGGTGGCGCCCTCTGCAATTTGGGAACTGGGCGCGGAGGTCGTCGCGCTGGGCGTCACCCCCAACGGGATCAACATCAACGACGGGGTCGGCTCGACCGCGATTGCCGCGCTGCAGGCCAAGGTGGTCGAGGAAGGCGCGGATATCGGCATTGCATTGGACGGCGATGCCGACCGGCTGATCGTGGTCGATGAAAAGGGGCGCGCGGTCGATGGCGACCAGATCATGGCGCTGATCGCCGGGCGGATGCAGGATCGCGGAAGCCTGAAGGGTGGCGGGATCGTGGCGACGGTAATGAGCAACCTCGGGCTCGAACGCTATCTTGCAGGCCGCGGGCTCGATCTCGTGCGCGCCAAGGTGGGCGACCGCTATGTCTTGGAAGCGATGAAGGCGGGCGGATACAATGTCGGCGGCGAGCAATCGGGCCACATGATCCTGCTCGACCATGCCACCACCGGCGACGGCACGGTCGCCGCGCTGCGCGTGCTCGCCAGCTTGGTGCGCAGCGGCAAGCCGGCAAGCGAGCTGCTCCACGTCTTCGACCCCGTGCCGCAGCTGCTCAAGAACGTGCGCTATGAAAGCGGGCAGCCGCTGGAGAACGCGCAGGTCAAGGCCGCGATCGCCGAGGCGGAAAGCCAGCTTGCGGGCAAGGGCCGCCTCGTCATCCGCGCCTCGGGCACCGAACCGCTGATCCGCGTGATGGCCGAAGGCGACGACAAGACGCAGGTCGAACAGGTGGTCGACACCATCTGCGAAGCCGTGCGCGCGGCGGTTTAAGGGAGCGCCGCGATGCTCGAAATGCGCCCCGATTGCGAAATATGCGGCGCGGGCCTCCCCGCCGAAGCGCCCGGCGCCTTCATCTGCTCGTTCGAGTGCACTTACTGCGCCGAATGCGCCGAGGATCTCGACGATGCTTGCCCCAATTGCGGCGGCGAATTGATGGACCGCCCGACGCGGGCAAAGGCGCTCCACGCCAAGTTCCCGCCAAGCACGGAGCGCCGGCACAAGGGTTGAGCGGAAGGCTGGGGCGTATGTCTGCTTTGCGGCGTTGGCGGACAGGAGCTGCCGTTCGGTTTCAACCCGTTGCTGCCATCCGCGTTCTGTCAGATAGAAAGATATGGACAACAACGACCTCGACTGGCTTGCGAACTGGTATGTTCGAGAGTGCAACAATGACTGGGAGCACTCCTATGGCATCAAGATCGATACCCTAGACAACCCGGGATGGACGATAGAGATCGACTTACGTGAGACATCGCTAGAGGGTCGCCCATTCGAAGCCAAGCATGGTGAGCCTGCCAGAGACTTGGATGAATGGCGCGAGCTCGGTAGCTGGTGGGCCGCAAAGGCCGATGGGGTTCGGTTCAAAGCAGCGTGCGGTCCGACTGACCTGTCTTCCGTAATCGGTGTCTTCAGGCAGTGGGTTGAAAGCCAGAAGACCTAGGTCCGTTTTCCACCCAACTTCTGCCATAAGCGGGGCCGAAGCACGATGCCGAAAGCCGCTCGGCGGCTTTGCCCCCGCTCGCGGAAATATTGCTTCCCATCAGCAAACGACCTCGCACCAGACAAGCCTGTGCGGTGGCCCGGCGAGCGAAGGCGCTTCGACTGAGATGGCTCTCCGATTTCCTGAATTTTGCTCGTGGTATGTCAAAACGCCGGGAGCGACTGCGCAGCAAAGCCCCAGCCTTGCAACGCGGGAGACTTGGCCCGGTGAAGCAACGCTTCGGCATCGCCGATCGCAAAGGGATGGGCGTCCTCGAATTTCGCGAGCTCGTCCCATGCGATCGGAACCGCGACGGGCGCGCCGGCGCGGGCACGGGCGGAAAATGGTATCACCGCGGTCGCGCCGCGTTGATTGCGCAGCCAGTCGATGAAGATTTTTCCGCTGCGCCTGGCCTTGCTCATGGTGGCGGTGAAACGATCCGGCGCGGCGAGCGACAAGGCTTCGGCAAACCGCCGCGCGAAGTCCTTGTGCGTGTCCCAGTCATGTCCGGGCGTAAGCGGGATGACCACATGAACGCCCTTCCCTCCTGACAGCATGGCAAAGCTGATCAGACCGAGATCGGCGAGATGCGCGCGAATCTCGGTTGCGGCGCGCTTGACGGCCTCGAAGTCCAGCCCCTCGTCGGGATCGAGGTCGAAGATCATGCGCTCGGGCTGATCGACCGCGTCAACCCGCGATCCCCAGGCGTGGAACTCGATCGTTCCCATTTGCACGCATTGCAGGATGCCGCGCTGGTCGGTGACGAACAGATAGTCCTCGCTTCCGCCGTCCTTTTGCCGGATCGGGACGTGTCGCACTGCATCGCCGAGCGCACCGCTGTCGTGTTTCTGAAAAAAGCATTTGCGCGCACGGCCTTGGGGACAACGCACCAGGCTGACCGGTCGCTCGGCAACGAAGGGCAGCATGGCCGGCGCTATCGCCGCATAATAGTCCGCCAGTTCGCCCTTGGTCTGGCCTGTATCGGGAAAGATCACGCGATCGCGATTGGTGATGTCGACGTCGCTTGCCGTAACTGGCGGCGGCGCGGGTGTCTCGGAGGCGACCTCGCGCGCGGGCTTGTCGGCGCGCAGCCCGGCGAAACTGGCGTGACGCACCCGCCCTTGCGCCGTGAATTCGGCAAAGGCGATTTCGGCGACCAATGCCGGCTTTACCCAGGTGACGCCTCGCGCGGCTGCGCGGTCGACGTCGAGCGGCGGCGTTTTGCGCTCCAGCCGTCTCAGCCGCGCTGCCATGCGGCCCAGTTCCTCGTCGCCGAAACCGGTGCCGACATTGCCCTTGTATGCCAGCGAACCGTCTTCGTGCTGGGCCAGCAGCAGCGAGGCAAAGGGGCGCGCATTCGTGGTGGAGGCCTTCCATCCGACAATCACGAATTCCTGCCGCCGGATGCACTTGACCTTCACCCAGCTATGGCTGCGTTTGTGGAGGTAAGGCGCATCGATCGCCTTGGAGATGATGCCTTCCTGCCCGGCACCGCACATGGCGCGGAGGAGTTGTTCACCTGCGCCGATGACATGATCGGCGACATGGATCGGAGGTTCCGCGGCGGCGAGCAGCGCTTCGAGCCTTTCCTTGCGCTCGATATTGGCAAGTGCGGTCAGATCCACACCGTCCGCTTCGAGCAGATCGAAGGCGTAGAAAGCCAGGGAGTCGTCCGGCCCCTGCGCGCCGCGACCGCGTTTGAGGAGCGCTTGCAATGCCGAAAAATCGGGATTGCCGACGGCATCATGCGCGACGATCTCGCCATCGATCAGTGCCGCCGGGAGATCGAGCGCGGCGATTGCCGCCACCAGCGGGCCAAACTTGGCGGTCCAGTCCTGGCCCGAACGGGTGAAGACCCTCACATCTTCGCCCCTGGCTGCGATCAGCGCGCGGTATCCATCGAACTTGATCTCGTGCATCCAGCCATTGCCGGTCGGCACCGCGTCGACCAGCGTCGCCAGCTGCGGCGCCCGGAACCCGGGCAGTTTGGCGGCAAGGCGCCGACGGGGGCGTTTCGCGCCGGGCTTGGTAGCCTTTGCCATGCCCGCAGCAACGTCTTTTTGATCGGCGCGGGCAGAGGCGGCGCTGCCTCGTGTGCCTGCGGCAATTTCGGCCATCGATCGGCCTGTCGAAACACTCGTCAGGTGATGCTCGACCAGCGCTTCGTCAGGCGCAGCGTGGTCGTCGCCGATCTTGCGGAGCAACCAGTTCTCGCGCTTTTCGCCGGGCCTGGGCTTCAACCGGATCAGCAGCCATTCCCCCTTCATCCGCTCGCCGTCGAGCGTGAAGTGAAGGTGCCCGTCTTCGAGATCGGCTGCGCTCTTGCCCGCGATCGGTGCCCATGTGCCGCGGTCCCACAACATCACCGTCCCGCCGCCATATTCTCTGGCCGGAATCGTGCCCTCGAACTGCGCATAGGAAAGCGGATGATCCTCGGTGCGAACCGCCAGGCGTTTGACGGCAGGATCGCGGCTTGGCCCCTTGGTGACGGCCCAGCTCTTGAGGACACCGTCGATTTCGAGCCGCAGGTCCCAGTGCAGCCGTGAGGCGGCGTGTTTCTGGACGATGAAACGCCTCCCGCCTGCGCCACCATTGGCAGGCACCTCGCCCTTCGGTTCGGCGGTCTTGGTGAAATCGCGCTTGGCGTTGTAGGATGCGAGCGGATCGGAACGCTTGCCCATACCGGAAATTCAGGCCCGCTTGCGCGGTGCGCCCGACGTTTTCGATTTTGCCGCAGCCTTGCCGGACGTTTTGGCCGACGACTTGGCGGGCCGCTTGGACTTCGCCGATCCGGCGCCTTTCGCGCCCACCGATTTCTTCAGCGCGGCCATCAGGTCGACCACATTGCTCCCGGCCGACGCGGGTTCACCTGCGTCTTCGATGATTGCCCGTCCGGTTTTGGACTTTGCCTTCTTGTCGATCAGCTCGCGCAAAGCGTCGACATAGCGGTTCTTGAATTCGCTGGCGTCGAATGGCGCCGTGCGCTTGTCGATGAGCGTGGTAGCAAGATCGAGCAGCTCGGCATCGGGCATGGTGTCGTCGATGTCGCTGAAGAACGATCGGCCCTGCCGCACCTCGTCGGCATAGCGCAGAGTCTCCAGCAGCAGACCCTTACCGCACGGCTTCAACGCCACCAGCTTCTCGCTGCCGCGGACCGAAAGCTGGCCCAGCGCGACCTTGCGCGCCTTGCGCAGCGCCTCGCGCAGCACCACGAAGGCTTCTTCGGCCAGTTCGTCCTTGGGGGCGACGTAATAGGGCTTCTCGAAATAGAGCGGATCGATCTCGTCCGCATCCACGAACTGGACAAGTTCGAGCGTGCGTTTGCTTTCGATCTTTACCGCTTCGATCTCGCGATCATCCAGAAGGACATAACTGCCTTTCTCGACCTCGAAGCCCTTGATGATCTCGTCGCGGTCAATCGCGCCGATGCCGGGAACCACCTTTTCATAGGCGATGCGTTTGCCACTGGGTTTGTGGATCTGGTTGAACCGGATCTGTGCGCCGGATTTCGTGGCCGGGAAGACCTCTACCGGGATCGAAACCAGCGCCAGCCGTATCTGGCCGGACCAATAGGCGCGTGCTGCCATGCTCACTCCCCTTCAAGCGCCGCCCGTGCAACGGCGAGCCCAGCGCAAGGCTGGGTAAAATTAGATCAACTTCATCCCACCATCCATAGGTCCACACGGAAGCAGTTTTTCGTTGCGCGCGTGGCATGGCCGTATTGTGCCATCCGGGGCGCAGCAGGAACCGCCCGTTTTCGTGCGCCTGCGAATTTTCGGTCGCACGCCCGGGATGCGCCGATTGCGGAGCTGTGGCCGCAGTGCCGGGGCCTGACGCTATGGCCATTCAGTCTGCTGGCCCACCGCACAGGTCTATCGCGCTGACAATTACAAGGCCTCGACCCTCACCGGCACGGATTTAGAGGCCGGTGTCTTCGATGTCTCGTCGTGGTGCGTGATCGGCACCAGCACGTTGCATTCGGGATAGTAACCCGCAACCGTGCCGCGCGGCAGATTGTACGCGATGAGCGTCAGCCCGCCCAGAACGCGCTCGACATTATCGCCATCGTAGTCCGAAACCAGTTTCACCTTGTCCCCATCAGCGAGCCCCGCCTCGGCAATGTCCGCAGGGTTCATCAGGACGACATCACGGGTACCCTCGATCCCGCGGAAGCGGTCGGAATACCCGTAGACGGTCGTGTTGAACTGATCGTTTGAGCGCATCGTCAGCAAGCGATAGCGCCCCGGCTTGTCGGCAAAACCATGCGCGCTCAGCCGGGAGGGGGTGGTGATGACCGCCTTGCCGCTGTCGGTGTTCCACACGCGCCGGGCCGCGTCATTCACGCGCCAGAACCCGCCGGGCTGGAACATCCGTCTGTTGAAGTCGCGAAAATCGTCGGGATAGGTGGCTTCGATCAGATCGCGCACGCGCGAATAGTCGCCCGTCCACTCGTCCCATTTCAGCTTGGGATTGGGCGCCAGCGTCGCCTTGGCGATGCCTGCCACGATCGCAAGTTCGCTTTTCAGGTGCTCCGATGCAGGCGGACGATGGCCGACCGATCCGCTGATCATCGAGAAGCTGTCTTCACTGGTCACGGCCTGATGGCCGCTGGCCTGCGCGTCGACCTCGGCCCGGCCAAGACATGGCAGGATATAGGCCGCCTTGCCCGGATAGAGGTGGCTGCGGTTGAGCTTGGTGGAGACCATCACGACCAGATCCTGCGCGGCCCAGCCTTCCTCCATGCGTTGCTGGTCGGGCACAGCGCGCACCAGATTTCCGCCGAGCGAGATAATGCCGCGAACCTTGCGGTCGATCAGGCCCTGCACCGCGTCGACCACATGCATGCCGTCCTTGGTCGGCGGGTCGAAATCGAACAGCGCCTTCAGCCGGTCCAAGGGGACCAGATGCGCCTTTTCCGCAACCCCGACGGTTCGCTGACCCTGCACGTTCGAATGGCCGCGCACGGGGCAGCAGCCGGTGCCGGGCCGCCCGATGTTCCCTCTGAGCAGCAGCAAATTGACGAGCATCGCGATGTTAAGGGCGCCATGCGCATGCTGGGTGAAGCCCATGCCGTAGACGCCGATGACCTTTTCGGCCTGAATGTAGACCATCGCCGCATCGCGCAGGGCAGCCTCGGTCAACCCGCTCGCCTGTTCGATGTCGGCCCACGCGGTTGCCCGGCAGCAGGCAACGAATTCGTCGAAACCGGTGGTGTGTTCGGCAATGAAAGCATGATCGATGATCGCGTCCCAACCGGCCGCGCGCGCGCGATCGTCGACCTCGACCACGACCTTGCACAGGCCGAGGATCGCCGCGACGTCGCCGCCCGATTGGACCTGATGATACTGGTCGGAGATGATCGTCTCCTTGCCCGTCATCATCGCCAGCGGATCCTGGGGATCGACGAAGGACACCAGCCCCTGCTCGATCACCGGATTGAAGGTGACGATCTTGCCGCCGCGGTCTTTCAGATCTTTCAGATTGTGCAGAAAACGCGGACTGTTGGTTCCGGGGTTCTGCCCGAAGAAAAAGTAGCAATCGGTCTCGTCCAGATCGGCGAACGTTACCGTGCCGACTGGCGATCCGATCACCTTCTTCAACCCGACCGAGGTGGTCTCGTGACACATGTTCGAGCTTTGCGGCAGATTGTTGTTGCCATAGGCTCGCGCCAGCAGGGCATAGAGATAGCTCGCTTCCAGCCCTGCATGGCCGGATGCGTAGAACACTACATCCTCGCGCGGCAGATCGCGCAAGGTCGCACCGATCTGGGCAAAGGCATCGTCCCATCCGATCGCGACATAGCGGTCCGATGCGGCGTCATATTTCATCGGATGCGTCAGCCGGCCCGACTTTTCGAGTTCGTGATCCGACCAGTCGCGAAGGGCCGTGACGGTGTGGGAACTTTCGGCAAAAAACGCCGGGGTGCAGCGGTCGCTCGTCAATTCCCACAGCGTGGCCTTGGCGCCGTTCTCGCAGAATTCGAAGGCCGAGTAATTTTCCGGCTTGGGCCACGCGCACGATACGCACATCACGCCCTTGGGCTTGTTCAGTCTGCGCAAACTGTCCAGCGCGCCGGGTGATGCCGATGCCTCGGCATAGATGCGCGCGATGCCCTTCATCGAGCCCCAGCCACCCGCCGGCCCGGGCGAATGCGGCAGGTCATCGGTGTCTTTTGTCGCGTTGTCCGTCACGAGACGCTCCCTAGCTAAGCCTGGTCAGGCGCTTGGACATGCCAACCACACATGGCTTCGGCAGACCGGTTCGGCAGCGTAGAACGTGCCCGCACATCTTCACTTGGGCGGACGATGCCCCTGTCCCGGCCAATTTGCAATTCGCAACAATGGTCCGCAGCCGCTACGCCGCAATCAACCGCAATTGCCGCTCAGGAGCATGGAACGTGACGCCTCCCCCATCACGACTACTCGGCGCTGTCCTGGCAGGCGGCCGCAGCGTCCGTTTCGGGTCGGACAAGAGCGCGGCGCTCTTGCAAGGGCGGAGCCTGCTCGACCACGCGTGCACGGCGCTCGCCGCCCAGTGCGACGACATCGTGGTGTGCGCGGGAGAAAACCGGACGCCGGACACCGCGGCCCGGGTGCTGTCCGATCAGCCCGAACCCGGCCTTGGTCCCTTGGGCGGATTGTGTGCGGCCTTGCTTCATGCGCGCAGCAATGGTTTCGATGCCGTGCTGAGTGTTCCCGTCGACGCGCATCCCGTGCCGGACAATCTGGCGGATTTGCTTGCCGGAGACGGTGCAGCGGTGGCCGCGTCCCACTGGCTTTTCGGTCTGTGGCCCAGCGATCTGGCGCAACCGCTCGCAGCCCATTTGCGTTCGGGCAAACGATCCGTTCTGTCCTTTGTCGAGGCCTGCGGTGCGCGGCAGGTCGATCTTCCGGGCGCGCCGCCGTTGAACGTCAACACACCCCCGGCTCTGGCGGCCCTTGAGCAGGGCTCGGCATTGGGCAAAGCGGTCGAGGTTCATGCGCTGCGCGAACTCGATTTCGCGACGCAGGCCGTGCGGGAAATCGCCCGGATCGTGCCGGTGGAAGCCCCCGTGGCGATCGAATTCAACGGCATCGGATATGCCGTGATGATGGCCACCCCGACCGATCTTGACGACTTCGTGGCCGGCTTTGCGCTTTCGGAAGGATTGGCAAAGCCCGATGAGATCGAGGCGGTGAACCTGCATCAAACCGGTGGCGGCTGGGTCGCACGCGCCAACCTGCCGGCGCGCAGTCTGCCGCGCCTGCTCGAACGCGCCAGAACGCGGGTATCGGAAAGCAGTTGCGGCATCTGCGGCATCGACTCAATCGCCGCGGCACTCGCACCGCTCGATCCGGTAAAGGGCAAGCCACTGCCACTTGCCCCTGCTGCCATCCAAAAGGCGCTGGCTGTGTTGCGCGATCACCAGCGGATCGGAACCGCGACAGGCGCCGCCCATGCCGCCGCGTTCTGCTCGCCCGACGGGGACGTTGTCCTGCTGCGCGAAGATGTCGGGCGGCACAATGCGCTCGACAAACTGGTCGGTGCTCTGGGCCGGCAAGATATCGACCGGTGCGCCGGGTTTGCTCTGCTATCGGCGCGTTGCAGCCAGGAACTGGTGGAAAAGACGGTGCGCGCCGGCATCCCCGTTCTGATCACGATCAGCGCGCCGTCCAGCCTCGCAATTGCACGGGCCCGGGAAGGCCGGCTGACCCTGCTGACGCTGGCGCGGGATGACACCGTCCTGATTGTCACCGATCCGCACAGGATGTTCGGCTAGGCGGCACGCTTTGCGGCCGGCCGATTGGCCTGCGCACGTGACCCTTCATTCATCTGCATCGTTCGATCGGGCGAACCATGCGGCATAAGGGGAATTGCGCACCAGGCGGCGATTATGGTCCGGCGCTCCGTCCGTCCACCACGGGGGACCACGTTCGCCTAGCGCGACCTTGGCGGATTGGACGTCGCTGCGCGCTGCGGCAAGCGAAGCCTCGTCTCCGTTTTGCAAAGCCGTTCTGACGCCGCGGCGTGCCGCCATGAGCTGCTTGACCAATCGCGCGCGGTCGGGCGCCGATAACGCCGGATCGGAGCAGCGCCACAATCTCCCACGCACCACGAAATAGCGCCCATCTGGTGTCACCGGGTGGTTCATGGATGGATTACATCGGAGGCAGGCGGAGCGTTTTCAAGCCGTTCAAGCCGCACAGCAATTGCATTGCGATCGGCTGCCCGTCGGAGGCGGCAAGCGCTATGGTCGGTATCGCCGGCGCGCGGGGCGATATCGGTTTGCGATTGGCGGCGTGATGGAGCTGACCGACCATGATGCTTGCGGGATGTTCTATCACTTGTGACTGTCCCGCCCCGGCCGGGCGGGGCACGCGCAAACAGCCGGTCAGAAATCCGGTGTCGGCATGGCGATCATCACTACCCCATCACCCGCTTCCACCGGCGGGCCGGTGATGCCGTAGAGCGCATAACCATCGACCGGCGAATAGAGCTTTTCGACGTCCTTGCCGGTGTAATCCCTGATCGTCCCGATCAACTCGCCTTTTGCCAGCTGGCGCGGACCGGGCTTGGCCGGATGGAACAACCCGGCCTGTGACGCCGCGACACCGACCGTGCCTTCGAACAGGCGCGCAGGCGCGGGAACGTCCCGCACCCGTCCTTCGGTCATGCCCAGCAGGTGAAGCGCATTATCCACCCCGGCGACGATCGCGGCGACGTGCGCCTCCTCGCGGCTGCCGTTCTGGCCGATCTCGACGAGGATCGTGGGCTTGCCCATCGCCACGCCCTGACGATTGAGCGAGCGTCCGCTGTCGATCTGCTGCTGGGTGTCCATGCTGTAGCGCACGATATTGGGGAAACCGAAGCCCCGTGCGACCTTCAACGCAAGCGGGAAGTCGGTCGCCAGCGGCCCGCCATACACGCCGATGAACGCGTCGAGGAACTCCGCCCCGTCGCCGCTGTGGACGTCCATCAGGAAGTCGCTGCGCGCGACCACCTCGCGCGCGATCAGGTCGGCGATGCGCTCGGTCTGGGTGCCATCGGCCTTGCCGGGAAAGACGCGGTTGAGGTTCTTGCGATCGACCGGATTGACGTTGGGCGAGCGCCCTTCGAAGCCGGGGATGTTGGCAACCCGCACCAGCACCAGCGTGCCTTTCAATTGCGCGGGATCGACCCGCTCTGCCAATCGCTCGGCGGCGAGGATCGATGCGAACTCGAACCCGTGCACTCCGGCGACGACGGCCAGCACCGGGCCGGGCTTCGCACCGTGAACAATCGTAACGGGGATGAAGGTCGCACCGTCATCCCCTTCGGGCACGATGATGCGGAAATCGTCGCGCGAGCCGGGGGCGAAGGTCTGGCCCGCGATGGCAAAGCTGCGATCTTGCGCAGCTGCCGGAACCGCGGCCAGCAGCAGCGCCAGGCAGAGGGATCTGAGGATCATCATGGTTTGGCCTCGTAGCGCGGCAATTCGGCAAACACCGCCGGATCATAGGGCGGATCGCGGAACAGCGGCGGATAATGGAACGCGCGCAACTTGGCATGATAGCCGCGCACGGCGTCTTCGTAGGCGATCATCGCGGCGGTATCGGTGCCGGCCAGCCGTTCAAACCCGCGCTCGACCAGTGAGGCAGGCGACAGGTAAGCGGCAATCCCCGCGGCCCGGTCACGCGCGATGCGGCCTTCGCGATAGGCTTTGACCAGCGGCGCGGCTTTGTGGTCGCCGACCTGCTGGAACGCGAAAAACCATTTCCATTCGAACGGCTTGGCCACGTCGCCGTGCGATTGCCATTCGGGATGCATGGCGAGGAACGGGCGCATCGTCGCCTCCTTGGGCAGATCCCATGCATCATTCACCGCCTCGCGTTGAAGCATCAGGATTTGCGCGCCATCGGGCACCGGATGACGTGCCTCGATCGCGGTGCGGGCGATGGCCGGCACCAGCAGGGCCAAGGCGAGCCAGATGCCGACCAGCGTCGCCAGCAGCACCGGCGGTGGGGCTTGGCGGCGGCCGACCAGTTCGGTGATGAGCCACCAGACCAGCATGCCGCCCAGCACCAGCGCGGTTGCACCCACCACTTTGGGAAACGCTGCCCCTTCGATGCCCGCACCGATCCAGAACGGCAGCAGTAGCGCAAGGCAAAGCCCTGCAAAGCGCACGCTCGCGCGTGGCAGCCATAACCGCGCAGGTCTGCCGGCGGTCGCCACCAGCAGATCATGCCGTCCCCCCACGCGCTCTGCGCCGCGCAGATCGTGCAGCAACAGGATCAGCAGCAACGGCGCGACCGCGGCGGCGAGGAAGGCGAAATCGAATCGCCCGATCAGCCCGAAATCGGCATTCTTCGTGTCGGCTTCGTGGATTTGCCCTTCGAGCGCGAGGATCCTGACCCGGTGCAGCCACGGCGCGGTGTCCCGCTGGCCGAGCGCGGCAAAGGCAAAATCGGACGGCGGGGCGTAGGTGAGGTGGAAGGCGGCATAGGCCGCGCCGCCCCAATCCTCCTGACCGGCCAAGGCGTTTTCGCGGTCCCTGGCATCCTCGACGCGCAGTTCGGCAATGGTCGCACGCTGCTCGCGCACCTCGGCAATGCCGAACCCCGTCGCCGCGATCGACAACAGGAAGGCCAGCCCGATCCACAGCAACGCCCCCCGGTCGCGCAGCAGGAAACGCGCCTCGCGCAGCACCGCGCTCATGGCTTGAGCCTGTGCGCACCGGCAGCGATGATGAAGGTCAAGGCCACCAGCCAGCCCAGCATCAAGGCCAGCGGCAGGCTCGCGCGGGCCAGCCGCGCGGTCGCCGGATCGGGCATGAAGCGGAAGGTATCGAGCAGTTGCCAGGCCTCGGCGTTGACGCGGGTGCGGGCCTCGGCTGCGGGATCGGCGCTGCGCTGCGCATCATCGGCGTAGGACAGCGCGGTGGCGTGCAGATGGTTGAGCCCCTGCACGAAATCGAACCGCAGCGCCTCGGTTTCGCGCAGGAAGCGGTGATGCGTGGCAAGATCCGTGCCCGCCAGCGTGCGCGATGCGGCGCCCACGGCGAGGGTTGGCGAGGCGAGGCCGAAAAGCGTCACGATCCGTGATTGCGCCGCTTCCTGCCGCATCCGGTCCGTGGCAAAGCGGTTCATCAGTTCGGTGAGCCGGGCTTCCGAATGGCCGGCGACGACGCCGCGCCAGTTCATCGGCAGTTCTTCGATGCTCGCGGCGTTGTATTGTTCGAGCACTTGCTTCTGCAAGGAGTCGAAAGCCGGATCGGCGGCATTGTGCCCGTCGCCCAGTGCGCGCTGCTGTGCCAGCATCACCAGATCGCTTTCGATCTTGCCCGGCGCATCGACGGCCGCGCTGCCCGCGTTGATGGCAAGCCGCGGGACGATCAACGCAACCAATAGCCACGCGAACACCAGCACGCCCAGCGCCGCGCTGCGTTGCCGCACCAGCAGTGAAACCGCCAGCACCAGCGCAGCCCACACGGCGAGGTAAAGCGCATAGCTCGCAACCAGCATCGCTGCCGCCAGCGGTGCCTCACCCGCTGCCACGGAATAGATCGCCAGCGCCGCGACCGGCAGCAGGAACAGGCCCGCCACGCCCGCCAGTGCCAAGGCCTTGCCGCCCGCGATTGCCAGCCCCGATTGCCCTTGCGCCAGCATCACGGCCAGCGTTCCGCTTTCGTGCTCGCGCAGCACAATGCCATGCCCGATGATGATCAGCAGCAACGGCAGCAGCAGCTGGTAGAGATTGGCCGGATTAAGCGTGGCAAACCCGCCGAGATCGGCGGCCGAGCGGGTATCGGCGAACATTGCAGTGTTCTGGCGGTGGCCTTCGAGAAAGATCGACTGCCCCGTGACGGCGTCCACGCCCGTATCGAAAGCCGCCAAGGGCGGCGGAGCGCGGAAGGCATAATGGCCGTAATGCACCATCCGATGCGGGTGACGATCGGGCTGAGCGAAGAATGTGGCCTCCGCGCTTTGCTGTTGAGCGATGCGCTTCGCTCCCTCCTCGCCGACACGCATCACGGTCAGCACGCTGGTGACTGCCAGCAGAACCGCGACGATCAAGCTGGCGACCAGCACCACCCGCGAGCGGGCCCACAACCGCCATTCCTCGCGGGCGATGCGCAGCACGATATTCATGGCGCGGAACGTTCGGCAAATGCGGCATGAACGGTCTCGGTGTCGATCCGCGACCCCTCTGCCGCCTCGAAACTACCGACCAGGCGCCCTGCGCGCAGCAGTCCGACGCGGTCTGAGACCTGGCACGCACCGTAAACGTCATGGGTCACCATCAGCACCGTGCGCCCCGCAGCGGCCAGCGCCTTCACCATGTCGTGAAATTCATCGATGGCGACCGGATCGAGGCCCGAGGTCGGTTCGTCAACCAGCAGGATCGGCGCATCGCGCAGCACTGCCAAAGCGATCGCGGTTTTCTGACGCATCCCCTTGGAATAGGATTGCATCCGCCGCTTCCGCGCCTCGGGCGGCAGGGCCACCTGATCGAGCGCCGCATCAAGGTCTGCCCGCGTCACCTTGCGGCCCGCCAGATCGAGGAAATAGCCGAGGTTCTCGTAAGCATCGAGATGGCCGTAGAGCGACGCCGCTTCCGGCAAGTAGGCGATCTGCGCGCGGGCGGCTTCGACATCGCTCGCAACTGTCCGGCCGTTGACCAGCACCTCGCCGCCTGATGGTTGGAGAAAGCCCAGCAGGGTCAGCAGCGTGGTCGATTTGCCCGCGCCGTTGCCGCCAAGCAGGGCATAGACTTCGCCCGGTGCGACGATGAAGGACACGTCGGTCAGAACCACTGCGCCGTCACGCGTGAGCGAGAGTGAGCGAGCTTCGAGGGATGGAGTCATGATGTCTCTCTTGGCGTCGGTCAAAACTGGCCGCGAAGCCCGATAGACGCGGTGCGCGGCGCGCCCGGTTGCACCCACAGGGGCGCATAGCTGTTGGCATACCAGCGCGCGTCGAACAGGTTCTGCACCGCCGCGAACACCGTGATGCCCGTGACCGGCTCGAACTCCCCGAACAATCGCACCAGCGTGTGCGCGGGCAGGGTGAAGGCCGTGCCGGTTTCGCCGGACCGTTCACCGACATACCGGATGCCCGCGCCCAGCATCGCGTCGGCACCGGCCACGGCAAACCGCTTGCTCGCCTGCGCGTTGAAGCTGTGATCGGGGATGTTGATCAGGGGATCGCCCGGGCGGATCTGGAAATTGAAATTGGGTTCGAGCAAGGTCGATCGCGCTTCGGCATCGAGGTAGGCATAGCTGACCAGCACATCTACATCGCCGGGAAGCTGGCCGGCGAGATCGAATTCCACACCGCGGCTGCGGGCCTTGCCGATCGCGACCGAAAAGCCCGGATTGCCGGTGTCGCTGGCCAGCACGTTGTCCTTGTTCAACTGGAACACCGCCAGCGTTCCGTTGAGCCGCCCGCCAAGCGCCGACACCTTCACCCCTACCTCGGTGGAAGTGCTCGTCTCGGGGTCGAAGATCGCGCCATTGACGTCCGTGCCGATATTCGCGCGAAAGCCCTCGCCATAAGCGGCATAGAGCGTCAGCGGCGCGCTGATCTCATAGACGATCCCGGCTTGCGGACTGAACCGCCCGGCGCTGCGCCGGCTATCGATGCCGGTCAGGCGGTTAAGCGTGCGCAGGCTGACATCATCGTAGCGGCCACCGATGCGGACCTGCAGCCGGTCCGTCAGGCTGATCTGGTCCTGCACGAAGAACCCGCTGGATCGCTGCACATCGAGCCGGTCGTTCTGCGGTCCGGGGGTCGGCAGCGGGAAGCGGCCATAGACCGGATCGAGAATGTCGATGATGTTGCCGGCCTGCTCCGAAGGATTGGCGCTCAGCGGGGGCGGGCGGAAGCGGCCGAACTGCTGGTCGTTGTCGAATTGGTCATGGTCGGCGCCGATCAGAACGCGGTGACGCAGGGCACCCGTTTCGAACGCGCCGGACAATTCCGCGCGGACGACCCATTGCTGCGAATCATAGCGGCGCGAACGGCGCTGGCGCGACAGCGAGCGCCCGTCCCGGAACAATTGCTGGCGCGAGGGCACCAGTTCCGCATCGGACGAAAAGCCCGTCAGCAAGGTATCGCGCAGACTTGCGCCGACCAGCACGCTCCAGTCATTGCCGAGATCGTGCTGCACGCGCAGCTGGTGCCCGGTCGCGCGGGCCATGTGGTCGCCATCGCCCGGCTCGCCCAGAAAGCGGGTGAACGGCACCGTGTCGAAATCGCCGTTCAGCACCACCACACCGCGATCGAACGGGGTTTCGACGCGCGAATATTCGAAGTCATAGGTCAGGCGTGTGCGGTCTCCCATCGCAAGACCGACCGAGGGCAGGAAACCCCAGCGGCGTTGATCGACAAAGTCGCGGAACGTGTCCCCGCTTTCGCCATAACCGATGAGGCGCGCGGTAAGGCCATCAGCCAGCGCAAGATTGAGGTCGGCCTCGGCGCGAAAGCGGCCGAAACTGCCATATTGCACCGCCGCGCTGCCGAAAGAGCGTCCGAGTTCTGCCTGCTTGGTCACCAGATTGACCGTGCCGCCCGGCTCGCCGCGGCCCAGCACCGCAGCGGCCGGCCCCTTGAGCACTTCGATCCGCTCGATCCCGGCGACATCGCGTGGACCGCCGAAGCCGCGCCCGCCGTTGAAGCCGTTGACGAGGTATCCGGTCGGGATGTTCTCGTCCCCGGTAAAGCCGCGCACGGCGAAGCTGTCGAACAACCCGCCCAGCGAATTCTGCCGCGAAACCGATGCGTTGAGATCGAGCGCATCGGCGAGGCGCAGGAAGTTGTTCTGCGCGATCGCGGTATCTTCGATCGCGGCAATCGCTTGCGGGATTTCGCGCAAGGCAAAGTCGCCGCGATAGGCCTGCCGCACGCCCGTGATCAGGATTTCGTTCGATGCCGTCCCGGCGTCGGCGGCACCGCCGGTGGCAGCGCCGTCCCTCATGGCAAGGTCACTCGCGGTTTGCGCCCTGGCCGAAGGAGCCGAAGCGATGGCGGAAGCGCCGAGTAACGAGGCCAGCAAGCTGGCGCGAGAAAAGTTCATTGATGGTTCCGACGAGAAGGCATGGATATTGCGCTGTCACGCAAGCACCTGTGCTTGTGTTATGTGACAACGTAACATCGCTTATGAGCGCGCATCCGCCCTGTCAATCCAGCACTCGGCAGGCTGGCTGGCCAAACCAGCCTTCGCGTTTTCCATCCACCACCCTTCATCCACTGCTGCGAAACGCTTTCCAGACAGGTGCCGGCCGGGACACGCGCAAAAACCGTCCCACCCGCCGCACCAGCCTGCTATGCCGCCCGGATGACCGTTGCCACCCCTCCCCGCATCCTCAGCATCGCCGGTTCCGATTCCTCGGGCGGTGCGGGCATCCAGGCCGATATCAAGACGATCGCGATGCTCGGCGGTTATGCGATGACCGCGATCACCGCGATCACCGCGCAGAACACCACTGGCGTGCAGGGGGTCGCGGCCATCGCGCCCGATATGGTCGCGCAGCAGATCGCCTCGTGCGTCGGAGATATCGGGGTCGATGCAATCAAGATCGGGATGCTGGCCAGCCCCGAGGTGATCGCGGTTGTTGCCGACGCGCTTGGCGCGGTCGAAGCGCCCGTCGTGCTCGATCCGGTGATGATCGCAACCAGCGGCGCGGTGCTGGTGGGGCCGGACGCGGTGGAACGCTTGCGCCGCGACCTGTTCCCGCGCGCGACCCTTCTCACCCCCAACCTCCCCGAACTGGCGCATCTGGCCGGACGCGATCTGCCCGACCACGCGGCAATGGTAGAGGCGGCGCGCGAACTGGCCGATGCAAGCGGCGCAGCGGTGCTGGCCAAGGGCGGGCACGCGCAGGGCGACCGGATCACCGACGTGCTGATCGTGGCCGGAGGCGCGCCGCTCGCCTTCGATCATGCGCGGATCGATACTGCGCATACGCACGGCACGGGCTGCACGCTATCCAGCGCGATCGCCACCTTGCTGGGGCGCGGCGAGAGCCTCGCCGAAGCGGTCAGGCTGGCGCGCGAATTCGTGTTTGCCGCGATCGCCGCCGCGCCCGGTTTTGGCGCTGGCCACGGGCCGCTGGGGCATCAGGCGGTGCGCTGAACGCAGGCCCGACGCCCTTCCCCGCGTCTCAATCGTCGCTGGTGGGGTCCTTGATTTCGTAGAAATCGCAGATGCAATCCCACGCTTCCTCGGCGGTTTCGACCCAGGTGAACAGGTCGAGATCGCCCTTGGAGATCACGCCTTCCTCGGCCAGCGCCTCGAAATTGACGACGCGTTCCCAGAAAGCCTTGCCGAACAGGATGATCGGCATCGGCTTCATCTTGCCGGTCTGGATCAGCGTGACGAGTTCGAAGAATTCGTCGAAGGTCCCGAACCCGCCCGGGAACACCGCCACTGCGCGCGCGCGCAGGAGGAAGTGCATCTTGCGCAGCGCGAAATAGTGGAACTGGAAGCTGAGATAGGGCGTCACGTAAGGGTTGGGCGCCTGTTCGTGCGGGAGCACGATGTTGAGCCCGATCGATTCGGAGCCGGCATCCGACGCGCCGCGATTGCCCGCTTCCATGATCGACGGCCCGCCGCCAGTGGTGACGACGAACTGGCGCAGGCCGTTTTCGATGATGCCCTTCTCGCTGACGAGACGCGCGAGCTTGTAGGCTTCGTCGTAATACTTGGCCTTTTCGGCCAGCCGCTCGGCCACCTTCTGGTCGTATTCGTCGGCGTTCTTGGCCGCCTCGATCCGCGCCTCGGCCTGCGCAGGCGAAGGAATGCGGGCCGAACCATACATCACCAGCGTCGAACCCACGCGCGCTTCGTCGAGCAGCATTTCGGGTTTCAGCAGTTCGAGCTGGAAGCGCACCGGGCGCAATTCGTCGCGCAGCAGGAAATCGGTGTCGCGGAAGGCGAGCTTGTATGCCGGGTGCGCGGTTTGCGGGGTGCGTTCGGGGCCGCCCTCGGCAAAACGGGTTTCCTCGCCGGCGCGGTAGAACTTGCGGTTGGTCAGATCATGGTCAGTCATGTCCAGACCCCTGCCAGACCCCGGTTAGACCCGCAATAGGCGAGGCTTGCCCCCGGCCAGTGGCGGTGTTTCACGTGAAACATTGCGATGAAGAGTGGTGTCGCTGGATGCCCCGCAAGGATTCGAACCTTGATTGACGGAGTCAGAGTCCGCTCTCTTACCATTAGAGGACGGGGCATCATCGGGCCGCCTGAAAGAATCCGGCGGCGTCGGCGAGCGCGCTCCCTAGTTTCGCGCGGCGCGAAGGTCAAGCGCTCGCTTTGCCCGTGATGCTTGCTCTGGCGGAATGCTTGGAGTAGCTTGGCCCCAAGTGCCGCACACACCACGGGTTCGCGTGCGGTGATATGAAAGTAATGCGATCATGGCGGAAACACTCCCGCCGGACAGAAACAAGAATGCTGGGAAAAAACGGGGCGGCAAGTCCGGTAAGGTAGCCGATTTCCGCTACAAACGCCCTCCCCAGTCCGATTCGCGCAATCCCGGCGGGCGGGAGCCTCGCGCCAAAGGTGCAGGCGGCGACCCGCGGCGCGGTGCGCGTGTGGCCAACAAGGCCGCGGTCACCCGCGCGCAGCCCGACCTTGCCGACATCACCGCCTTCAAGGGCCCGGCCAATGGCGAGGCCTATGCCGCGCTCGATCTGGGCACCAACAATTGCCGCCTGCTGATCGCGCGCCCGTCGGGGCGAGACTTCACCGTGATCGATGCCTTCAGCCGCGTGGTGAAGCTGGGCGAGGGACTGGCGACCAGCGGGCGCCTGTCCGATGCGGCGATGGAGCGCACGCTGGGCGCGCTGACGATCTGCGCCGACAAGCTGCAACGCCGCAATGTCCGCCTTGCGCGCAGCGTCGCGACCGAGGCGTGTCGCAGGGCCAGCAATGGCCATGAATTCATCGAACGGGTGCGCCGCGAAACCGGGATCGCGCTCGATATCATCAGCGCCGAGGAAGAGGCGCGGCTGGCGGTGCTGGGCTGCCATATCCTGCTCGAATCGGGCAACGGCCCTGCGGTGATCTTCGATATCGGCGGCGGATCGACCGAACTGGTGCTGGTCGAACCCGATGCCCGCAGCCGCGTGCCGCGCATTCTCGACTGGCAGAGCGTGCCGTGGGGCGTGGTGTCGCTGACCGACACGGTGGGCCGCGGCGAAGACAGCGAGGCGGCGCGGATCGCCCGCTTTGCCCGGATGCGCAAACTCGTTGCCGACAGTTTCGCGCCCTTTGCCGCGCGAGTCGCAGACACCGCCCGCCATCCCGATATCCGCCTGCTCGGCACCAGCGGCACGGTGACAACGCTCGCCAGCCTCTACCTCGAATTGCCGAGCTATGACCGCAAGGCGGTCGACGGGCTGATCGTCCCTGCAAGCGAGATGCGCGGGATCAGCGAAAGGTTGAGCGTGATGACCCCGTTCGAACGCGCGACGCTGCCCTGCATCGGGCAGGACCGCGCGGATCTGGTGGTCGCCGGTTGCGCGATCCTCGAAGCGATTCTCGACCTGTGGCCCGCGCGCCGTCTCGGCGTCGCCGATCGCGGTATCCGCGAGGGCATCCTCAGAAGCATCATGGCCGCAGAGCGCCAGTCGGAGCAGACATTGAAAGCCTTAATCAGACAGCGCAGCACCAAGCCCACCGGAGGGTTGGTGCGATGACGCGCGGGGCCAAGGAACCGGGCAAGCGGGTCAAGACCGCCAAGGGCCGCACCGCGAGCCAGGTGCGCTGGCTCGAACGCCAGCTCAACGATCCTTACGTCAGGCAGGCCAAGGCCGACGGCTATCGCAGCCGCGCGGCCTACAAGCTGATCGAGCTCGACGAGAAATTCGGGCTGCTGAAAAGCGCGACCCGCGTGGTCGATCTGGGGATCGCACCGGGCGGGTGGAGCCAGGTCGTGCGCGCCAGGAAGCCCAAGGCCGAGGTGGTAGGGATCGACCTCCTGCCGGTGGAGCCGCTCGAAGGGGTGACGATCTTCCAGATGGATTTCATGGCCGACGAAGCGCCTGCGGCGCTCGCCGATGCGCTGGGCGGGCCGCCCGATCTCGTCATGTCCGACATGGCGGCGAACACCGTCGGCCACAAGCAGACCGATCACTTGCGCACGATGGGACTGGTCGAGGCGGCCGTGTGGTTCGCGACCGAGAACCTTGCGCCCGGCGGCGCCTTCGTTGCCAAGGTGCTGGCAGGCGGGACCGATGCCGATCTGCTCGCGCTGCTCAAGCGCAATTTCGCCACGGTCAAACACGCAAAACCCCCGGCGAGCCGCAAGGGCTCGTCGGAGTGGTATGTGATCGCGCAAGGATTCAAGGGGGGGGCGTGACGCCCCTTCCCCTTCCCCTATCCGGCAGGCTTACTGCGCTGCCGGGGTCGCGTCGGCAGCGGGCGTTTCGCCGGCTGCAGGGGTTTCGCCGGCTGCAGGGGTGGCTTCACCCTCGGGTGCGGCGGCGGGCGCGGAAGCTGCCGGGAACGGCAGGTTCGAACCCTGCGCATTCAGATAGGCCGCGATCGCGGCGCGATCTTCAACCTTCGACAGGCCGGCAAAGCTCATCTTGGTGCCGGGGACATAGGCCTTGGGGTTCTTGAGCCAGGCGTTCATAGCCTCCCAATCCCAGGTGCCGCCCTTGGCCTTCAGCTCCGCGCTGTAAGCGAAGCCTGCGTGGCTGCCGAGCGCCTTGCCCATGGTGCCGTAAAGGTTGGGGCCGATGCCGTTCGCACCGCCCGCATTGATCGTGTGGCAGCTCTGGCACTTGGCAAAGGCCTTTTCGCCTGCGGCAACCAGATCGGCGGCGGGCATCGCGTTGAGCGCATCGGCGATCGACACTTCGGCAGCGCCGCCGGTGTCCTCGACCGCGCCTTCGATCACATAGCCGAGCTTCTCGGGCCGTTCCGGCTTGTCGCCGTGGAAATACTTGCCCGACAGGATCGAAAGACCCAAGCCAAGACCGGCTGCGAACAGCACCCAGCCTGCGGCGGTGTTGAACAGATCGCCGCCACCATTCCGGCTGCCAGCGTTTTCCTGCGAAGAGTTGTCCTGTGTCATCCCGCGCGGTCTTTAGTGACGGCCAGCGGGCTGCGCAAGACTGATCGTGGCAGGAAATCTTGCGGCTTTTGCAAGCAGGCTTGCCGCCGGGGGCACAGGCCTATAGGCGGCGGGGATCATGCGCGCATTTCCCGGCCCTGCCCTTGCTATCGTCGACCGGATGCGGGAGGTCGCCGCAGCCGATCCGGCGCGCGCGATCGCGTTTCAGGGCTCGCCGGGGGCCAATTCGCACCGCGCCGCGACCGAAGCATGTCCCGATCTTGCCCCCCTGCCCTGCTTCAGCTTCGAGGATGCGCTCGATGCGGTGAAGGACGGGCGCAGCGGCGCGGCGATCATCCCGATCGAAAATTCGCAGCATGGCCGCGTGGCAGATATCCACTTTCTGCTGCCCGAAAGCGGGCTGCACATCGTCGGCGAATATTTCATGCCGATCCACCATGCGCTGATGGCGCTGGGCGAGGCGGCACCGGGTCGCAGCTTCGAGGCGGCCTATTCGCACCCCCAGGCGCTGGGCCAGTCGCGCCATTATCTGCGTGAGCGCGGGATCGTGCCCCTGAGCCATGCCGACACCGCGGGCGCGGCTGCCTACGTCGCCGAGCGCGGCGACCTGTCAGTGGCGGCGATCGCGCCCGCATTGGCCGCCGAGCTTTACGGGCTGACCATCATCGAGAACAATGTCGAGGACAGCGCCGACAACATGACGCGGTTCGTCGTGCTCGCGCGCGATTCGCTGGCGCCGGGCGCGCTGGCTGGGCGGCCGGTGATGACGACCTTCATCTTCGAGGTGAAGAACATCCCTGCCGCGCTTTACAAGGCGCTAGGCGGGTTCGCTACCAACGGCGTCAACATGACCAAGCTGGAAAGTTACCAGCAGGGCACCAGCTTTGCCGCGACCACCTTCTATGCCGACATCATCGGCGCGCCGGGCGATCCGGCGGTCGACCGCGCGCTCGAAGAATGTGCGTTCCATTCCAAGGAATTGCGCATTCTGGGCAGTTACGAACAGGGCCGCGCGCGCGGGTGACGCGGGTTGCAGCAGCGGGCTTCGGGCTTTCGGGTTGCGCAGGCAGGTCCGCCATGCCACCACCTTGCCTGCGATGATAAAAACGGCCGCACCCAACCTGTCCCGGCCGCCTGCCGAATCGGTGGGCACGCAGCCGCCGGCAGGATGGGAAGCATTGCGCGCCGACAGCGATATCCAGTTCGCTCCCGTCACCGCTCCCCCACCGCCGCCGCCGCCCGAGCCGGGCTGGTTTGCGCAGTTGCTCGACCGGCTGCTGGGCTGGCTTGGCGATCTGCTCGGCCCGGTGGGCACGATGCTGGGGCAATCGTGGTGGTGGCTGCAATGGGCGCTCGCAGGTGCGGCCGCGCTGTTTGCGCTGGCGTTGCTGGTGAAGCTGGTCGACCCGGCGTGGTTCGGGCGGCGCAGGAATGCGGCGGGCGATGGCCCGAGCGAAAGCGTCTGGGAGCCCGATACCGCCGCCGCGGCAGCGCTGCTCGAAGATGCCGACCGGCTCGCCGCCGAAGGCCGGTATGATGCCGCGGTGCACCTGTTGCTTCGCCGCAGCATCGCGCAGATCCGCGATGTGCGGCCCGATTGGGTCGAGCCGTCGACCACCGCGCGCGAGCTTGCCGCGCTGTCCGCATTGCCCGACGCCGCGCGCACCGCGTTCCGGGTGATCGCAGGCCGCGTCGAAGCCTCGCTGTTTGCCCTGCGCACGCTCGAACGCGGTGACTGGGAGGCAGCGCGCAGCGCCTATGCCGAATTCGCGCTCGCCCGGATCGAAGCACGCGCCGCGGCAACGGGGATGCGCCCCGCATGAACGCCGCTGCGATAACGCCCGCACGCCCTGCGGCATTCTCCAAGGCCGGAGCCCTGGCTCTGGTGGGTGGCGGGTTCCTGCTGTTTCTGGCGATGCTGTGGCTGATCGGCTCGGGCGCCGAGCTTGGCGGAAGCGGCAACCGCGGCGAGGGGCACGCCGCAGCCAACGGGCTCAACGGCTATTCGGGCCTCGTGCGGCTGGTCGAGGCGCAGGGCTATGCGGTCGAACGTTCGCGCAGCCGCGCGGGCCTTGCCACCAATGGCCTGCTGGTGCTCGCCCCGCCGCACGCAGCCGATGCCGACGCCGTGGCCGACATCCTCACCAGCCGCGTCTATCAGGGGCCGACCCTGCTGATCGTGCCCAAGTGGCAGGCAAGCGCGCCGGGGCAGAATATGTCGCCCGAGGCGCGGGGCGCATTCAAGCGCGGCTGGGTAACGCTCGAGGGCACACTGCCGGCGCGGTGGGCCGAGGATCTGCCCGCGCCATACACCTTCACGCACACACCTTACCCGAAAGACGCGGTCGAGGTCGCCCAGGGCGCGATCAGCGCGCCGCTTGTGCCGGCGCCGCCGCAATCGCGCTGGCGCGGGATGGGCCGGGCGGGCAAGTTGCCGACCCCGGCAATGACGTTCGCGGTGCGAGACCCCGGACAAGCGCAGCAACCGCTCATCACCGATCCCGATGGCCGGGTGCTGGCGTTCTCGGTGACACCGCAGCAAGGGGGCAAGGCCGATCCCGATGCCTATCCGGTGATCGTGCTCGCCGAACCCGATCTTGCCAACAATTACGGGCTTGCCGACCCTGCCCGCGCGGCGGCCGCAATCGCATTGGTCGATGCGCTGACCGACGATGGCGAGATCGAGGAGGTAACCTTCGACATGACGATGAACGGCTTCGGGGCGAGCGAGAACCTGTTGACGCTGGCCTTTCGCCCGCCGTTCCTTGCCGCCACGCTGAGCCTGCTGGCCGCGCTGCTGATCGTGGGCTGGCGCGCCTTCCTGCGCTTCGGGCCGGCGGCAGCGCCCGCGGGGCCGGACATCGCCTTTGGCAAGCGCCAGCTGATCACCAATGGCGCGGGCCTGATCCTGCGCGCGCGCCGGTTCGGACTGCTGGGCAGGCCCTATGCCGCGCTGGCCGCGCGCCGCATTGCCGATCGCCTCGGGCTGGCGCGCGCCGAAGCGGCCGCGATCGATAGCGCGCTCGCCCGCCGCCTTCCGCAAGAAGAACCCTTCACGGCGCGCGCCGCGCGGTTGGAGGCGGCACGCACCCCCGCCGATCTTGTCGCCGCCGCCCGCAACCTCGACGATCTTGCCACCCGGCTTACCGAAAGACCCCGATGACGATGACCCTTGACGATGTCCGCAGCCTTGCCGGCGCCATCCGCAGCCAGATCGCCAAGGCGATCGTCGGGCAGGAGGCGATGGTCGACATGCTGCTGACCGCGATGCTCGCCGAAGGCCACGTGCTGCTCGAAGGGCCGCCGGGCACCGCCAAGACCTTTCTCGCGCAGAGTTTTGCGACAACGCTCGGCCTCGATTTCGGACGGATCCAGTTCACCCCCGATCTTCTGCCGGGCGATATTCTGGGATCGAACCTGTTCAACTTCCAGACCAGCCAATTCACGCTGACGCGCGGGCCGGTGTTCTGCGACCTGTTGCTGGCGGATGAAATCAACCGCACCCCGCCCAAGACACAGGCCGCGCTGCTCGAAGCGATGCAGGAGCGCCGCGTCACGCTCGACGGGGAAACGCACGCGCTGCCCGCAAGGTTCATGGTGGTCGCAACCCAGAACCCGATCGAGAACCAGGGCGTCTATCCGCTTCCCGAAGCGCAGCTTGACCGGTTCCTGTTCAAGCTGCTCGTCCCCTATCCGGCAGAGGACGAAGAGGCGCGGATCGTGGCGACCTATGGCAAGCGTTCGGGCCCGCAGCGGCCCGCCGATCTCGGCGTCACCGCGGTGACCGATGCCGCCGGACTTGCCGCGGCCAGCGCGGCGCTCGATCAGGTGACGGTCGCGGACGAGATCACGCGCTATGTCGTGCGCCTGATCCGTGCGACCCGCGAACATGGCGAACTCATCGTCGGCGCCTCGCCGCGCGCCGCAGTGCTCCTTGCCGGTGCGGCCCGCGCGCGCGCCGCGCTGGAGGGGCGCGAATATGTGATCCCCGATGATGTGAAGGCGCTTGCCGTGCCCGTGCTGCGCCACCGCCTCACGCTCTCGCCCGCGGCCGAAATCGAAGGGCGCGACATGGAAGCACTGGTCGCCGATCTGGTCGAAGCAACCGAGGCCCCGCGCTGAGGTGAGCCGCGCGCTGCGCCTTGTCCGGTCGCTTGCGGCGCGCCTGCGCTCTCTGCTGATCGTCGCGCCGACCGAGCGTGCGGCGTGGGCCGCGGCGGCGCTTGCCCCGGTGGCGGTGGTGATCGCCGCCACTGCGCCCGGCGCATGGGTCGCGGCCCCGCTGCTGGCGCTGGCGTTGCTCGCGCTGATAATCGCGGACGGATTGGCGAGCGGGCGGCTGGCCGATTGGGACATCCGCATCGCCGACGATATCGAGGTCGGCCAGCCCGCCACGCTGGCGGTCGCCGCGCGCTTTGCGGGCCGCCAGCCGCGCCGCGCCGAAGCCGCGCTCGCCTGCGATCCGCGCCTTGCCGCTGATGGCCGCATAGCGCTTGCGCTCGCGCCGGATCCCCTCGGCGATGACTGGAAGGCGCAGACCACCCTCACCCCCACCCGCCGCGGCACCGCGCTGGTCGAACGGGTGTGGGTGCGCTGGGAAGGCCCGCTGGGTCTGGGCGCGCGGCAGGCGGACTTTGCGCTCGATCGCCGCGTGCGGATCTGGCCCGATCTATCGCCGGTGCGTTCGCCCGACATGCAGACCTTCCTGCGCAACGCCCAGATCGGCCTCATCAACCGCCGGATCCGGGGCGAAGGCACGCAGTTCGAGGCCCTGAGCGAATACGAGCCTGGGATGGACCGCCGCCGGATCGACTGGAAGGCCAGCGCGCGCCACACCCGTCTGTTCGCGCGCGAGAACGAGAGCGAGCGCAACAACCAGATCGTGTTCGCCTTCGATTGCGGGCAGGCGATGTGCGAGCCGGTCGACGGGCTGCCGCGAATCGACCGCGCGGTTTCCGCGGCATTGGCCTGCGCCTATGTCGCATTGAAGGGCGGCGACCGGGTGGCGCTGTTCGGCTTTGCCCGCCGCCCGCAGATCATGACCCCCTTCATCACTGATGCGCGCGCCTTTCACCGCCTGCAAAGCGCCGCGGGGGGCCTCGATTACGAGCCAGCCGAGGCCAATTTCACGCTCGCGCTCGCCACCCTGACCGCAAAGCTCAAACGCCGCTCGCTGGTGGTGGTGTTTTCGGACTTCACTGATCCGACCGCGGCCGAACTGATGGTCGAGAGCCTCGGGCGGCTGGTGGGCAAGCATCTCGTCCTGTTCGTCACCATGGCCGACAGCGAGGTCGAGGCGCTGGTCGCCGCCCCGCCCGCCGATATCGCCACGCTGGCGCGCAGCGTCACCGCTGACAGCCTCGCGCAGCAACGAAAGCTGGTGCTCACCCGGCTGCGGCGGCTCGGCATCGATGTGCTCGAAGCGCCGTGGCAAAGCATCGGCCCGCAGCTGATCGACCGCTACCTTGCCGTGCGCAGCAGCGAGGCAATCGGATGAAGGCGCCCGTGATTGCCTCGTGGTTCGGCCGCACCGCGGTCGAGGCGCCGCCCGATATCGCCAGCGCCAGCCTTCGTTCCGACCGCTTCCGGCTCGAACGCGAGGGCGACTGGAAACGGCTCGGGGCAATCCTCGACCGGATCGAAAAGCGCGGGCTGCGGCGCATCGCGGACGAGGATCTGGTGGCGCTGCCGGTGCTCTATCGCACAGCCGTCTCCTCACTGTCGGTTGCGCGCGAAACCTCGCTCGATGCCGATACCCTTGCCTATCTGGAAGCGCTGGTGCAGCGCGCATGGTTTCAGGTTTACGGGCCAAGCCAGGGCTTCGTGCGCTGGCTGCGCGGCTTTATCCTGGGCGGGTGGAGCCGCGCGGTGCGCGAATTGTGGCTCGATATCGCGATCGCGCTGTTCGTGATGGTTGCGGGCACCGTGGTCGGCTGGCTGCTGGTCGCGCGGGACGAGGCCTGGTTCTACCGCCTGTTCCCCGGCAGCATGGGCGATCCGCGCCAGCCGGGGGCGAGCCGCGAACAATTGCTCGCCAGTCTGGGGCACGAAGAGGGCGCGGCGGGGCTGGCCGGATTTGCCGCGCAATTGTTCAGCAACAATTCGGGTGTGTGCATCCTCGCCTTTGCGCTGGGCTTTGCCTTCGGTATCCCGTCGTTGCTGCTGCTGGTGCACAACATGGCGCTGCTCGGCGTGCTCTTGTGGCTGTTCCACGGGCAGGGCCTGGTGGTCGAGCTTGCGGCATGGCTTTCGGTTCACGGCACGACCGAACTGTTCGGCATCCTGCTCGCGGGCGCCGCGGGGCTGCATATCGGGCGGGCGATGGCCTTTCCGGGCAGGCTTGCGGTGCTCGATGCCGCCGCTGCCGCCGGGCGGCGCAGCGCGGTGGTGATGGTGGGGGTGGTGATCATGATGGTGGTCGCCGCGCTGCTCGAAGCCTTTCCGCGCCAGCTGGTCGAGGACACCGGCAGCCGCTTTGTCATCGGAGGCACGATGCTGGTGTTCTGGCTCGCCTATTTCGTTCTTTACCGGCCCGCCGCGCCGAACGCCGGCCTTGCCGGGGAGGCGCGCACATGACCGCCTCTCCCGCACCGAGCGACGCGCACCGCACCCGCACGCTGGTCACACCCGAGGGGCTCGCGCTGGGAATCGCGCGCGCCTCGCGCGGGGCGCGTGCGGTGGCCTTGATGATCGATGTCGCGATCATCGTCTTCGGCCTGATCGCCTTCCAGCTCGCGATTTACGCACTTGCCGACGGGGCCGCCGAGGGCACGCGGTTCGATCCCGACGCGATGCCCGGCGCGGCGCTCGAATTTCTCGGCATCCTTTCGGTGCTGTTCGCATTTGCGACATGGTATGGCTATTTTCTGGTGCAGGAACTGGGCCCGCGCGGCGCGACGCTGGGCAAGCGCATGGTCGGCATCCGGATCGCCGCGCGCAGCGGCACGCGGCTTACCCCCGAGGCGGTGATCGCGCGCAATCTGTTGCGCGATATCGAGATCTTCTATCCGCTGGTCACGCTGCTGGTGCTCACCTTCACCAGCCGGCAGGGCGAAAACGTGGGGGCGCTGGGCTGGGTGGTGACCGGGTGGTTCGCGCTGTTCGCGCTGTTCCCGTTCTTCAACCGCGATGCCTTGCGCGCAGGCGACATCGTTGCGGGCACCTGGGTTGTGGAACGCCCGCGCACGCGGCTGTCCAAGGTGCTTTCGGCGCAAGGCGCTGCCGCCGCGCAAGGGGCAAGCGCGGTGACCGGGGTGCGCTACGATTTCGGCGAGGCGGCGCTTTCGGTCTATGGCGAAAAGGAGCTGCAGACGCTCGAACGGATGCTGCGCACCGCGCCCGAGGATGCGCTGATCGCCGCCCACGCCGCGATCTGCCGCAAGATCGGCTGGGAGCCGGGCGCAGGCGACGAGCGGGCGTTTCTCGAAGCCTTCTATGCGCAGTTGCGCGCCAAGCTCGAAACGGACATGCGATTCGGCAAACGCAAGGCGGACAAGTTCTCATGACGATCGACAGACGACACTTCCTCGGCGGCGCATTGGCTCTTGGCGCGGGCGCGTGCATTCCGCCCGACCAGTCGCCGCTGGGGCGGCTGGCAGCGGAACTGCGGATCATCGAGGCGGCGGGAAATGGCACGCTCGGGGTCGAGATTTTCAACACTGCCACGGGCGGCTCGGTCGGGATCAATCAGGACAAGCGCTTCGGCCTTTCGTCCACCTTCAAACTGAGCCTTGCCGCGCTGCTGCTGCAACGCCACGCCGCAGCCACGATCGACGCCGACCGCCGCGTGACGTGGAGCGAAGCCGATCTGGTCTTCCACGCACCCTTCACCCGCGACCGGATCGCCAGCGGCGCAACCTTGCGCGAGCTGGCGCGCGCGGCGCAGCTCACTTCGGACAACCCTGCGGCCAATATCCTGCTGCGCAATCTGGGCGGCCCCGCCGGGATGACCGCCTTCTGGCGAAGCCTCGGGGACGATGTCAGCCGGCTCGACCGTTACGAAACGCAGCTCAACGATGTGCCAACACCGGAATTCCGCGACACCACCACGCCTGCCGCCATGGCGCGCACGGTGGCAAGGATCATTTATGGCGATGTGCTTCCCGAAACGGAGCGCGCAGAGCTGAAAGGCTGGATGGTCGAAACCGACACGGGGCTGAAGCGGGTACGCGCGGGCCTTCCCGAGGGCTGGATCGCAGGCGACAAGACCGGCACCAGCGGCCTCATCAACGGCGCGGAATACATCTATTCCGATATCGGCTTTGCCGAAGGGCCCAAGGGCGAAGGCCCGCTGACCTTCGCGTGCTATTTCCGCGCGCGCCAGACCGAGGAGGACGTCCTTGCCCGCGGCGAACAGGCGCTGGCGCGTGTGGGCCGGATCATCAAGGAATTCGCCGAACCCGAACGCGGGCTGCCGGTGGTGGGCAAGATCTACTGATCAGTGATCCGGCGTCGCTGACGCCTTCTCCTCGCCGCCGAAGATCGCCACTTCGTTGATGCCGTCACTGGTCGCGCGGCCGCGATACATGCCAGTGGTGTTGAAGCTGAAGAACGCGCCGCCAAGCGGGGTCACGAGAATGACGCCGCCATCCCCGCCGAGCGATTTGACATCGGCCATCACGCCGTCGGCGATGCCCTGCTCGCTTTCGCGGCCCATCCGCAGCCGCGAGCAAATTTCGTGCGCCACGCCGACGCGGATGAAATATTCGCCCCAGCCCGTCGCCGAGACCGCGCAGGCGCGGTTGTCGGCATAGGTTCCCGCCCCGATCAACGGCGCATCGCCCACCCGGCCCCAGCGCTTGCCGGTCATCCCGCCGGTCGAGGTGCCCGCGGCCAGATTGCCCTTGGTGTCGAGCGCCACCGCGCCGACCGTGCCGAACTTGTGATCGACATCGAGCGCGGACACCTTCTCCTCCTTGAGCCGCTCCAGCGCCTCGGCCCTCGCCGGTGTGGCGAAATAGTCGGGCGGGGTCACGGCAAAGCCCTTTTCGACCGCAAAGGCCTCCGCGCCCGCGCCCATCAGGAACACGTGCTCGCTTTGCGTCCTCACCGTATCGGCAAGCAGGATCGGGTTCTTGACCGTCTTCACCCCCGCGACCGCGCCCGCGCTGCGATCCCGCCCATCCATGATCGAGGCGTCCAATTCGTTCGTGCCGTCCCAGGTAAACACCGCGCCCTTGCCCGCATTGAACAGCGGCGAATCCTCCATGATGATGATCGCTGCCTTGATCGCGTCCATCGCCGCGCCGCCTTCGCTGAGAATCTTCGATCCCGCATCGAGGGCCGCCTGCAACGCCGCCTCGTATTGGCTGCGTTTTTCCGGCGTCATCTTGTCGGGGTCGAGCGTGCCCGCCCCGCCATGGATCGCCAGCGACCACTTGGGCGCTTCCCCGGCGAAAGCGGGTTGCGACAGAAAGGCAAGGGCGAGCGCGGCGGCGAGTTTCTTCATAGGGCGAAGGTGTAACGCGGCGTTGCGCCTTTCGCCAGCTTTGCAGCATCGCGCCTGCACGCTAGGGCAAGGGCATGATCTATCGCCCGCTCACCCCCGCCGATGCCCCTGCGCTTGCCCAGCTTGGCGCGGACACCTTCGTCGCCGCCTTCGGAACGCTTTACACCCCGCAGGATCTCGCCAAGTTTCTGGACGAGGTTTACAGCCCCGATGCCGTGGCGCGCGAGATTGCGGGCGGGCAATGCAGATATCGGCTGGTGGAGGATGACGGCGCGCTCGTCGCCTTCTGCAAGCTGCGCCATCCCACCAAGTTCACTGACCATTCGGATGCCGTCGATCCGATCGAACTGGCGCAGCTTTATGCGCTGCCCGGCTACACCGGCACCGGCGTCGGCGCGCAGTTGATGGACTGGACGCTGGAAACCGCGCGCAGCCGCGGTCACGATGCGGTGCTGCTCAGCGTCTATGCCGAAAATCACGGCGCGCAGCGGTTCTACCAGCGGTATGGCTTTCAAAAGATCGCCGACATCACCTTCAAGGTGGGCGATCACTACGATCCGGAGTATCTCTACGAACTGAAACTGTGAGGGAGAGCGCAATGAGCGAATTCGGCTGGGCCAGCACCACGGACGAGGTGCTGGCAGAGATCGACCTGTCGGGGCGCACGGTGTTCATCACCGGCGCGAATTCGGGGCTGGGTCAGGAAACCGCGCGCGCGATGGCAGCGCGCGGGGCGCATGTCATCATGGCCGGGCGCGATCAGGAAAAGCTCGATGCCAGCGTCGCCGCGATCCGCACCGATCAGCCGCAAGCCGCGCTCGACACGATCACGCTCGATCTCGGCAGCCTGGAATCGATCCGCGCCGCCACTTCGCGCGCGCGCCAGCGGTTCGACAAGATCGACCTGCTGATCAACAATGCGGGCGTGATGGCGACCCCGTTCCTGCACACCGCCGACGGGTTCGAGATGCAGTTCGGGACCAACCACCTCGGCCATTTCGCGATGACCGCCGAACTGATGCCGCTGATCGAACGCGGAAGCGCGCAGCGGATCGTCAACCTGTCGAGCCGCGGGCATTTCATGGGGCAGGTCGATTTTGCCGACCCGCATTTCGCCCGCCGGCCCTATGATCCCTGGGCAGCCTATGGCCAGTCGAAGACCGCCAATGTGCTGTTTACCGTGGGGCTCGAAGCGCGATACGCGGTGTTGGGGATCCACGCCTATGCGGTGCATCCCGGCGGGATCGAGACCAATCTCGGCCGCCACATGACGCCCGAAATGCGCGAAGGCCTGATGAAGCGCGTGACCAGTTCGGATGGCGGCTTCCAGTGGAAGACCATCCCGCAAGGCGCGGCGACGACATGCTGGGCGGCAACCGCGCCCGAGCTTGAGGGCAAGGGCGGCGTCTATTGCGAGGATTGCCATGTCGCATCGGTCGACGACGAATCCTCGACCGCGGGGGTGCGTTCCTATGCGCTCAACCCCAGCCATGCCGATCAGCTCTGGAAGCTGTCCGAGGATCAGACCGGGGCGAAATTCCCGAGCTAGTCCGCGATGAACTCCGCCAGCAGGCCAAGCGCGTCCTTGGCCTCGCGGGTGGGGAGGATCGCCATAAAGACGTGCGGCGCGCCCTCGTATTCATACAGGCGCGCGTCCACCCCGGCGCCGCGCAGGCGGGCAAGGAAGCTGCGCGAATCGACGATAAACAGGTCGTGCCGCCCGGTCCAGATCCGCGTCGGCGGAAGCGCTGCGAGCATGTCGGTGGACGCATAAAGCGGGCTGACCTCGGGCGCGTCCAGCGCGCGCGCCTCGGCCACCAGCGCACCGCAGGCGCGCAGCGTGCCGATCTTGAGCATCACGTCATGCGGCTCGACCGCGGCGATCGCGGGGTCTGCCAGCCCCAGATCGAGCCATGGCGCAAACAGCGCCAGCTTGCCCGGCTGCGCGCCCCCTGCCGCGATCAGCCTGAGCGCGAGCGCCAGCGCCATGTGGCCGCCCGCAGAATCGCCATTGAGGATGATCCGCGAAGGATCGTGCCGCGCGGCAAGATCGGCCCACACCGCATCGGCGAGCGCATCCTGATCGGCATGGCGCGCCTCGGGCACCACGGGATAAAGCGGCACGGTCACGCTGATCCCGCAACGTGTTACCATCGCGGCGACCAGCGGCCAATGCACCTTGAACATCGGCCGCACGAACCCGCCGCCGTGAAAATAGATCATGTGCCATGGCGCCGGCCCCGCCTTGGGGTGGAGCGTGACCACCTTGTGGCCCAGCATCTCGCTCTCTTCCACGATGAAGCGCTTGCGGAATGAATCGGGCATCGGCGCATCGACTGGCAGCGTGCGGCCCGCCATCGCGGCGCGAAAACCCTCTGCGTCGAGCGGGAATACCGGCGTCTGGCAGCGCATCAGCGCTTTCACCAGCCGCATCACCATGCTCGGCGCGTTACTGCGCAGTTGGATCGCACTCTCGGTCAGCATCTCTTTTCCCCTCGCGCTGGCAGAGTGGCGCGGCGGCGCGGTGTGTCAAGCGCCCGCGGGTCATTGCCCCGCCACCGATTGCAGCCTATATGCGCGGCCATGTCTTCCATCCGTCCGTGGCGCACGATCGAGCGGCGCAAATCGCGCCAGATCATGGTGGGGAATGTCCCCGTTGGTGGGGACGCTCCCATCACCGTTCAGACCATGACCAACACCCCGACCGAGGACGTGCGCGCGACGCTCGACCAGATCCGGCGGTGCGAGGATGTGGGCGCGGACATCATCCGCGTGTCCTGTCCAACGGAAGAATCGACGCGCGATTTCAAGAAGATCACGCAAGGCGCGAACATCCCGATCGTGGCCGACATCCACTTTCACTACAAGCGCGCGCTGGAGGCCGCAGACGCCGGCGCGGCCTGCCTGCGGATCAATCCGGGCAATATCGGTTCCTCCCAGCGCGTCGCGGAAGTCGTGCGCGCGGCCAAGGCCAATGGCTGCGCGATCCGGATCGGCGTGAATGCCGGTAGCCTCGAAAAAGACCTGCTCGAAAAATATGGCGAGCCCTGCCCCGAGGCGCTGATCGAAAGTGCGCTCGACCACATCAAGCTGCTGCAGGATCACGATTTCCACGAATACAAGGTCGCGGTGAAAGCGTCGGACGTGTTCCTCGCGGTCGCGGCCTATCATGGCCTCGCTGAAACGGTCGATTGCCCGCTGCATCTCGGCATCACCGAGGCGGGCGGCTTGATCGGCGGCACGGTCAAATCCTCGATCGGGATGGGCAGCCTGCTGTGGGCGGGCATCGGCGACACGATCCGCGTCAGCCTCTCGGCAGAACCTGAGGAGGAGATCAAGGTCGGCTACCATATGCTGAAGGCCTTGGGCCTCAGAACCCGCGGTGTGCGCGTGGTGTCGTGCCCGTCCTGCTCGCGGCAGGGTTTCGACGTGATCCGCACGGTGGAAACGCTCGAAAAGCGGCTCGAACACATCAAGACCCCGATGAGCCTGTCGGTATTGGGCTGCGTCGTCAACGGCCCGGGCGAAGCGCGCGAGACCGATATCGGTCTTACCGGCGGCGGCAATGGCAAGCACATGGTCTATCTGTCGGGGCTGAAAGCCCACGCGATCGACGACGAGGCGATGCTCGATCACATCGTCCGGCTGGTCGAGGAAAAGGCCGCCGCGATCGAAGCGGGTGAAGCCACCGCCTTCGATCCTCACGCCGCCCCCGCCGAAGCCGCAGAGTGATCCGCGCCTCTCTGGCGATCGCCCTCGCGCTGGCGCTGGGCGCCTGTGCGAGCGTGCCTGATGCCGCCGCGGCCCACCCAGAAGCGCAGCCCTATGCTGCGAGCGCCGATGCCAGCGCCGAAGTCGATGCCGCGCTCGCGCGCGCCGCGGCCTCGGGCAAGCGCGTGTTAATGGTGATGGGCGCGAACTGGTGCCACGACAGCCGCGCGCTCGCCGGATGGCTGGAAACCCCCCGCTTTGCCGCGCTCGCGGCCGAGCGTTACGAGGTCGTCTTTGTCGATGTCGGGGTGCCGCAAACCGGGCAAGGCCGCAACCTCGACATCGCGCGCCGTTTCGGGCTTGCAGAGATGCCCGGCACGCCTGCCTTGCTGGTGCTGTCGGCGCGAGGCGAACTGCTCAACCGCGACACCGCGACAAGTTGGCGCAACGCCGCCAGCCGCAGCGAGGATACCATTTTCGCCGAACTTGCCACTCTTGCACAAAGCCCGAAAAGATGATCGCCGCCCTCCTCCTTGCCCTCGCGCTGGCGATGGATGCCTTTGCCGTTGCGCTGACGCAGGGCGCGAAATTCCGGCCTTCTGCACGTCAGGGATTAGCGATTGCGGCGACCTTCGGGGTGTTTCAGGCGCTGATGCCGCTGGCCGGCTGGGTGATCGGCGCGGTCGCGCTCACCTATGTCGAGGCGTTCGATCACTGGATCGCCTTCGGTCTGCTGACCTTCCTTGGCGTCAGGATGCTCGGCTTCGGCGGCGATGATGATGAGGATGCGCCTGCGCTTACCGGCAAAACGCTGCTGATCGCAGGTGTCGCCACCAGTATCGATGCGCTCGCCGCAGGGATCACGCTGCCCACGCTCGGCGTCTCGCCCTGGGCTGCGGCGCTGCTGATCGGGCTGGTGACCTTCGCGCTGAGCGGCGCGGGCGTGGTGCTGGGCCGGCGCGCGGGCGATCACATGGGTGAATGGGCCGAACGGATCGGCGGCCTCATTCTGATCGGGCTGGGGGTGAAAATTCTCGCCGAACATTCGGGCTGGATGTGAGGCTGTCCTACAGCCGCTGATGCTGGCAGACTGGCGCGCATGATCATCGGCCCTCCCCTTGCCGCGATGCCTTTTTCCGCCCCGCGCTTGCAGGGGGTTTTTTCGCTTCTGGACAGTGTCTCATGTGTCTCCAACACGGCGGCGCGCGGGTGATGCTGCACGTGGTCCACCATGCCGACTACATGGCCCCGCGCCCTGAACGCGGATCGTTCCGTTTCGACAAATACTATCTCGTGATGGAGGAACTGCGCGCCTCGGGCGCGCCGATCACCGAACACGCGCCGCAGCCTTGCCCGCGTGAATGGCTCGAAGCGGTTCACTGCCCCGACTATGTCGACGAGGTGTTCCGCGCCAAAGTCCCGCGCGAGAAGGAGCGCCGGATCGGCTTTCCCGTCACCCCCGCGATCCGCGACCGTGTGCGTCACACCAACGGCGGCACCTGGCTCGCCGCGCAGCTGGCGCTGCAGCACGGCTATGCCGCCAATTCCGCAGCCGGAAGCCACCATGCGCTGCACGACACGGGCGCGGGCTATTGCGTGTTCAACGATCTTGCGGTCACCGCCAACCGCCTGATTGCCGAGGCCCAAGCGGCCCGCGTGCTGATCGTCGACCTCGACGTGCATCAGGGCGATGGCACCGCCAGCCTCACCGCCGGACGCGAGGACATCTTCACGCTTTCGCTGCACGCCGAGAAGAACTTTCCCGTGCGAAAGGCGCGCTCCAGCCTCGACATTGGCCTGCCTGACGGGATCGCGGACGATGCCTACATGGCGGTGCTGCGGCAGCACCTGCCGCGCGTGATGGACGATTTCGCCCCCGATTTCGTGCTCTATCAGGCGGGCGTCGATCCGCATGGCGACGACAAGCTGGGGCGGCTCGCGCTGAGCGATGCGGGCCTCGAAGCGCGCGACCGGTTCGTGATTGGCGAGGCGCGCGGGCGCGGGCTTCCGGTGGCAAGCGCGCTGGGCGGCGGCTATGGTGACGATGCGCGCAAGGTCGCCGCGCGCCATGCCGCCTCGATGCTGGCGATGGCAGCGCAGAACAGCGCGTTTCCGCCTCCCCCGGCGACGAGTGGAGGCTAGCATACGACAGGCTGCTTGGCCCCTTATTGGGAACGCGCCAGCGCCCGTTTACGTTGAGAGACAATGAAGCGTCGCGATATTCTCAAGGGAACCCTGGCCACTGCTGCCGCGCTTGCGCTGCCGGCACGGGTGTTCGCCGCGCCGATGGGCGGCTCCCCGCGCGACCGCATCCTGTTCGATATCGCGAAACGCGAACTCGTCCGCCACGGCAATGCGATCTGGCGGCGCGACATCGTCGGGATTGCCGATTTCGGGCTGCATTCGGCCAAGCCGCGGTTCCACTTCGTCAATCTGGAACGCGGCGAGATCAAGTCGCACCACGTCAGCCACGGCACCGGATCGGACCCGCAGCACGATGGCTGGCTCAAGCAGTTCAGCAATATCGAAGGCTCGAACGCGACCAGCCGCGGGGCTTACGTGACGTGGGAATGGTACACGGGGCGCTATGGCACCTCGGTGCGGCTGGGCGGGCTCGACCAGTCGAACGAGGCGGCGCTGCGGCGCTACATCGTGATGCACCACGCAAGCTATGCCGAGGATTCGCATCTGGCGCAGTATGGGCGTCTCGGCCGCTCGAACGGATGCTTTGCGATGGGCACCGCGCAGTTCCGCGAGGCGTTGCTTCACCTGTCGGGCGGCAGGCTGCTCTATGCCGATTCGCTGGGGCTGGAGGAGGATGGCTCGATCCAGCCGGTGCCCGCGCTCGCGATGATCGACCGCGCGCCGCTCGACCTGTCGCCGCGCCCTTCGATCAGCGGATACTGACGTTTCCTACACCCCGGCGCCGCGATAGATTGCGCGCGGCTCCTTGAAACTGTCGAAGCAGGTCGGCCCCCGTTCGCAAAAGGCGCGGCCCCTTGCGAACGGGTGTGAACCTCGCTGGGCTGATCCCGCCCCGGCTCAGGTGTCCTGAAGATCGTCCTCGATCACGATCACCTCGTCGGTCGGCACCGCGGAACGGTTGCGCACGCGCGGCTGATCGAGGCTGGCGAGCACCTTGGTGTCGCGGCCGTAGATGTCCTTGAAGGTCGCCATCTGGCCGTTGATGTCGGTCGCCATCGTGAAATAGGTGATGTAGGCTGCCCACGGCTTCTGCAACGCAACCTTGGTGTATTTGCCCCCGGTCGAGATCGCCACCGCCTCATCGCGGGTCGCGCCCTTGCCGACGATCGCCATCGTGATCGCCAATTCGAGCGCGCGTTCGGTCCGCACGCAGCCATGCGACAATGCGCGGAATTCATTGGCGAAGAGGTGCCGCGACGGGGTGTCGTGGAAGAAGATCGCATGCTCGTTGGGCATCTCGAGCTTCATCTGGCCCAGCGAATTTCCCGGCCCGGGCTGCTGCACCACGCTGACGTATCCGTTCGCTCCCCTGGTCGCGACATAGCCGTTGCGCTTGCCCCACGCGGGATTGGCAAGCACCTTTGCGCCCAGCCCCTCGCCCTTCACGATCGACTGCGGCACGGTCCAGGTCGGGTTGAACACCACGCCTTCGACCACTTCGGCCAGCTGCGGGGTGGCGGTGCGGCCCGGCTTGCCGACGATGGTGCGGTAGGTCTTGATGATCTTGTTCTTCACCGTAAGCCGCAGCTGGAATTCGGGCACGTTGGTGATCAGGTATTGCGGCCCCAGATCGCGCGCCAGCCACCGCCAGCGGTCCATGTTGGCGCGGATCAGTTTGCGCTTGCTCACCTGTCCGTCCGAAGTCGCGGCGAGTTCGGCCTTGAGCTTGGCGTAATCGGGGTGCGTGGGCGCAAGCTTGGCCAGCGTGCCCGCGATATCGCCGGTTTGGAGCGCCTGTGCGAGCACGGTGCCCGAAGGGTTGGCATCGCGATCGGGATCGACCACGAACCACTGTTCGCGCGCATCCATCGGAGTGCGCCCGTCACGCAGGTCCTCGACCAGCCAGACGAAGCTTTGCGAAGCCATCCGGTTCAACTCGTCCGACGGGCCCGATGCCAGCGCGACCTTGAGCGGGGCGAGATCGTAATCCTTGGGGTCGAGCCCTTCGGCGCCGATCCCTTCGATCACCGCGACCAGTGCCTTGGCCTGTGCCAGCGTCCAGGCCTGCACCAGCGGCGCGGCCGGGGCCGCAGGCTGCGCGGTTGCCGGATCGGCGACGGCACCGGGAAACGCCTTGGTGAAGGCATCGGACGCATTGGGCGCAGGCGCGGGGGCCGGCGCGGGAGCCTGTGCAGGCGCGGGCCGGGGGCTCGCGTTCTGCGCCAGCGTCGCTGTCGCCACCAGCGCAGCCATTGCCGCGCCGCCTGCCAACCTGCCCAAGAAACTCGTCATTATCCGTTCAGCCTTTTCGCCCCGCGCCGGAACATCACCGCACGCATCATCGTGACCGCGACCTTACCCGCAGCACCGCGCCCCTATCAACCACCTTGGCTTTCACCTGCATTAATGTTCACGCCTTTGATCGGGGGCAACACTTGGGATGTGACCTTGGCGGCGGTCTTGCCTAAGGGTGCGCCATGTTGCGCCGTGACCACGCCCTGCTCCCCTTCGCCGCCGCGCTTGCGGGCGTGGGCTTCCTGTCGCTGATGGACGCCTTCATGAAAGAGGCCGCGCTGATGATCGGCGCCTACACCGCGACGCTGCTGCGCGCGCTGATGGGCGCGGCGCTGATCGCGCCGCTGTGGTGGCTGCGCGGCGGGCGGATGCCCGGCACGGCAGCGCTGAGGCTGCATATCGAGCGCGGGATCGTCTCGGCCTTCATGGCCCTTACGTTCTTCTATGCGCTCACCGTGCTGCCACTGGCCGAGGCGATCGCGCTTTCCTTCATCGCCCCGCTGATCGCGCTCTATCTAGCGCGCGTGCTGCTGGGCGAGGTAATCAGCCGCCATGCGATCGGGGCGAGCCTCCTGGGCTTTGCCGGCACGCTGGTGATCGTCGGCGGCAGGATCGGGCAAGGCGCGTTCGATGCGCGCACCGCGCTGGGCATTGCCTCGCTGTTCATCTCGGCGCTGCTGTATGCGTACAATTTCATTGTCATCCGCCGCCAGGCACAGGTGGCCGGGCCGATGGAGATCGCGACCTTTCATAGCGGGGTGAGCGGTGTCGTGCTGCTCGGGCTTGCGCCGTTCCTGTGGCAGACACCGGAGCCTGCGGCGCTGGCACCGCTCGGCGCGGCCGCCGTCCTCACCGTGTGCGGATCGGCGGCGATCGCCTGGGCCTATGCACGGGCCGAGGCCAGCGCGCTGGTGGCGACCGAATATTCGGGCTTCGTCTGGGCCTCGGTGTTCGGCTGGCTGTTTTTCCGCGAGGGCGTGGCGCTGCCGACGCTGGCGGGAACCGCGCTGATCGTGACCGGCTGCTGGATCGCCGCCCGCGCACCGCGTCCGGGTGCCGCTACGGTGTTCGAATAACACCTTTGCATGAGGCCCCAAAGTCCCCTGCCCCCCTTGACCTCGCGCGCGGGGGTGGGCAGGAGCGGCGACGAAAAACCGCGCCCCTTTGGAAGACTAGTCTTCGTGTGGATCGGGGGCGGGCCAATCAGAAGGATGGAACCCCTCTCATGACCGCAATCGGCCAGGATACGCTCGGCACCCGCCAGATGCTCGATGTGGGCGGCAAGCAATACGCCTATTACTCGCTCGCCAAGGCGGCAGAGCAGCTGGGCGATATTTCGAAGCTGCCGATTTCGATGAAGGTCTTGCTCGAAAACCTGCTGCGTTTCGAGGACGGCGGTTTCACCGTCGATCGCAAGCACATCCAGGCGCTGGTCGACTGGCAGGCGAACCCCGCGACGGGCGAGGAAATCCAGTATCGTCCCGCGCGCGTTCTCCTTCAGGACTTCACCGGCGTGCCCTGCGTGGTCGATCTGGCCGCGATGCGCGATGCGATCAAGAAGCTCGGCGGCGACACCGCCAAGATCAACCCGCTGGTGCCGGTCAACCTCGTGATCGATCACTCGGTGATGGTCGACGAATTCGGCCACCCCAAGGCGATGGAAGCCAACATGGCGCTCGAATACGAGCGCAATGCCGAACGCTACGACTTCCTCAAGTGGGGCTCGAAGAGCTTCCAGAACTTCACCGCCGTGCCCCCGGGCACCGGGATCTGCCACCAGGTCAACCTCGAGCATCTGGCGCAGGCCGTGTGGTCTTCCGAAGGCCCCGACGGCGTGATGGTCGCCTATCCCGACACCTGCGTCGGCACCGACAGCCACACCACCATGATCAACGGTCTGGGCGTGCTGGGCTGGGGCGTCGGCGGGATCGAAGCCGAAGCCGCGATGCTCGGCCAGCCGGTCTCGATGCTGATCCCCGAAGTGGTCGGCTTCCACCTCGAAGGCCGCATGGCCGAAGGCGTGACCGCAACCGACCTCGTGCTGACCTGCGTGCAGATGCTGCGCAATGTCGGCGTGGTGGGCCGCTTCGTCGAGTTCTACGGCCCGGGCGTTGCCAACCTCACGCTCGCCGACCGCGCGACCATCGCCAACATGGCACCTGAATACGGCGCGACCTGCGGCTTCTTCGGGATCGACGACAAGACGCTCGATTACCTGCGCCTCACCGGCCGCTCGGAAGAAAACATCGCGCTGGTCGAAGCCTACGCCAAGGCGCAGGGCATGTGGTTCGATCCCGCGAACGAGCCGGTCTTCACCAAGACCCTCAGCCTCGACATGGCCGCGGTCGTGCCCAGCCTTGCCGGTCCCAAGCGCCCGCAGGACAAGGTCGTGCTGCAGGACGTCGATGATCTGTTCAACGGCGACCTTGCCAAGGTTTACGGCAAGGCCGAAGCCGTCCGCGTCGGCGTCGAGGGCGCGGCCCACGACATCGGCGACGGCGACGTCGTGATCGCCGCGATCACCAGCTGCACCAACACCTCCAACCCCGATGTGCTGATCGCTGCGGGCCTCGTCGCCAAGAAGGCGAACGAACGCGGCCTGAAGCCCAAGCCGTGGGTCAAGACGTCGCTGGCACCCGGATCGCAGGTTGTGACCGACTACCTCGTCAAGTCGGGCTTGCAGGAACACCTCGATGCGGTCGGCTTCGACCTCGTCGGCTATGGCTGCACCACCTGCATCGGCAACTCCGGCCCGCTGGCTGCGCCGATCAGCGCCGCCATCAACGGCAACGACATCGTCGCGGCATCGGTCCTGTCGGGCAACCGCAACTTCGAAGGCCGCGTGTCTCCCGATGTGCGCGCCAACTTCCTCGCCTCGCCGCCGCTGGTGGTCGCCTATGCATTGAAGGGCACGGTCACCGAGGACATCACCACCACCCCGATCGGCCACGACCAGAACGGCGCGCCGGTAATGCTCGCCGACCTGTGGCCGAGCAACGCCGAAATCGCCGAGCACCGCGCCGCGAACATCGACCGTTCGATGTTCGAATCGCGCTATGCCAACGTCTACAAGGGCGATGAGCACTGGCAGGCGATCACGGTCGAGCCGTCCGACACCTACCAGTGGCGCGCCGGGTCGACCTATGTCGCCAACCCGCCCTATTTCGAGGGCATGACCATGACCCCGGCGCCGGTCACCGACATCGTCGATGCCAAGCCGCTCGCGATCCTCGCCGATTCGGTCACCACCGACCACATCAGCCCGGCCGGATCGATCAAGGAAGACAGCCCCGCGGGCCGCTTCCTGATGGCCAATCAGGTCGCCAAGAAGGACTTCAACTCCTACGGTTCGCGCCGCGGCCACCACGAAGTGATGATGCGCGGCACCTTTGCCAACATCCGCATCAAGAACGAGATGGTCCCGGGCGTCGAAGGCGGCTTCTCGACCTTCGGCGGCGAGACGATGGCGATCTATGATGCCGCGATGAAGCACAAGGAAGCCGGCACACCGCTGGTGGTGATCGGCGGCAAGGAATACGGCACCGGCTCCTCGCGCGACTGGGCGGCCAAGGGCACGATCCTCTTGGGCGTGCGGATGGTGATCGTCGAAAGCTTCGAGCGGATCCACCGTTCGAACCTTGTCGGCATGGGCGTGCTGCCCTTGCAGTTCAAGGAAGGCGACACCCGCGAAACGCTCGGCCTGTCGGCAACCGACACGTTCTCGATCCGCGGCCTTGCCGATCTGGTGCCCGGTCAGGACATCACGGTCGAGGTGACCCGCGAAGACGGCACGCGCTTCACCTTCACCGCGCTGTGCCGGATCGATACCGCGAACGAGATGGAATATTACCGCCACGGCGGGATTCTCCATTACGTTCTGCGCAAGCTGGCAGCGTGAGAACCGCATGATCCGCGCCCGTCTCGTCCTTCCGCTCTGGTCCGCAGCGCTGTTGGCGCTGGCGGCCTGCGGGGGCGAGGCGGACGGGGAGCAGCCCAAGCGCGATGCTCCCTCGCCGCCGTTCGGGCTCGAACTGGCCTTCGCCTCTTTCGCGGACGAAGGCGGCGCGGCGAACCCTGCCCCTTCCCCGCTGTCCGCGCTGACACCAGCCGAGCTTGCCGCGCGGATCGCGGCGGGCAACGTGCGGCTGATCGATGTCAGCACCGATGCCGAGGTCGCCGAAGCGCGCATTGCGGGCGCGGAGCACATCGCGCTCGACCGCTTCGAACCCGAAACGCTCGACCTGTCGGACGGACGCGAGGTGGTGCTCTATTGCCGTTCGGGCCGCCTCTCCGCCATCGCGGGCGAACGGCTCGCTGCGGTCACCGGCGCGCCGGTGGTGCATCTCGATGGCGGGTTGATCGCTTGGGAAGCCGCCGGGCTACCGGTCGAGACGGCGGCGCCATTGCCGCGATAATTTTCCCGGTGAAACGCAAAAAGGGCGGCCTTCCGAATGGAACGCCGCCCTTTTTTGTGCGCCGCGAAGGCAGCGTCAGCCGATCAGTTTGCGCCGGCCCAGCACTGCTGCGGCGGCGAGGCCGAACAGGATCGTCATCGGCGGCGCAGGCACATCGTGACCGCCGGTGGTGCCGCTGCTGCCCGAGGTCGACGACGAGGACGAAGACGAGCTGCTGCTGCTGCTCGACGAGGAAGACGACGAGGAGCCCGACGAACCGCTGCTGCCCGAGGACGAGGAGCTGCTGCTCGACGAGGACGACGAACTGCCGCTGCTGCTGCTCGTGCTACTGGTCATGTCGCCCGATGTCCCGCCACTCGAAGACGAGGAGGAAGAGGACGACGACGAAGACGAGGATGACGACGACGAGCTCGACGAGGAGGACGAGGTCACCGCGCCGGTCGAGGAGCTGACATTGCCCGAAGAGCTGGACACGTTGCCCGACGAGCTGGACACGTTGCCCGACGAGCTCGACACCGCGCCCGTGCTGCTCGACACTGCGCCCGTCGACGACGAGACATTGCCCGAGGACGAAGACACCGCCCCGGTCGACGAGGAGACGTTGCCCGAAGTGCTGGTGCTCGACACCGCACCGGTCGAGGACGAGACCGCGCCTGTGCTGCTGGTGCTCGACACCTGGCCCGTGCTGCTCGACACCGCTCCGGTCGACGAACTCACCACGCCCGAGGACGAAGTGGTCGACGAGGAAATCACGCCGGACGACGATGTGGTCGAATTGTCGATGTCGATATCGATCACGACCCCGCTCGACCCGCTCGACGAGCCGCTGGTGCTGCCCGAGGTCGAGGTGGTGGTGGTAACCGAGACATCGCCCGACGACGATCCGCCGCCGCCGAAGAAGCCGCCGAAGAAGCCGCCGCCGATCCCGCCGCCAAAGCCGCCGCCGAAACCGCCGCCCCAGCCGCCGCCGGGCCCACCGCCGCCCGAAATCGGCGGCAAGGGCGGAAGCGGCGCAGGCATGTAGGCAACCTGCATCAACGGGGGGCATTCGTTCGTGTCGGTATAGGTCTGCACCGTGCGATCGGGCAGGCTGGCCGCGCCGGCGGCATCATAGGCTCCGACCGGCTGGCATTCGACCGTCCGCTCGACGATCCGGCGGCGGCGTTCCTCGGGCATCGGGATCACGCGCTCGCGGGTCTTGATGTAGCGTGCGCCGGTGACCGGATCGACCGCGACCAGCTTGCCATCGATCTTGGTGGCGAAGTCGGGCGTATCGGTGTTCATCGGCTCGGCCATGCGCACCGCGCCGCCTTGCAACAATGCAACCCCTGCCGCGGCGGCAGACAGCTTTGCGATGGCCAGTTTGAGCGACATGGTCGGTTACCCTGTTCAAATTGCGGCCCCGGCGCGCGAGGAGCCGCACCTTTGCCAAATCCAGCCTGCATTTGATGGCAGAAGGCTGCGACGGGCAATCGGGTTAACCAAGGATCGGGGCGCGAAACGCCCGAAATTGCCCGCAAAACGGCCGATTTCACCCTGCCTGTCCCGTAGTGGCACCGAAAACGGCAGCCCCGTTAGCCAAATGGTTAAGGCTGCGACTGGCGGTGGCGGGAATCAGTCCTCGAACAGTCCCGATTGCACCGGGGGCGATTCTCTTGGCGGGGTCATGTCGAGATGCTTCCACCCGTCTTCGTTGAGCATCCGCCCGCGGGCGGTGCGCGCGACCAGTCCCAGCTGGATCAGGTAGGGTTCGACCACTTCTTCCACCGTGTCGCGCGGCTCGGCAAGACCGGCGGCCAGCGTCTCGATCCCCACGGGGCCGCCCTTGTAGGTGGTCGCGATCATCGTGAGATAGCGCCGGTCCATCAGGTCGAGGCCCAGCCGGTCGATCTCGAGCCGGGTCAGCGCCTCGTCCGCCACCGCGCGGGTCACGCTGGGCGCGCCCGCGACATCGGCAAAATCGCGCACGCGCCGGAGCAGCCGCCCAGCCACGCGCGGGGTGCCGCGGCTGCGGCGGGCGATCTCGTGCGCGCCGTCGGGCTGGATCGCGAGCCCCATCAACCCCGCCGCACGGGTGACGACCTTCTCAAGCTCGGCATGGGTGTAGAAATTGAGCCGCACCGGAATCCCGAAGCGGTCGCGCAAGGGGGTGGTCAGCAACCCCTGCCGCGTGGTCGCGCCGATCAGCGTGAAGGGCGGCAGGTCGATGCGGACGCTGCGAGCGCTCGGCCCCTCGCCGATGATGAGATCGAGCGCGCGGTCCTCCATCGCAGGGTAGAGAACTTCCTCGACCACGGGCGAAAGGCGGTGGATTTCGTCGATGAACAGCACGTCATGCGGTTCGAGATTGGTCAGCAGCGCGGCCAAGTCGCCCGCTTTGGCGATGACCGGGCCGGAGGTGGCGCGAAAGCCCACGCCAAGCTCGCCCGCGATGATCTGCGCCAGCGTGGTCTTGCCTAGGCCCGGGGGCCCGAAGAACAGCGTATGGTCCATCGCCTCCCCCCGCGCGCGCGCGGCGGCGATGAAGACGGCGAGGTTGCCCTTGGCGGCTTCCTGCCCGACGAACTCGGCCAGGCGCCGCGGGCGCAGGGCAGCGTCCGGGTCGCCGGGCTGGCGGGCGCCACAATGTATCGGGGTGTGGAGGGGGTCAGTCATTCATACCTGCATGTGTCGCGCTGGTAATCCCATGCGCCGCCCCGGTCGAGGCAAGTGTCGATGTCGAGCCAATCGTCAATCCATGCTCCGGCGAACATGCCACCGATAAGAATGGCAAAAGCGATGGCAGCTCGCTTCACTTCTCACTTCCACGAACTGCGCATCCCGACGCCATAGACCCTGGCACAAGTTCAGGGTGACGAAGAAGGGAATAATCCTCTGAAATTCCGTCATGCTGAACTTGTTTCAGCATCCATCGCGCGGCATCCTCCGGGCCATGCGGCAAGAGCGCAACCCTTGCGTCTACATCCTCGCGAGTCAGCCACACGGCACACTTTATATCGGGGTCACCAGCGACCTGATCGGCAGGCTCTGGCAACATCGCAATGGCGTCGTCGAAGGCTTCACCAGCCGCTACAAAGTTCACCGTCTCGTCCGCTACGAGCTGTTCGGCGATATGGAGCACGCGATCCTGCGCGAAAAGCAACTGAAACGCTGGCACCGGCAGTGGAAGATCAACCTGATCGAGAGCGAGAACCCCGAATGGCATGATCTCGCCGCAGGGCTGGGGTTTCCGCCGGTAGGGCCGCGCAGAATTCCTGATGGATCCTGAAACAAGTTCAGGATGACGGAGGAAAGTGCCGACCATCACCCGGCCGCCTTCTTCAGCGCCACGCGGATCAGATCACCCTCGCTCGCGCCCTCGCCCAGTTCTTCCAGCGCGCGGGCAACGGCCTGCGCCGCGACCGCGGGCTTGAAGCCGAGGTTTTCAAGCGCGCTCGCCGCGTCGGCACCGACGCTGCCTGCGGGCGCCGCCGCCGCGCCAATTGCAAAGCTCCCGCCGCCGCCCGGCATACCGCCGGCCTTGTCCTTCAGTTCGTTGACGATCCGTGCCGCCAGTTTCGGCCCCACCCCGTTGGCGCGAGTCACCATCGCGGCATCGCCCTTGCCGCAAGCCTCGCGCAGTTCCCCGGTCGAGAGCGCGGAGAGGATCGCCAGCGCGACCTTGCTGCCGACGCTCTGCACCCCGGTCAGCAGCCGGAACCAGTCGCGTTCTGCGCTGTCGGCAAAGCCAAGGAGGCGCATGTCGGTCTCGCTCACCTGCATCTGCGTGTGGACCGTGCAGAACTCGCCCACCGATCCCAACGCGGCAAGCGTGCGGCTGGAGCACCACACCAGATAGCCCACCCCGCCGACATCGACGATGGCCCAGTCTTCGCCCGTGCTGTCGAGCCTGCCGGATAGCTTTGCAATCATGGTTTGTTCCTTGGCGCATCGCAGGGCCTAAAGCCAGAGGGAGGTTGTCCGCTGTCCGCAATTCAGGCGCGCGCGTGCCGCGTGTTGGAGACACATGAGACACTGTCCAGAACGCAAAAACCCTGCTCCCCCGAAAACCTGCGGCAAGGCCGGCAGTCAGCAAGAAATAGGGCATGGCGCAGGTCATGGCGGCAGGATAGCGCGCGGCCATGCAGTAGGAAAACGCCGCCTGCTCGACACGCGGCGCTTTTGCGGTAAGGAACCCAACCCATGAGCTGGAACACCTTCGGGCGCGTGCTGCGCTTTACCACTTGGGGAGAGAGCCACGGGCCTGCGCTTGGCGCGGTCGTCGACGGGTGCCCTCCGGGCCTCGCGATTTCGGAAGACTTCATCCAGCCCTTCATGGATGCAAGGAAGCCGGGCACCAGCCGCTTCACCACCCAGCGGCGCGAGGACGACATCGTGCGGATCCTCTCGGGGGTGTTCGAGGGTAGGACCACCGGCACGCCGATCGCGCTGCACATCGAGAACACCGATCAGCGCTCGAAAGACTATTCGCAGATTGCGCGAGCATATCGTCCGGGCCATGCCGATTACGCCTATGACGCGAAATACGGCATCCGCGACTATCGCGGCGGGGGGCGTTCCTCAGCGCGCGAGACTGCGGCGCGTGTGGCGGCGGGTGCGGTGGCGCGGCTGGTGATTCCCGAGGTGACGATCACCGCCTACGTCTGCGAACTTGGCGGCGACCGGATCGACGCAGGCAACATCGACCATGCCGAGATCGCCAAGAACCCCTTCTTCTGCCCCGATCCTGCCGCCGCGAAGCGCTGGGAAGAAAAGGTCGATGCGGCGCGGAAAGCCGGGTCATCGCTGGGCGCAGTCGTCGAGTGCGTCGCCACCGGCGTTCCGGCAGGCTGGGGCGCACCGATCTATGCCAAGCTGGACAGCGATCTGGCCGCCGCGATGATGAGCATCAATGCGGTCAAGGGCGTCGAGATCGGTGACGGCTTCGATGCCGCGCGGCTGACGGGCGAGGAAAATGCCGACCGGATGCGCCCCGGCAAGGACGGAATGCCCGAATACGCCAGCAACCACGCGGGCGGGACGGCGGGCGGCATCTCGACCGGGCAGCCGGTGGTGTGCCGCGTCGCCTTCAAGCCGACCTCGTCGATCCTGACCCCGGTGGAATCGATCAACAGCGCGGGCGAAGCGGTCGAAGTGGTCACCAGGGGCCGACACGATCCGTGCGTCGGCCTGCGCGGGACGCCCGTGGTGGAAGCGATGATGGCGCTGGTGCTGGCCGATCACAAATTGCTGCACCGCGGCCAGACCGGCCGCTGACGCGCCGCCCCTGCCACGCCACACCCTGGCTGACCGCCAAGGAACTTTCGCGCGCGCCGCATCTTCCCTTGCCCGAGACAACGCTTCGGCAAGGAGACGACTGCATGGCCTATTTCACTACCCGCGATGGCACCGCGATCCGTTACAAGGAACTGGGCGAAGGCCGTCCGGTGATCCTGATTCATGGCTGGCCGCTCTCGGGCGACAGTTGGGACCCGGTGATGATGCACCTCGCCGACAACGGGATGCGCGCAATCGCCTATGACCGGCGCGGGTTCGGCGGATCGGATCATGCGGCAAGCGGCTATGACTACGACACCTTCAGCGACGATCTGGCCGATCTGATCGCGCGTCTCGGGCTCGATGCGAATATCGGCCTTGCCGGGTTCTCGATGGGCGGCGGCGAGATCGCGCGTTACATGAGCCGGCACGGCGGCAAGGGCGTGACCGCCGCGGCGCTGGTCAGTTCGGTGGTGCCTTACATGCTCCAGACCGACGACAATCCCGAAGGCGTGCCCGATGCGACCTTCAAGGAAATGACCGAGGGAATGAAGGACGATTTCCGCGCCTTCTTCACCGGATTCTTCAAGGATTTCTACGGCGTCGGCGGCCCCGGCACCCCGGTGAGCGAGGAAGAACGCCACTGGGCGTGGCAGACCGCGATGAAGGCGTCGCAATATGCGACGCTACAATCGGCCGCGGCCTTCGCCTATACCGATTTTCGCCCCGATCTGGCGCATTTCAACGTGCCGACGCTGGTGATCCACGGCACCAACGACAAGACCGTGCCGATCGAAGCGACGGGCCGCAAGGCCGCCGCAGGGATCGCGAATGCCAGGCTGATCGAATATGCCGATGAACCGCATGCGGTCTTCGCAACCGTGACCGACCGGCTCAGCTCCGATCTGGCCGAATTCTTTGGCGCCAACCGGTAAGACCCAACCTGTCCGGATCGTCCCGCCCCGGCCTATGGTCGTGGCGGGCGCTCCGCACAGCGATGCGATCAGTGGCTTGGACTATCGCGGCACGTCCTCGAGGGTAGCCGGACGCTTGTCGAGCCGCTCTCGTTTGGCAGCAATCAGGCGCTCCTCGTCCTCTGGTTTGATCAATGCGCGACCCTCGTCCACTGATAGCAGGGTGAGCTTTGGAGCCTTGTAAGGTTTACGCATGCGACCGGCGACCTTTTTTCAAGCGGTTACAATACGATCAACGTGACATAACGGTGTATGATTTGCAACAACGCCGCAGCAGCTACCTGAACGTTAGCCAAGGTAAGTTGCGCGTCAGTGGTAAAAAAAGTGCAATTGTTACGCGTCGCGACAAAATGATGATTGTGAACGCTCTCAAACTTTCAGCTCGTGGTGTTGGTCGCAGTCTGGTGTCATTTCATCGGTTTTCCCTGAGGTTTGGAATTAACAGCCCAGCCTAACCCAAGACCGTCCGACCATCGCGCGGCGGAAAGACTTTCACCGCCTTTGACAGATTGAAAATTCCGATCTTCGCAATCGCACAAATCAACTTTTGTGCAGCGCAAAACCGCCTATCTGGGCACCATCGGTTTCAAGCCTCTCTCAACCACCCAACACAAGGACAAACTCCCATGGGTATCATCGGTTCGACCCTCACCCCCTTCACCGCCACCGCCTTCCAGAAGGGCAAGGACTTCTTCACCGTCACCGACGCGGATCTCGCGGGCAAGTGGTCGGTGTTCTTCTTCTACCCGGCCGACTTCACCTTCGTGTGCCCGACCGAGCTTGAGGACATGGGCGAAAAGTATGCCCAGCTGCAGAGCATGGGCGTCGAAGTCTATGCCGTCTCGACCGACACGCACTTCAGCCACAAGGCCTGGAGCGACACCTCGGACAAGATCGGCAAGCTGACCTTCCCGTTCCTGGGTGACCAGAACCACGTGCTGTCGAACAACTTCGGCGTGCTGCGTCAGGATTCGGGTCTGGCCGACCGTGCGACCTTCGTGGTCGATCCCGACGGCGTGATCCAGATCATGGAAATCACCTGCGAAGGCGTGGGCCGCAATGCCAACGAACTGACCCGCAAGATCAAGGCCGCGCAGTATGTGCGTGCCAACCCCGGTCAGGTCTGCCCGGCAGCATGGGAAGAAGGCAGCGACACGCTGGCCCCCTCGCTCGACCTGGTCGGCAAGATCTGAGGCATAAGGCCTTACAAGGACCGGCAGGCGCGCCGCCCCACATAAGCAGGCGCGCCTGTCGCAGCACCCCGGGAGTTGCCAAAAGGCTCCCGGGTCGTAGCCGGGACCGGCCGTTCGCCCCTCCCCCCTTTCGGGGCGTCCGGGCCGGTCCTGTGTTGCTGCCATCCCCTCGCCATCACCACATTCCGCGCGGCCTTTGACCGGCCCCGCGCCCGAAGGATTTCTCATGCTCGACGCCGCAATGCAGACCCAGCTCAAAGCCTATCTGGCGAACCTGCGCGAAGGCGTGGAACTGGTCGCCTCGCTGGACGACAGCGAGAAGTCGCGCCAGACCCGCCAGCTTATCGAACAGATCGCCGCGCAGCACGATCTCGTCACCGCGCGTTTCGACGGCACCGACGATCGCAAGCCCAGCTTCATCATCCGCCGCGCGAGCGACGCGGAGAAGTGGGTGCGGTTCGCAGGGCTCCCGATGGGTCACGAATTCACGTCGCTGGTGCTCGCGCTGCTGTGGGCCGGCGGCCACCCGCCCAAGGTCGACGCCGATCTGATCGAACAGGTCCGCGCGCTCGAAGGCGATTTCAATTTCGAGATGTTCTTCTCGCTCTCGTGCCACAACTGCCCCGACGTGGTGCAGGCGCTCACGCTGATGGCGCTCGAAAACCCGCGCATCACCGCGACGCTGATCGAAGGCGGCACCTTCCAGGACGAGGTCGAGCGCCGCGACATCATGGCCGTGCCCGCGACTTTCCTGAATGGCGAGCCGTTCTACAACGGCAAGATGGAACTGGCCGAGATCCTCTCGAAGCTCGACGTCAATGCCGATGCGCGCGCTGCCGAGAAACTCAGCGCCAAGGCCCCGTTCGAAGTGCTGGTGGTCGGCGGCGGCCCTGCCGGTGCGGCTGCCGCGGTCTATACCGCGCGCAAGGGTTTCAGCACCGGGATCGCAGCGGAACGCTTCGGCGGGCAGCTCAACGATACGCTCGGGATCGAGAACCTGCCGGGCACGCCCTATACCGAAGGCCCCAAGCTGACCGACAGTCTCAAGAGCCACGTGGGCCAATATGACATCGACCTGATGGACCTCGCCCGCGCGGTCGAACTGCGCGCAAGCAAGGATGTCGGCGGGTTCCACGAAGTCGTGATGGCCAACGGCGCGACCCTGCGCGCGCGCTCGCTGATCCTGTCGACCGGCGCACGCTGGCGCAACCTCGGCGTTCCGGGCGAAGCGGAATATCGCAACAAGGGCGTGGCCTATTGCCCGCACTGCGATGGCCCGCTGTTCAAGGGCAAGCGCATCGCGGTGATCGGCGGCGGCAATTCGGGTGTTGAAGCGGCGATCGACCTCGCCGGCATCGTCGGTCACGTCACGCTGGTCGAATTCGACGTGAAGCTGCGCGCCGACGAAGTGCTTCAGCGCAAACTGCGCTCGATGCCGAACGTGGAAATCATCACCAATGGCCAGACCACCGAGGTTCTGGGCGATGGCACCCGCGTGAACGGCATGGTGGTGAAAGACCGCGCGAGCGGGGACGAACGCCGGATCGATCTGGAAGGCGTATTCGTCCAAATCGGCCTTGTCCCCAACACCGAATGGCTGCAGGGCACGGGCCTCGAACTGTCGAAGCACGGCGAAATCGTCACCGACGATCACGGCGCGACCAATATCCCCGGCATCTATGCCGCGGGCGATTGCACCACCGTGCCGCACAAGCAGATCGTGGTTGCGATGGGCGAAGGCGCGAAGGCGGGTCTGGGCGCGTTCGACTTTCTGATCCGCAACGAGCCGGTGGAAGCGATTGCGCAGGCGGCGTAATCCGGCCCAAAAGTGACATGGAAAGGGGCGGGCTCTCCACCGGGGGGCCCGCTCTTTTTGCTGTGCGCCACGCGCGGCACTGATCGCCCCACTCAATCAAACCCTCCGCATTAATCGATTGGACGCACCATCATCATCGCGTCATTCTCCCCCCATAGGCTGCGCCCCCGAGGCGAGTCTGGCACATGAGAGGAGATACAATCATGGATGCAAAAACCGGCGATATCAGCGGCGGCTGCCCGTTCAACGGCAGCGTCGACATGCGCAACCTTCTGGGGCGCACCAACCGCGACTGGTGGCCGCAGGCCCTGCAGGTCGACATCCTTACCGAAGGCGGGCGCAGCGCGAACCCCTATGGCGAAGACTTCGACTATGCCGAGGCGTTCAATGCGCTCGATTACAATGCGCTGAAGGCCGATCTCACCGCGCTGATGACCGACAGCCAGCCGTGGTGGCCGGCCGATTACGGGCATTACGGTCCCTTCTTCATCCGCATGGCCTGGCACGCGGCGGGCACCTATCGCACCGGCGACGGGCGCGGCGGGTCGAACTCGGGCCAGCAGCGGTTTGCCCCACTCAATTCTTGGCCCGACAACGGCAACCTCGACAAGGCGCGCCGCCTGCTGTGGCCGATCAAGCAGAAATACGGCAAGAACATCAGCTGGGCTGACCTCTTCATCCTCACCGGCAATGTCGCGATCGAATCGATGGGCGGCCCGGTGTTCGGCTTCGGCGGCGGGCGCGCGGACGTGTTCGAGCCGGAAAGCGTCTACTGGGGCACCGAGGAGCAGTGGGTCAACGAAGGCGTTGCCACCCGCATCCAGCCCAAGGAAGGCAAGGCGCTCGAAAACCCGCTCGCCGCGATCCAGATGGGTCTGATCTACGTCAATCCCGAAGGTCCGGGCGGCAATCCGCACGATCCCGAAGGCATGGCGCGCGACATGCGCGAAACCTTTGCGCGGATGGCGATGAACGACGAGGAAACCGTCGCGCTCACCGCGGGCGGCCACGCCTTCGGCAAGGCGCACGGCGCGCACCCCGCCGACACCTTCGGCGGCGCGCCCGAAAGCGAAGACCTGCACCTGATGGGCTTTGGCTGGCTTAATGACGCGGACGAGATCGCCAGCGGGAACATCACCACCTCGGGGATCGAGGGCGCTTGGACGCCCAATCCGACCCAGTGGGGCGGCGACTATTTCCGGCTGCTGTTCAAGTACGATTTCGAGCTGGTGAAGTCGCCCGCCGGCGCGCACCAGTGGCAGCCGATCAATCCCGATCCCGAAGACATGGCCCCCGACGCGCGCGACCCGTCGAAGAAGGTGCCGACGATGATGACCACCGCCGACATGGCGCTGAAGTGGGACCCGGAATATCGCAAGATTTCCGAACGGTTCCTGCACGATCAGGCGGCGCTGGACGATGCCTTTGCCCGCGCATGGTTCAAGCTGTGCCACCGCGACATGGGCCCCAAGGTCAAGTATCTTGGCCCCGAGGTTCCGCAAGAAACGCTGATCTGGATGGACCCCGTGCCGCAGGGCACCACCCCGTCCGATGCCGAAGTCGCGCGCTTCAAGGCGGCGATCATGGACAGCGGCCTGTCGGTGCGCGAACTCGTCAAGGCGGCGTGGGCTTCGGCCTCGACCTATCGCAATTCGGACCACCGCGGCGGGGCCAACGGCGCGCGCATCCGGCTGGAACCGCAGCGTTCGTGGGCGGTCAACGATCCCGAGGAACTGGGCCGTGTGCTCGACACCATCGAAGCGCACCGCGGCACGCTCAGCATGGCCGACGCGATCGTGCTTGCCGGCAACGCGGCCATCGAAAAGGCCGCCAAGGATGCGGGCTTCGAAACGGAAGTGCCCTTCCTTGGTGGCCGCGGAGATGCGACCGACGAACACACCGATGCGGCGAGCTTCGAGCCGCTCGAGCCCTTCGCCGATGGCTTCCGCAACTACCTCAAGACCAAGGCACAGGTCCGCACCGAGGAAATGCTGATCGACCGCGCGCATCTGCTCGGCCTGTCGGTCCCCGAAATGACCGTGCTGGTCGGCGGGATGCGGGCGCTGGGCGCGGTGAGCAAGCACGCCCACCACGGCAACAAAATAGGTGTCCTCACCGAAACGCCGGGCAAGCTTACGCCCGATTTCTTCCGCAACCTGCTCGACATGGGGACCAAGTGGGCCCCCGTGGATGACAGCGGCGACGAGGAATATGTCGGCACCGACCGCGCGAGCGGCGAGGAAAAGTGGCGCGCGACCCGTACCGATCTGGTCTTCGGATCGAACTCGATCCTGCGCGCGCAGGCCGAGGTCTATGCCGAGAGCGGGAACGAGGGCAAGTTCGTGTGCGACTTCATCTCGGCCTGGAACAAGGTGATGAACGCCGACCGCTTCGATGTGACCTGGGCGAAATATCACTGAGCCTATCACGCCTGAACCGAGGTTCACGGCTGATTGCGAGAAGGCCTCCGGTGGCAACACCGGGGGCCCTTTTCATGGGGCGCGCGCTGCGGTGCTTGCGCCCTCCGCTGCGCCGCCTAGTCTGGCCTCCATGCTGAAACTTACTCCGCTGCTGCTCGCCGCAACTGCCCTCGCCGCTGCGCCCCTTGCCGCACAGGACGACGCCCCGCCTCCGGCCCATGCTGCCTCCACGCCCGAGGCCACGAAAGGCATCGGCGCAGGCGCCCGGCCCGTCGGCGCAGCGTGGAGCCGCTCGCCGGTGATCGCGCCCCATGCGATGGCGGCGACCGCGCACCCGCTCGCAACCCAGATCGCGCTCGATATCCTGAAAGCGGGCGGCAGCGCGGTCGATGCCGCGATTGCCGCCAATGCCGCGCTCGGCCTCATGGAGCCGACCGGCAACGGCATCGGCGGCGATCTGTTCGCGATCATTCACGATCCCAAGACCGGCGCGCTGGTGGGCCTCAACGGCTCGGGCCGCTCGCCTGCGGGGCAGACATTGGCGCAATTGAAGGCGAAGCTGCCCGAAGGCGCGACCAGCCTGCCGCCGGTGGGCGCGCTGCCCGTCACCATCCCCGGCACGGTCGATGCATGGTTCGAGATGCATGCCCGCTATGGCAAGCTGCCGATCGCGCAGGTGCTCGCCCCTGCAATCCGCTATGCCCGCGAAGGCCACCCGGTCGCCCCCGTGATCGCGATGTATCTGGAACGCGGGCTGAAGAATTACGAAGCGCAGCAACAGCGCACCCCGTTCGATTTCGCCAATGCCCGCAAGACATGGTTCGCCAACGGCCGCGCCCCGCGCGCGGGCGAGATGTTTCGCAACCCCGATCTCGCCAACACGCTGGAGGCGATTGCCACCGGCGGGCGCGATGCCTTTTACGAAGGGCCGCTTGCCAGGGTGATGGTGGACTACCTGCAGAGGCAGGGCAGCGCCTTTACACTCGCCGATTTTGCCGCGCATGACAGCGAATGGGTCAACGTCGCCTGCACCGCCTATCGCAAGGGCTACGAATTGTGCGAACTGCCGCCCAACAGTCAGGGCTTTGCCGCGCTGCAGATGGTCAACATCCTCAGGAACGTCGACCTGTCGCAGTGGGAGCGCGGCAGCCCGCAGGTGCTGCATTACATCACCGAAGCCAAGCGGCTCGCCTTCGAGGATGCGGCGCGGTTCTATGCCGATCCGGCCTTCGCGCGCGTTCCGGCAGAATTGCTGACCGAGAAATATGGTAGGCAGCGGTTCGCGCTGATCGATCCCGCCCGCGCCACCCCGGCCTTTTCGCCGGGCGCGCTCACCGCGCCCAAGCTGGAGGGTGAAGGCGACACCACCTACATGACCGTCGCCGACAGTTCGGGCATGATGGTCAGCCTGATCCAGTCGAATTATCGCGCGATGGGCGGCGGGCTGGCGCCCGACGGGCTCGGCTTCATGTTTCAGGACCGGGGCGAGCTTTACAGCCTCGATCCCGCGCACCCCAATGCCTATGCCCCCGCCAAGCGGCCGTTCCAGACGATCATCCCCGCCTTCATCAGAAAGGATGGCAAGCCTTGGGCAAGCTTCGGGCTGATGGGCGGCGGGATGCAGCCGCAGGGCCATGTGCAGGTGCTGATCAACCTTGCCGATTACGGGATGAACCTTCAGGAAGCGGGCGATGCCGCGCGGCTGCACCACGATGGCGGCCGCCAGCCGACCGATGCGCTGGCGGGAAGCCCCGCCGATACCGCGCCGATAGACACGCTGGGCGTGCTTCAGGTCGAACCGGGCATCCCCGCCGCCACGGTCGAGGCGCTGCGCGCGATGGGCCACAAGGTCGAGGTCGAGACCACCGGCATCCCCTTCGGCGGATACCAGATCATCGCCCGCGATCCCGTGACCGGAGTCTATTCCGGCGCGACCGAGATGCGCAAGGACGGGCAGGCCGCAGGCTACTGATTTATTATCATATATTAACGGAGCCTTCACCAGCTTGCTACTAAGGCGCTGATTATTCGAGTAGGGTTTACTCGCACAGGGCCGCAATCATGTCGCTGATCGAACCCATCCTGGTGCCGCCTTCCGCGGTGCGCGATACGCGCATGTCCGGAGGCGAACACCCCTCCCCCTTCCCGCTTTTGGGAAGCGAACGGCTGCGCGTGCAGTTCCTGCGCAGCGACCGCCTGACCCCGCCGGATCGTCGCCGCTGGGCGAATCTCACCGCCTGCGCGGCGCCCGGCAACGTGCTTGCCGCCGATTGGTGCCTGTCCCCCTTACTAGAGGATTACCCGGCGCGGCTGGCGGTGGTGTGCGATCGCGCGGGCGGCTGGATCGGGATGCTGCCGATCGCATATGAACGCCTTCCCGGCACCGGCTGGCTGGGCGGATGGCACACCTGGCCGCTTGGCGCAGCGCATGCACATACCGGCCTGATCGGCACGCCACTGGTGCGCGCGGGCGCCGAACACGCCTTCTGGGAAGCGCTGCTGGCGCAGCTCGATGCGCGGCCCGGGCTTGCCGGCGGGCTGTTTGCCGATGCGCTCCCGCTCGACGATCCCGCCACGCTCGCGCTGGTCAGCCTGTGCGCGCAGCAAGGGCGCGCGCTGCACGGCTGGGGCGGTTTTGCACGCTCCGCCTGGCGCCCCGACATTCCCGCCAAGCCCCGCGCCGAAATGCTGATGCGCTCGCGGATGGAAGAGCAGGAGGCATTGCTAGCGGTGGCGCATGGCCCGCTCAAGCTGGCCTTCCACCGCCATGCCGAGGATTGCGGCCCGTGGCTGGCGGCGTTCCACGCGCTCGAACGCGGCGGCGGGTCGCTGGGCGCGGCACCCTTTGCGCCCGCCACCTTGCGCAGCGTGATCGCCGCCGGACAGCAGCGCGGCGCGGTGCGGCTGGCCAGCCTTGCCGCGGGGGAGACGATCGTGGCGATGGCCGCGTGGCTGGTGTCGGATGCGCGCGGCTATGGGCTGGCGCTGGGGATCGATGCCCGCGCGCGCGGTTTTGCCCCGCACCGGATGCTGATGCGGCGGATCGCCAAGCATGCGCGGCATGAAGGCATGGTGCAATTCGATGCCTGCGCCGCCGCGGGCACGGTGCCCGATCTGATGTGGCCCGAACAGCGCCGCTTTGCGCGCTTTGCGGTGGCGATCGGCGGGCCGTGCCGCCGCGCGCTGCTTGCCCGCGCGATGGGCGCGCTCGACAGCGGCGCGTCCGCCTAGGCGGGCAGCGCGAGCGGCTTGGCCCCGAACATCGCCTGCCAGCCGGAAATCTCGTCGATTACCGCATCGTCGAGCGCATGCACCAGATCGGCGACCGCGCGGTAGGTGAGCATGGCAGGATCGCCGCCGAGCAAGAGTTCGACCCGCGCGCCGATGCCCGAAAGCCGGTCGGCGGCGGCCTGCGAGATTGCGGCGAAGCGTTCGAAATCGGCAAAATAGCGGATCCCGGCAAGGTTCGCGCCCAGCGTCGGGAAGGCGACCCCGCAGAAGGTGAAGAAGGCCGACAGATCATGCGCACGCGCCTTGGGCACCCATCCCAGCGCGCCCGCGCCCTTGAGCGCAAGATAGGCCGCCACCGCCAGCACCGCGAGCACGAAACACGCCTCGGCCACCTTGTCGATCCTGTGATGCGCGCGCGCCAGATTGCGCGCCTTGCTGCGGTGATAGGCGACTTGGCCGGCGATATGCGGCAGCACCGCGCCTTCGAGCCCTGCGCGCAGGTAATCGCGCGTCACCGCGACCTGCGGCAGCCCGACATCGCGCAGCGCGTGACGGGCGAAATGTTCGGGCCAGCGGTCGGCGAGCTGCCCGCCCCCGTGGCCGTGCGCGTGCCCGTGGCCGCCGCCGCCCGGCTGCGGCCAGCGTCCGGCAGGGCGTGCGACCCCCAGCACCAGCAGCGCGGGCGCGTGGCGCAGATATTCCGCCGCGCGCCGCATCGCGAACCAGCGCCGGTGTCACCCCAGCCGCAGGCCCGCCGCGGTCAGCGCGATGATCCCGCCCAGCAGCAGCAACTCGGCCAGCGCAAAGCCCCACTTTTCCTCCTGCATCCCCGCCGGAAGATAGGCGAGGCCCACCACCACCGCGAGCGTGGCGAGCACGAAGTTCACGCACATGCCCGAGCGATAGGCATCGGCCAGCCGGTTCGCGACCCCGTCGGCCCAAGCGTAAAGCGGCAACACCTCGTCCGCCAGCGCGCGCGCCACCGCTCCGTCGCCGCCGGGCATCGCGGCGGCGGCGGCGATCACCGCTGCCCCGCTGCCCGTGGCAATCGCTTGCGGCGCTTCGTAGGGAACGCGCATCGATCCCAACGCGCCGGGCGCGCCGCTGAACACGCGCTCGATCCGGCGGTAGAGCCCGAACAGGCGGCTCGACCGGGGGCGCCAGCGTTCGCGCGAAGGCTGCGCGGGCGACCAGCCTTCGACCATGATCGCGGCGCGGATGATCGCTTCCAGCCGCGCCCAGTCGGGGGCGGCACCAAGCGTCGCGGGGTGGCCCAATTCCTCGGGCCGGGTGAGAATGCGCCAGGTCGCGGGCTGCGCGGGGTCGATCAGTAGCACCGGCGCGCCCAGCGCCAGCGCGGCGGTGACGGTGTGGCCCGTGCCGCCGGGCAGATTGCTGACCCGGCCGTCCCACACCGCGATGACGAGATCGCTGCGTTCGATCATCACCCGTCCAGCCAGCGCGACATTCTCCGAGGCGAGCGTATCGAACGCGCGCGCGGCTGCGATGTCGTCCGGCGCGGCAAGGCTGGCGCGCCACAGGCCCGCAATCTCGCTATCGCGATCGGCCAGCGCGAACACCCGCGCACGTGCGGTGGTGGTGCGGATCGCCACCACTTTGGCGCGCGCGGCAGGATTCTGCGGTTCCCCGCCCGCCAGCAGCGCATCGGCATCGCCAAGGCTTTCGGGATGGGCATTGATCGCGGCGTTGAGCCGCGCGCCGAAGGGCAGCACCGCGGCCAGTTCCCAGCCCGTGGCCAGCGCATGGTCGGCGGCAAGCTGATCCGTGCCGTCGACCAGCAGGCTGTGCAGCCGCACCGCGCCGCGCGCGCCCGGTAGGCCTGCCGCAATCGCCTCGATCCGGGCAAACAGCGCGCCCAGCCCTTCACCGATCGCATCCGCATGCGCGCTGTAGGCAGGGTTGGCCGCGCGGTGTCCGGTGATCCCGAGCGCGAGATGCGGCTGCCAATCGGCATCGAGCGGGGCGGGAAGCGCAGCGGGCGAAGGGTTGCTTGCTGGCATGGCTCGGTCGTGTCCCCCGCCGCTTGGCACGCCTCCGCCGCGCACCCCCCGTGCGCGCCCGGCCGTGCTGGCCAAGGTTAATCACGCCCGCTGCCCCCGCACAAGCACCAAGCGCACAAATTGACGCTACGGCAACGAGGGCGTAACCTGGTGCGAGCGGCTGAGGTGGGGAGGCGCTGAGGATGGCATGGCTCCGGTTTCTCGCGGCGGTGGTCGCGGTATGCGCGTTTGCCCCGCTCGCCGCGCAAAGCCCCGCAGGCCCGCGCACCTATCCGCAATCCGATTCCCGCTATGCCGCGCCCGAAAAGGACGCCGCGGTGCTCGCCCGCCAACAGCAGGATTACGCCGCCGATCTTGCGCTGTGCGAGGGGGGCGACCTGCCTGCCTGCACCGCGCTTGCCGCCGCGCTGCGCGACGGCGCGGGGCAGCCGCAGAACCGCCCGGTCGCCGAATTGCTGTGGCGCAAGGCGTGCGATGGCGGGATCGCGCAGGCGTGCCGCGACCTTGCCGATCTGGTGCGGCTCGCCGATGGCTGGGAGGTGAGCGCCGAACAGGCCGAACTGCTCGCACGCGCCTGCACGCTTGGTGCAAATAATGCCTGCGCGCCCCATGCGCGGCTGGTCGAAGACGGTGTCGGCGCGCGTGCCAACCGCGCGGCTGCCGATGATCTGCGCCGCGTCGCCTGCACGCGCGGCGATACGGCGTCCTGCCTTGCGCTGGTGCAATCGCTTACCGGCCCGCGCCGCAGCCCTGCCGCGCGCGAGGAAGCCCGCACCATCGCCGCGAAGCTCTGCGCGGCGGCGGGCGACAGTTTCGAATGCACCGCCGCGCGCCGCCCCTTCGGCCCGGTATGGCGGGACGATCGCGCCGCGCTGCTCGCCGATCTGGAACGCGCCTGCGAAGGATACGGCGGGCTGGCCTGTTTCGATCTGGCGCAGGAGGAACTCGCCGCACGCAGCGCACCCGATGACAAAGCGGCGAACGCACGCGCTCTCGCGGCGCTGGATCGGGGTTGCCCGGCAAGCGCGGATGCCTGCACCCTCGCCGCGCGGCTGCGCGATGAGGGTGCGATGCTCGCTGCCTGCGATGGCGGGGACCGCGCCGCCTGCCACGCGTTTGCCATGCGGTATCAGGACGGGGGCTTTGCCGCGGGCGATGTGCGCAAGGCGCAGGACCTGCTGATCGCGCTGTGCGAAAGCGCGGACGCGGATGCGGCGGCCGAACGCGCGAATACCTGCGGGACGGCGGGCATGCTGCTTCTGGCAAGCGCACCGCCCGACGATCCGCCGCCTGATACTGCCCGCGCCGAAGCGCTGCTCTCGCGCGGCTGCGCGGCGGGAGCGGAGGAAACCTGCTTCGTGCTTGCCGACGAATGGGTCGCGGGCAACCGCCTCGCCCGCGATACGCCGCGCGCCTATGCGCTGATCCATGATGGCTGCACCGCCGGCTTCAGGCGCGCGTGCAACTGGCTGATCAACCGGCTTGCGCGCGATCCGGCAACCCCGCTGCCGCCTGCCGATAGCGACGCCGATGTCGAGGGTGCCGAGCCGCCTTTTCCTCCCACGCCGCCGCGCCGGGTGGCCGAGGACATCTGCACCACCTCGCACGTCGCCTATCGCGGGGTGACCTATGCCGACACCGTCTGCCCCAGCACCGCCTATGTCATGGAAGGCAGCCTGGTTGCCAAGGGGGCTGCTCCCTGGACGGCGCTGATCTGGCGCCCCGAACGGATCGGCACGCTTGCGGTGGGGCCCAGCAGCCGCGTGCTGTGCGGCGGCACGGTGGTGCGCACCGGCTGGGTGCTGACGGCCGCGCATTGCCTCACCGATCAGGGGCTCGACATCACCCGCACCGGGCACCGCCTGCGGCTGGGGGTGAGCGATCCCAACGGCGCCGAAGGGATCAGCTACCGCATCACCGCGGCCCACCCGCACCCCGCCTATACCGGCGCGCAGCCCTATTATTTCGATGTCGCGCTGATCCGCTATGACCCTAACAGCGGCACGCGTGCCGGGCCTGCCTTTGCGCCGCGCACCGTCGCCACCGATGGCAAGGCGATGGATGCGCGGATCATCACGCCCGCCGCGCCCGCACAGGTGTTCGGCTGGGGCCGCACCGAACTGGCGCAGGGGCCGGTGCCCACCAGCCTGCTGCGCGGCACGGTCCTGCTGCGCACCCCCGATGCCTGTCAGCGCACGATCAAGGCGCCCGACGGCGCGCGCGATACGGTCTTGTGCGCGGACAGCGCCAACCGCCAGCAGGCGTGCAGCGGCGACAGCGGCGGCCCGCTGATGGTGTTCGAACCCGGCCCCCAGGGCCCGCGCACCCCGGTGGTGATCGGGGTGATATCCTCGGGCAAGGCCTGCGGCACCGCGGGCAAGCCCAGCCGCTTCACCCGGCTGGCGCATCCCGCGGTGCAGGACTGGCTGCGCCGGATGCTACCCCCGCGCTAGCCTACCCTCGGGCGGGGCGATCAGCCCGGGCCGATCGGATTGTTGGTGGGATCGACATCGTCGGCAGGTGCCGGGGTTTCGGTCATCATCGGTTCGGCCGCCGGGGTTTCAGCAGGCATTGCGGCGGGCGTTTCGGCAGGGGCCATCATCTCGGCCTCGGTGGTGGCGGGCGCAGCGGGTGCTTCCTCGGCCTTCTTCCCGCATGCCGAAAGCGCCAGCGCAGCCGATGCAAGCCCCGCAAACACAACGATTTTTCTCATGTCCTCTTCCCCCGATCACGGCGCCCCAAGCCGGGTGCCGGGGCGAAAGCTATCATGACCCCAGCCGCAATAGCAATTGCGCGAAAGGGGGGGCGCGGCGCAGCGGGTCCATCAGCGGATCGTTCGCCAGCCACAACAATCCGGGATCGCGCGCCTCCCACGCCGCGTCGAGCAGCGCCAGCGCCGCCGCCGCCTCGCCGCGCTGGGCATGGACCTGCGCCTGCTGATACTGGCTGTTGTCGAACCCCTCGGCGATCTCCTGCAAGGCCGCATCCGAGCCCGCTGCATCGCCCAGCCGGTGCCGCGCGATCGCGGTCGCGGTGAGCGCGTAGGATTGGCCCGCCTCCTTGCCCGCCGCGGCAAGCGCGCCTTCAGCATCGCCCTCCATCAGCAAGGCGATCGCAATTGCGAACTGCGCGCTGGCGATGCTCGGGTTGAGCGCGAGCGCGCGCTGCATCCGCGCCGCGACCGTGCGGGTGTCGCGCGCGAACAGCGCGACATAGCCTGCACTGCGGAACGCGCGGGCGTTGAGCGGGTCGAGCTTCAGCACCTCGCCGATCATCCGCGTTGCCGCCTGCACGTCGGGGCCATAGGCGAGGAACCCCGCGACCGAGCGCAGCACATCGGCATCGCCCGGCGCAAGCCGCTGCGCCGCGCGGTAATGCGGCGCGGCCCCCGCCCGGTCGAGCCGCCCGTTGTTGAGCACGAAGCCCAGCGCCAGATGCCCGCGCGCCAGCCGCGGTTCGATCGCGATGGCCCGTTCGGCCGCGGCACGCGCGGCATCGAACAGGCGGCGCATCTCGCGCTTGTCGCTGACGACATTGTTGGCGACCGCGGCCAGCATCGTCGCGCGCATCGCGTGCGCGGCGGCATAGGCGGGATCGTCGCGCACCGCGGCCTCGAACTGCGCGAGCGCGGCGCGGTCGCTCTCGTCCCCGGCGGACAGATCGTAAAGCGCCATGCCGCGCAGGAACGCCTCGTAGGCGGCGACCGAAGCGGTGCCGCCGATCTCGCCCTGCGCGCTGGCGGCGGCTCTGGCCTCGGTATCGGAGGCGACCGTGGCGACCAGCGAGAGCGCCACGGTCTGCGCGATTTCCGATTGCACCGCGAAGACATCGGCAAGCGCGCGGTCGTAGGTTTCGGCCCAGCGCACCGCGCCGCCGTCGATCTCGACCAGCTCGGCCGAAACGCGCACCCGCGCGGTGTCGCGCTGCACGCTGCCGCGCAGGATATGGGCGACGCCGAGTTTACGGCCGATCGCGAAATCGTCCTCGCCGCCGAGCGCGCTCGAGGACGTGGGGGCGGCGACGCGCAGCCGCGGATTGCGCGACAGGATCGCGCGCACCTCGCGCGCCAGCCCCTCGGAGAAATACTTGCGCGCCGGATCGCCGGTTTCGTTGGCGAAGGGGAGGACTACCATCGACGTGCTCGCCGCCCCCGCCCCGCCGATCAGCCCGAAGCGCCACGCGCCGACGAGGCCCGCTGCCCCCGCAAGCCCGATCCCGCCCGCGACCAGCCCGCGCCGCGACAGCGCAAATCCGCGCGCAGCCGGGGGCGGCATCGCGGTGGGCACCGGCACTGGCGCGGCGGCACCGGGTGCTCCGCCCAGCCGCGCGCGCACCGCGACGAGGATCCGCTCGGCAAGCGGATGGCCGCGAGTGCCGTCCCAACCGGTGATGTCGAGCACTTGAAACTGCCGGAACCCCAGCGGCGCCATCGTCCCGTCGATCGACAGCGGCACCAGACACCCGCGCTCGCGCCCGCGCTGCGCCTCGTCGCGCACCCAGTGCGATTGCACCGAGGTCGCCGACCACAGCGCCACCACGCATGTCGCATTTTCAAGCGCGGTCTCGGTGGTGGCAAGGAAGTTCTCGCCCCCTTCGAGCCGCCCGTCCCACCACACATCAAAGCCGTGTGACTGGAGGAGTGCGATCACCGGGCGCGCGCGTTCGAGGTCGCTGCGCGAATAGCTGACGAACAGCAGCGGGCGCGGATCGGTGCGGGTCGTATCGCTGCCGTTCACTGTTCTGCGTCCTCCCCCCGGAACCGCCGTGCCGCGATGCTACGCCCAAAGCGCCCCTAACGCCAAGCGCTGATCGGTCTGCGCCGCGACGAAACGCGCTTGACGCGCTGGCCGCGTGATATAAACATGATATCGCAATTATATCGGGGATGGAGATACGTCATGAACACGAATGCCTCTGCTGCATTGAACCGCAGCCGCGAAACCGCCGCTTCCACGCAAAGCGGTTATGTCATGCTGCTGGTCAGCCTGGTGCTGATCCTGATTGCAGGCGCGGCGTTCTTTGTCGGGGTCGGCGGGAAGAGCGTGCCGCTGATCGCGGTTGCGGTGCTGTCAGGGATCGTCGGCCTGCTGATCCTGGCAGGCTTCTACATGATCAACCCCAACGAGGCCGCCGCGATCCAGCTGTTCGGCGCCTACAAGGGCACCGACCGCAAGGAGGGGCTGCGCTGGGTGCTGCCCTGGCTGACCCGCAGCAAGATCGCGGTGCGCGCGAACAACGTCATCAGCGAGAAGATCAAGGTCAACGATGCGCGCGGCAATCCGATCGAGATGGCAGCGCAGGTCGTCTGGCGCGTCACCGACACCGCGCAGGCGCTTTACGATGTCGACGACTATCGCCAGTTCGTCACCGCGCAGATGGAAGCGGCGGTGCGCGCGATCGGTTCGCGCTATCCCTATGATGATATCGAGCATCACGAGATCACGCTGCGCGGCAACCATGAGGAGGTCGGCGTCGAACTGCGGGCCGCGCTGATCGACCGGCTTTCGGTGGCGGGGATCACGGTCGACGAATGCGGGCTGACGCACCTTGCCTATGCCCCCGAAATCGCCAGCGCGATGCTGCGCCGCCAACAGGCCGAAGCGGTGATCGCCGCACGCGCCAAGCTGGTCGAAGGCGCGGTCTCGATGGTCGAAATGGCGCTCAACATGCTCAGCGAGAAGAACGTGGTCGAACTTGACGACGAACGCCGCGCGGCGATGGTGTCGAACCTGATGGTGGTATTGTGCGCCGAACAGGAAGCGCAGCCGGTGGTCAATGCCGGGTCGCTCTATTGATGGGGGAGGCATGAGCGGCAAGAAAGCCTTTGCGCTGCGGCTCGATCCGGCGCTTCACGATGCTATCCAGCGGCTGGCCGATGCCGAGCTGCGCAGCGTGAACGCCGAGATCGAAGTGCTGCTGCGCGAGGCGCTGGCGCGGCGCGGGGTCAAGCCCGAACGCACCGCGCCCGCCCGCCGCGGACGCCCGCCCGGCCCCAATGCCTCGTAATGGAACCGGGCAACAAATTCAAAGTTGTGAAGGCACGGCTAACTGTCTAGATACAAATGAAATACTGCGCTCAACGAAAGGGGGCAGGATGGTGAGGATACTGAGCGAGGATCGCCATGCCCAATCGCAACAAGCCCTTTGTCGTCTACAAACGCGCCTCGGGCTGGTTCACGATCGTGCCGCGCGGCGTGAAAGGCTGGCTGCAGATGATTGTCTGGCTGGCGCTGCTCGCGGGCCTGTGCGCGTGGTTTGCCGACCACTACGTCGAATACCGGATGCGCCCCGAACTGGGCACCGGCGTCTGGCTGTTCGTCAGCGGGCTGATCGCCTGGTCATTGTGCTTCATCTGGTTCGTGTTCGCCCGCGCCGAAGTGCTCGACCGCGATGTCTGGCTGCGCGATCAGGCGCGCAAGAACCGGCACCGGCAATAAGTCCGGCGTGCCGGCGATGACGCGCCGTGCACTGCTCGCCGCCACCGCCGCGCTGATCGCGGCAGCCCCTGCCCAAGCGCAGGATCAGGCACCCGCCCCTGCTGCACCCGAGGCCGCGCTGCCCGATGAGCTGGTGCTGCGCGGAGACAATATCGTCACCGTCACGGTCGCCGGCGTGCCGCTCAGCTTCGAAGTCAGCGCCGAGGCATTCGGCCCGGCGGTGGTCAACCCCGATGTGGCCGCGCGGCTGATGCTGGCGCCCGAACGCGCGCGCGGCTGGCGCTTCGGGCCGGTGGTGGTCGAGGGACAGTCCGCGCAGGTTTCCGCCGATTTCGGCGCAGGGCCTGTGCCGCTGACGCTGAGCTGGGCGGGCCGCCCGGCATCGGCGAGGGCCGACGGGGTGATCGGTGTCCACCACCTGCCCTTTGCCCGTGTCACCTTTGCGCTGCGCGCCGTGGCGCCGGGCGAAACGGTTCAGCGCCTGCCGCTGGCACGCGGCGGAGGGCGCAGCAACACCCGGATCGGCACCGAGGTCGCGGTGGGAAAAAAGCGCCTGATGATGATCTTCGTCAGCGAACGCAGCGAAAACCTGATTACCGCGCCGACCGCCAATTTCATCGCGACGCACCGCAACGGCGGGTTCGAGCCCGGCTCGGACGGAGTGGCCGTGATGGATTTCGGGGTCGAGCGTCCGACCCGCACGATGCGGATCGCTGATCCGATCATGCTGGGGGACATCGCGGTGTCGCGCTTTGCGGTGCGGGTCGAAGATTACGGCACGCCTGCGCGCGTGGGCGAAATCGCCGAAAACGATCCGCGCTTCGAGAAAGGGCATATCGTGGTCAGCCGTCGCAAGGGGCGCGGACGGCCCGATCTGCTGACCCGTATCGGGAGCGACCAGATCGCGCATTGTTCGGCGCTGACCTATGATTTTGCAGCGGCCGAAATCCGCCTGAGCTGCGCAGCCCTGCACGAGGATTGATCGAGTTTCGGCGGCGTGATGGGGCCGTGGACCCGGGGGTGCGTCCCGGCGACGGGCTCGCAGCGTCGACGGCGGCGGCGGGAAAGTGCGTTCATCGCGCCTGCCCGCCGCCGCCTGTCACCATGCGTCAGCCGCGGGCGGCGCGGCGGCTGGCCTTGCGTTCTTCGGGGGTCACGGTGCCGTTCTTGTCGGCATCCATCCGGTCGAACCGCAGCAGCGCGCGTGCAGCAAATTCGTCGCGCGTTACCGCCCCATCGCCATTGGCATCGACCCGTGCAAGCCAGCCGCCCTTCTTGCGCGGTTCACCGGCGGCCAGCCGCGCGGCCTTGCGTTCCTGCATCGCGGCACGGCGCGCTTCCTTCCTCGCTTCGAACCTCGCCTTGTCTTCGGCGCTCATCGCGGCGAGCCGTTCGGCGCGCGCGGCCTTCCTTGCCTCGCGATGGGCTGCCATTTCGGCGGCGCTGATCGTGCCGTCGCGGTCGGTATCGAGCCTGGCGAAGCGTTGCTCCACCTTGGCGAGCATTTCGGCGCGGGCCAGCGGTTGTGCGCGGTCATGGCCGGCATGCGCGCCGCCGGGCGCCGCGATGGCTGGGGCGACCAGTGCGAGTGCAAGTGCGCCGGCGGTCAAAGTAGAAAGAGTTCGCATCATCGTTCCTTTCGTTGCCAGTGGCAAACAGGGGCGGGATCGATGTGCGGTATTTGCCGGTCTGATCGCGCCCGCGGGATCATGCAATCGACCCCGCTTACGTTCATCTATTTAGCGGGTCTCGATGAACAGATGCTGATGCCGTGGTTGGCCGCTGATCAGCTTCGCGGGATCGCGGTCACGCCTTGGCAGCATGCTCCGCGCGGGCCAGTTCGTGCAGCCAATCGGCGTGGCGGGGGGCTTTCTTGGTCTGCGACCATTCCTCGAGCATCACGGGCGCGACACGAGCGAGTTCTTCATATTGCTCGGCCGTGCCGATATCCGCGGCGAGTTCGACGCGGTGCCCGTTGGGGTCGAAGAAATAGATCGACTTGAAGATGCCGTGATGCGTCGGCCCCAAAACGTCGATCCCCTGCGCCTCGATATGCGCCTTGGCCGCCAGCAGCGCCTCTTCGGACGCGACCTTCAGCGCCAGATGCTGCACCCATTGCGGGGTGTTGGGATCTTTCCCCATCTCGGGCTGGTTCGGCAGCTCGAAGAAGGCAAGGATGTTGCCGTTCCCCGCGTCGAGGAAGATGTGCATGTAGGGATCATATTCCCCGGTCGAAGGCACGTGATTCTCGGCAAAGGCGGTGGTGTAGGTCATGCCCAGCACGCGGGAATACCATTCCACAGTCTCGCGCGCGTCCTTGCAGCGGTAGGCGGCGTGGTGGATGCCGGAAAGGTTTACGGGGTGGCTCATTGGGCCGGCTCCTCGACATTGAGCACGCCGCGCTGGATCTGGTCGCGCTCCATGCTTTCGAACAGCGCCTTGAAATTGCCTTCGCCGAAGCCCTCGTCGCCCTTCCTTTGGATGAATTCGAAGAACACCGGCCCGACCTGCGCCTGCGCGAAGATCTGCAGCAGCAGGCGGGGCTGGCCGCCTTCGGTGGTGCCGTCCATCAGGATGCCGCGCATTTTCAGCGCATCGACATCCTCGCCGTGGCCGGGCAGGCGTTCGGCGAGCATGTCGTAATAGGCTGCGGGCGGCGCGGTCATGAAGGGCACGCCGAGCTTTTGCAGGCGATCCCAGCAGGCGGTCAGATCGTCACAGATCAGCGCGATGTGCTGGATACCCTCGCCGTTGAAGGCGCGCAGGAACTCCTCGATCTGGCCCTTGCCGCCCTCGCCCTCTTCATTGAGCGGGATGCGGATCTTGCCGTCGGGCGCGGTCAGCGCCTTGCTGGTGAGGCCGGTATATTCGCCCTTGATGTCGAAGAAGCGGATCTCGCGGAAGTTGAACAGCGTTTCGTAATATTCCTCCCAATACTTCATCCGCCCGCCATAGACGTTGTGGGTGAGGTGATCGATGGTGTGGAAGCCAGCGCCCACCGGGTGCTTGTCGACACCGGGCAGATATTCGAAATCGATGTCGTAGATGGTGAGGCCGTTGCCGCCGGGCGCGCCGTCATAGCGATCGACCAGATAGAGGATCGCCCCGCCGATGCCGCGGATTGCGGGGATGCGCAGTTCCATCACGCCGGTCTGCACCGCGACAGGCTCCGCGCCCTTGGCGATAAGGTGATCGTAGGCCGCCGCCGCATCGCGCACGCGGAACGCCATCCCGCACGCGGAAGGACCATGTTCGCGCGCGAAATACCAGGCGGCGCTTTTGGGTTCGTAATTGGCGATGAGGTTGATGCCGCCCTGCCGCCACAGGTGCACGTCCTTGGAACGGTGCTGCGCGACGCGGGTAAAGCCCATCGCCTCGAACACCGGCTCGAGCATGCCCTTTTCGGGCGCGCAGAATTCGACGAATTCGAACCCGTCGAGGCCGGCCGGGTTGTCGAACAGGTCGTTGGCCGCCGTGGCCGTGGTGGGTGCGTTCATCGGTCTCATCCCCGCTGGCGATATAGTTTCAATTGAAACCAACTACCGCAAATCGCGGGAGAGCGCAAGATCAGGCGACCCGCCCCGTGGTGCGCCCGCGCTCGTCCTGCCTCAGCGCCAGCCACCTGCCGAAGGGTTCTCCACTTTCGAACGCTTGCGCAGTAGCAGGGTCGGCAAGATCGGCATTGCCCACCACCCGCTCGCCCGCTTGCGTGCGGCCGATGAAGATCGCGACATCGCCCCTGGGGCTGCGGTTGATGGTGTAGGTTTCGACCGTGGCGTTCTCCACCGGCCCGCGCGCAGGCGGCACCGTGTCGGTGGCCTTGGGGAGCACGGAGAAGCGGTCGTTCCCGCTCCAGTCGGCTGGCACCGCCGAATAGATGCCGGTCGCATATTTGCTCATCCAGCCGCCATTCGCGCCGACCAAGGCAAACGAGCCCCGGTCGCCGCGCACGCGCTGCACGGCTTCGGCGATGGCGTGGGCCGAGTAGTTGTTCCCCGCCCCGCCGAAGAAGGGCAGGCCGCCGGTCAGCGTCAGCCCGCGCGGGTCGTCCGCCGTCAGGCCGAAATGGTCGCACTGGTTGAACACGGGGATCGCAAAGCACGAGTAGAAGTCGAGATAGGCCATGTCGCCGATCCCCTTCCCCGCCCGCGCCAGCGCCGCATCGACGCTTGCAAGGCTCGCCGGATTGCCAGACAGATCGGGCCGCTGCGAGAGCTTCAGCTCGGTCGCGGCGGTGACGGCGTGGATATGCACCCACCTGTCCTCCGGCACGCCGAGCGCGCGCGCAAGGCCCGCCGAGGCAAGGATGACCGCCGCCGCCTGGTTCACCTGATCGCGCGCCACGGTCATGCGCGGATAGGGTTCGGCGACGATGCGGTTGCGGTCGGTGATCGCGGCGAGCTCCTCCGCGCTGCGTTCGACCGGCGCCGCCGAATGCGGGTTCGCCGCTGCCACGCGCGTAAAGGGCGCAAACAGCTTGCCGATTTCGCGGCGGTATTCGTCCAGCCCCATGCCCAGCCGGTGCCGCCGGGCGTTCTCGGCCAGTGCATAAAGCGGGATCGCCCCGGTCGCGCCGTGCGCCATCAGCGCAGGTTCGAGCAGTTCCTCGACCCCGAAGCCCTGATCCTCGAAATCGCCGCCGATGGCCTCCGACCAGTCGGGGGTCTCACCCTTGGCCGAGAGCGCCAGCACGGTCGAAATCGCCTCAGAGCCGACGATCACCGCGCAAGCACTGTCGCCCGCCGCAATCACGGTCGCAAATTCGCCCACCAGCTGCTGGTTGGTCTGCCCGCCGGTGGTGGTCAGGATCGCGCGCGCGGGATTGGCACCGACCCGCCTGGCAATCGCCCGCGGTACATTGTCCGCCGCGCCGAAGGGGGGTTTCCGGTCGGGCCGCGACATTTCGAAGGCGCGGATCGCGGCGAGCGTGTCGATGGCGCCTGCCACGTCACCGCTCGCCGCGCTGTCCGCAATCGCCGCCGACAAGGCGCGCCCTGCAAGGTCCATATAGGACAGGGCTTCGTAACCGGGCTCTCCGACCCGTTCCGAATAGTGCCCCACCCCGATGATGACGGGCGTGTTGTCGGCGATCATGCCCCCGCGCCTCAGTCGACGAAGTCTTCGACCCGTTCGACGATGATCGCCGGGGCCATGCCGCCTGCTGCGCACATCGTCACGAGGCCATAGCGCCCGCCGCGCCGCTCCAGTTCGTCGACGATCGTGCCGATCAGGATCGACCCCGTTGCCCCGATCGGGTGGCCCAAGGCGATCGAGCCGCCGTTCACATTGACCTTGTCCCAATCAAGCTCGAGATCGCGCACGAACTTGGCCGCGACCACCGCGAAGGCTTCGTTGATTTCGAACAGGTCGATATCGTCCTTGGTCAGCCCCGCCTTGGCCAGCACCTTCTTCGCCGCCGGGACGGGTGCATTGAGCATCAGCGTCGGATCATCGCCCATGTTGGCGGTGGCAACGATGCGCGCACGCGGCTTCAAACCGTGCTTTTGCGCGTAATCCTTCGACGCGATCAGCACCGCAGCTGCGCCATCGACCACGCCCGAGCTGTTGCCCGCATGGTGGAAATGCTTGATCTCCAGATCGGGATACTTCTTGTTGATCAGCTTGCGGAAGGTGGTGCCTTCGGCGTCCAATGGCACATCGGCGATCTTGGGGAAGGCGGGTTCGAGCTTCGCCAGATCCTCGCGCGTGGTCTGGGGCCGCGCATATTCGTCGTGGTCGAGCAGCACGGTGCCGTCATCGGCCACCACCGGCACCACCGACTTGGCAAAGCGCCCCTCGGCAACCGCCTGCGCCGCGCGCTGCTGCGAACGGTAGCCGACCTCGTCCAGCTCCTCGCGGGTGAAGCCCTCCTTCGAGGCGATCGCATCGCCGCAGATGCCCTGGTGCGACTGCGGATGCACCGCCTGCAGCCGTTCGTTGTAGCTGCCCATCATCGGCGGCTTGATCCCCGCCTTCATCTTTTCCTGCGACATCGCGGCGGTCAGGCTCATCATCTCGGTGCCGCCGGCGATCACGCAATCTTCCATCCCGCTCATCACCTGTGCGGAGGCCAGCGCAACGCTGGTGATCCCGCCGCCGCAGAACCGGTCAAGCGTGGTACCGCTCGAGGTAATATCGAAGCCTGCGTCCAATGCCGCCATCCGGCCCATGTCGCCCGCCTGCATCCCGTCCTGTGTCGACACCGACCAGATCACATCGTCGACCGTCGCGGTGTCGAGGTTGTTGCGCTCCTTGATCGCCTTGAGGACCGTCGCGGCGAGGTGCTGCGGGTGCTGCGCGGCCAGCGCGCCCTTGCCCTGCTTGCCGATCCCGCGCGGGGTGCGCACTGCGTCGATGATGTATGCTTCGGCCATGATGGTCCTCTCCCATGTAGCGAAAATGCGGTTGACGCATCCGTAAACCGGCTGCACCACTCGCACAAGAATTGCGTTTCGAAACGCAATCGCATTTTCGATAGGGAGAGAGCCTGTGAGCGAGACCGCTGCGCCTGAAGTGCTGACCGAAGTCGAGGACGGCGTCCTCATCGTCACCATCAACCGCCCCGAAGCCAAGAACGCGATGACCAAGGCCGCCGCCGAAGGCATCGCCGCAGCGATGGAGCGGCTCGATGCCGAGGACGATCTGCGCGTCGGGATCATCACCGGCGCGGGCGGCACGTTCTGCTCGGGCATGGATTTGAAAGGCTTCCTGCGCGGCGAAAGCCCGTCGGTCGAAGGCAAGGGGTTCGGCGGCGTGGTGCAGGCCCCTCCGGCCAAGCCGCTGATCGCCGCGGTCGAAGGCTATGCGCTGGCCGGCGGGCTCGAACTGATGATCGCCTGCGATCTGGTCGTCGCGAATGCCAATGCCAAGTTCGGCATTCCCGAAGTGAAGCGCGGGCTTGTTGCCGCGGCCGGCGGGGTGATGATGCTGCCCGACCAGATCCCCGAACGCATCGCGCTCGAACTCGCGCTGACCGGCGATTTCATCGATGCGGAGCGCGCTTACCAGCTTGGCCTCATCAACCAGGTGACCGAAGGCAGCGCGCTTGAAGGCGCCAAGGCGCTGGCCGCGAAGATCGCGGCCAACGGCCCGCTCGCGGTCAAGGTGTCCAAGGCAGTGATGAAGCAGTCGCGCAGCTGGGCGCATGAAGACCGCTACGCCAAGCAGGGCCAGCTGATCGGCCCGGTCTTCGTCAGCCATGACGCGCGCGAAGGCGCGGCCGCCTTTGCCGAAAAGCGCAAGCCCAACTGGACCGGAAAGTAAGCGGCGCTGTGACCGGTTCTGGCAGGGGGTCGATCGGGGTTTGAGCCCTTTTTGACCCCCTCCAGACCCCGTTTAGACCCCGCCTCACCTGCCTTCTCTCGCGTGTTTCACGTGAAACATCTGCCGATCACCAGGAGAAAAAGATGCCTGTCATCGACGTGCCGCAACCGGCCTTCATGGAAGAAGAGGAAATCGCGATCTTTGCCGATGCGGTCGGCAAGTTCTACCAGCAGCATGCCCCCGAGAAGCGCGTTCACAAGTGGCGCGAGGACGGAATGGTCGAACGCGAGTTCTGGCGCGAAGCGGGCGCCGCAGGGCTGCTCGGCGTGTCGGTGCCGACCGAATATGGGGGCCACGGCGGGGACTTCCGGCACGACATGGTGGTGATCGACCAGCAGGCCAAGCACGGCGTCGAAGGCTTCGGCGCGAGCCTGCACAACACCATCATCCTGCCCTATCTGGTGCGCCACGGCACTGAAGAACAGAAACAAAAATACCTGCCCCGGCTGGTGACCGGCGACCTCGTCAGCGCGATCGCGATGAGCGAACCCGATGCCGGGTCCGACCTTCAGAGCATCAAGACCACCGCGCTGAAGGACGGCAACGGCTACCGGCTGAACGGGTCGAAGACGTGGATTTCGAACGGGCAGCTGGCCGATTTCATCATCGTGGTTGCCAAGACCGATCCGGCCGAAGGCGCCAAGGGCATCTCGCTGCTGCTGCTCGAAACCGAAGGCGCAGAAGGGTTCGCGCGCGGCAAGAAGCTCGACAAGATCGGGCTCGATGCACAGGACACCAGCGAACTGTTCTTCGACAACGTCTTCATTCCCGCGGATAATCTGCTCGGCGGGGTCGAAGGGCGCGGGTTCTACCAGTTGATGGGCGAGCTGCCACAGGAACGTCTGGTGATCGCGATGAACGCGATTACCGGGATCGAGAAGGCGCTCGATGTGACGGTCGAATATGTCAAGAACCGCAAGGCCTTCGGCAAGACGATCTGGGATTTCCAGAACACCCAATTCACCCTCGCCGACCTGAAGGCGCGCGGCACTGCGGCCCGCGTCTTCGTCAACGACTGCATCGCCAAGCTGCTCGAAGGCAAGCTCGATGTCGCGACCGCGAGCATGGCGAAATACTGGGTGACCGAACTGCAAAGCGAGGTCGTCGACAAGTGTCTGCAATTCCACGGCGGTGCGGGCTACATCAACGATTATGCGATCGCCCGGATGTACCGCGACACCCGCATCGCGCGGATCTATGGCGGCAGCAACGAGATCATGAAGATGCTGATCGCAAGGAGTATGTGAGGTTGTTGGCGTGCCAGCCTCCGCAGGCACGTCCTCGCTAGACGTGCTCCGCACCGCTGCGGAGCCGCTGCGGGCGGCCTTGCAGGTGTGCTTTGCACGTCTAAGCCTTCGGCTTCGACCCCGGCCTTGCGGTCGCTAGCGCGGCCGTTCTGGCACGAAGATCGAAATAAGAAGGCGGCCCCGCAACGGGCCGCCTTCTTTGTGCGCAATCGCGCTCACCTTGCCAAACTGCACTGGATCGGCCGCGAAGCGACCGCGACCGTGAGCGCACGCGCCCGGGCCGCAGGTGCTCCCGTAGCAAAGCGAAGGGGAACGCACCGAGGACGCTCGCCCGGAGGGGCGAACGCAAGACAAAAAAGGGGCGGCCCAGTCGCCCGAGCCGCCCCCCTCTCCCGCTCCTTTCCGGAGCTAACGTGTGCTAAACGCTCAGAACTTCGCGCGCAGCGTGACGCCATACTGGCGCGGCGGCAGCGTGAAGGCCGAACGCGAGTTGGCCGCACCCGAACCGCGCAGCGTGGTATTGAAGGTCACCCCGCGTACCACTTCGTCGGTAAGGTTGTTGACCCAGCCTTCGAGCGAGTACCTGCCGCCCGCGAACCGCAGGCCTGCGCGGGCATTGACGAAGGCCTTGCCGTCCTGGATGTCGGCCACGATCAGCGGCTGTGCCGCAACCGCAGCTTGCGGCCCGAGTGCGGCGATCTGCGCCGCGCTCGGCGGAACGATCGCCTGCGTCGAGGTGCGCTGGTCGCCTTCGGCGCGGACCTGGCCCGAGACGAAGAACTCGACATTGTCGCTCAGCGGCTTTTCCCACATCGCGCCGGCAAGCGCGATGATCCGCGGCGCGTTGGTCAGGTCATTGCCGCACAGCGACACCACCTGCGGGGCGATCTGGTCGCCGGCGCAATCGTCGGGATAGCTCGCCTCGAGGAAGGTCGCAGCCAGGTTGATCGTCAGACCGTCTGCGGGACGCAGCAGGCTTTCGATTTCGACCCCGCGGGTGTTGGCCTTGGGCACGTTGAAGGTGGCAAAGGCGGTGCCGGTGAATTCGAGCACCTGGAAGTCGCTGAACTTCTCATAGAAGGCAGCGACGTTGACGGTGACCGAACGGTCGGCGCTCTGCGCCTTGACGCCCAGTTCGTAGGCATCGACCTCTTCCGACTTGAAGCGCGGGTCGGCGCCGCCCACCGCAGCGGTTGTATCGAGGTTGATCCCGCCCGCCTTGTAGCCGTGCGTGAAGCTGGCATAGGTGCTGATCGACGGGCTGATTTCGTAGCCGAGCTTGGCGGTGTAGATCAGCTCCTCGTCCTCGAAATCGGTCTGGAAGGTGCGCGGCAGAAGCGCGCGGAAGGTCGCGCCGACCGCGCCCCCGCCCGCTGCGGTCGCCTGCGGCAGATTGACCGGTGCGGTGAAGCCGAAGCAGCCGAGCTGCGTCAGCGGACCGACCAGCGCGCCGGGAACGAACCCGCCCTGGATCGAGCCGATCACCGCGGGGCAGATCTGGTTGTTGACCGCGGTCTGCGTGAAGGCGCCCGACTTTTCTTCCCACGAATAGCGCGCACCCAGCGTCAGTTCGAGGCCGTCGGTGATCTCGAACGAGTTGTGCGTGAAGACCGCGTAGCTCTTGGCGCTCTGCTGGAAGCGGTTGGTGTTGGTGGTGCCCGCCGGATCGCGGCCGGTGAACACCGTCAGCGGGTTGGGACCGAGCGCGCCGCCCGTCGCCGCGAACAGCAGCGCGCCGACATTTTCGCCATAATCCTGACCGAGCGCGAAGCTGCCCGACTGGTCGATCTGCTCGTCCGAATAGAAGCCGCCGACCATGTAGTTGAGCCTGCCGCCCGCAGCCTCGCCCTGAAGCCGCAATTCGCCGGTCCAGGTTTCGAGATCGAGCTCGAGCCCGGTGACGTTAAAGATGTCGAGCCCGGTGAAGTCCGAATCGTAAGCTTCGAAGCTTTCGTATTTGCGATAGGAACCGATGAAGATGATGTCGGCATTTTCGGACAGCGGGAACTCAAGCTCGCCGGTCACGCCGTAGTTGTCGACATCCGCGCGCGGGGCGAAATTGGCCGAAACCACACGGTTGTCCATCGCCCGCTCGAACCCGCCCTGATCGAACGGCGCGGTCGCGACGAAGGGCTGGCCGTTGCCGCCATTCGCGCCCAGCCCGACCGCCTGATAGGCGCCCAGTGTGACGGCGGGCGACTGATAGAGTTCGATCGCGCCGCAGCAGCTCGAATTGCTCTTGGAATAGTCGGCGATGATCCGCCCGCGCAGCCCGCTTTCGGTGTCCCAGCCGATCTGGCCGCGCACCAGCCACTGGTCGACAGTGTTGGTCTCGCCGATCTTGGCGCCCGAACGGTTGACCACGTCGAGGAAGCCGTCGCGTTCGCGCCAGGCGCCCGTCAGACGCAACGCGAGCGTGTCCTTGACGATCGGCAGGTTGATCGCGCCCTGCAGGCTCTTCTCGTCGAAATTGCCGTATTCGGCGTTCACGAAGCCGCCGAATTCGGTGACATCGGGGCGGACGTTGGTAATGTTGAGCGCGCCGGCCGAGGTGTTGCGGCCGAACAGCGTGCCCTGCGGGCCGCGCAGCACTTCGACGCGTTCGACATCGACGAATTCGGACAGGGCGACGCCGGGACGCGACTGGTAGGCACCGTCGACGAAGATGCCGACCGCGCTTTCGAAGCCGATATTGTTCGACGTGGTGCCCACGCCGCGCACGCGCAGCACGACCGAGCCCGAAGCGAGCTGCGCTTGGCTGGCAGTGAAGGAGGGTGCGAGCGCCGCGATCTGCTGGATGTTGACGACACGCTGCGATTCAAGCTGTGCGGGCGCCAGCGCGGTCACCGCCAGCGGAATGTCCTGCACGTCCTGCGCGCGGCGGGTGGCGGTCACGATGATGACATTGTCATCGGTGGTCGCACCGCTCTCCTGGTTGCTTTGGGCAAAGGCAGGGGTGGTCAAGGCACTTCCGGCCAACAGGCCGCAGGCAATCGTAGCGAACTTGCGCGTCATGGGTTTCCCTCTCTCCACTGTCCAGCCGGTCTGTCGCCGGTCTTGGGTTAGCAGGCGGGATGCTATCAGGGTCGCGCGCCCTAACAAGAGTCACAGGCAAACTAATCTGTGACAGTAGCAAAAATGCCACATCCATGCATTCCGCGCATCAAGCGTTCGACACGGGCATGGTGCCCGCAACAATGTTGCGGATTGATGCGCCGATTGTCAGAAGCCGTAACGTAACCCTGCCCACAGGGTGCGCGGGGTGCCAAGGTCGATCGATCCACCCTGGTTGCGCGTGACGATGGTTTCGCTGGTCAGGTTCTCGCCCCGCAGCACCGCCGACAGCCGCCGGGTCAGCGGTGCGGCGACAAAGGCGTCGATCGTGGTCGCTGGCGCGAGTCGGTCGCTCTGGCGGTCGTCCTCGAACTGCGCCGACACGTGGCGCAGCGTTGCCGCAAGGTGCCAGCGGGGCGCAGGCTGCCAGCCCAGCGTCATGCTCGCCGACCATGCGGGGGTCTGCGCGGGGCGCTTGCCGTCGAGATCGGCCGAAGTGCCGCGCCCGCGCACGCGCGCATCGGTCCATGCAAGCGCGCCGTCGAGGCTCACTGTGCCGAATTTCGCCGCCAGGTTGGCCTCGATCCCTTGCGCTGCGATCGCCGGCAGATTGGCGCGGCGGCGCAGGTTCGGGCCGATGGTGACGTTGGCGATTGCGTCCTTGACCTCGTTGTCGAAGGCGGTGACCGACAGCACCAGCGCATTGACCGGCTGCCAGTCGAACCCGATCTCGTAGCCGCGCAGCCGCTCGTTCTGAAGCGCGGCATTGGCCTCGGTCACCACCGGGAACACCACAAAGGGGCGGTAGAGCTCGTTCAATGTCGGCACGCGCAGCCCGGTATAGGCCGCGGCGCGGAGGTCGAGCCGGCGCGCGGCATTGAACGATGCGCCCGCGCGCCAGTTCAGCGCCCAGTCGCTGCGGTCCGGCGCGGCGATCTCGCTCACCACCACGCCCGCGGCATTGACCGCGCGGTAGAACCCGTCGGTAATACTGGTCCGGTCAGCGCGCAGCCCGCCGTTGATGAGCAGCGGGCCGATCTGCCAGTCGTCCTCGACGAACAGCCCGAGATTGCTGGTCGCGCCCCCTGCCCGGCGGCGTTCGGTCACCGCGCCGCTGACGGCATTGAGCGCCTCTTCCTGCAATTGGCCATCCGCGCGGCGATAATCCGCGCCGATGCGGATATCGTGCCCTTCGAGGATCGGCGGCCGCAGTTCGAACTTGCCCCCGGTGCCGGTCGACGGCGTGCGCCGCTGGTCGAGCGTTGGGGTAAAACGTGTCGAGGAAATCACCACATTGCCGAAATCGCGCGCCTGGACATAGGCCAGCGCGTCGAAGGCCCACGCACCGCGCCCGACCAGCCGCAGGCTCGCCTCTTCGCCCTGACTGAACGAATCCGCGCCTTCGAAGCGCAGCGTGCGATTGTCGCGAAAGGCGGCGACGCGCGCCTGCACTTCGACCGTGTCGGTCAGCGGCGCGACACCGCGCAGGGCCGCGTTCCAGCTGTCGAAGGCCGCGCGCGCGCTGGCAGGAACGCGCTGGTTGTCGGGTGTCGTGAAGAACCCCTGCCCGCGGTCCCAGCGCCCGCTGGCGATGGCAAAGCCGCGTCCCAGGCTCTGCGTCAGCACGCCCGAAGCCTCGGTCTCCCCCCGGTCGTTGACCGCCGCGCTGGCCAGCAGCGGCGACACCGCCCCCGGCTCGGCGCTTTCCAGTTCGATCGTGCCTGCCAGCGCGCCCGCGCCGAACGGCCCCGAACCCCCGCCGCGCGTCACCCGGATCGTGCCCAGCGTTTCGGGCGCAATCGCCGAGAGCGGGATATAGCCGAAGAAGGGATCGGCGAGCGGCACCCCGTCAAGCAGCACCAGCGCGCGGCTGGTGGCATTGCCGCCCAGCGCGCGCAGCGTCACGCCTTGCGCGCTGGGATTGGACGAACGGCTGTCCGACCGGCGGAACTGCTGAAACCCCGCAATCCCGCGCAGCACATCCTCGATCCGCCCCGATGCACTCGCGACGATCGTCTCGCGTTCGAGCGTGGTGGTGGCATAGACCGCAGTCGACAGCGCCGGGTCGAGCCCGCGCCCGGTGACGATGATTTCTTCCACCGCAGCATCGCCAACGGCGTCGTCCATGCCTTCGTCCTGCGCGGCCAGGGGCCCGGCAAGCGGGAGGATCAGGCAGCAGGCGAGCAGGCGGGTGCGATAGGTCATGGCCAGCGGCATAGGCGGTGGCACGGCCCGCGTCACCACAAAGTCAGTTGCAGATTGCTATTCAAGACTCGCTTTTGCGCAAGCGGTATGATTACATCGCGCAAAATACCGGGAGGGAGAGCCCCACAATGTCCGCAACACCGCCTGATTTCGATGTCCTGATCGTCGGCGCCGGCATTTCCGGCATCGGGATGGCCGCGCACATGGAGATGAAGGCGCCGCACCATTCCTATGCCATCGTCGAACGGCGCGACAATCTGGGCGGCACATGGGATCTGTTCCGCTACCCCGGCATCCGTTCGGATAGCGACATGCACACGCTGGGCTTCGATTTCGAACCCTGGCGCCATGAAAAGAGCATCGCCGATGCGCCCGCGATCCTCGATTACCTCAACCGGATCGTCGATGAACGCGGCATCCGCCAGCATATCCGCTTCGGTCACAAGGTCGTGCGCGCCGATTTTCGCCACGATGACGCGCGCTGGCACGTCGCGATGGAACGCGCCGACGGCACCACCGCGCATCTCACCGCCAATTTCCTCTATCTGGGGGCAGGCTATTACGATTACGACGAGGCCTATGACCCCGGCTTCGACCTTGGCGAGTTCGATGGCCAAGTGCTGCACCCGCAATTCTGGCCCGAAAATCTCGATTACAGGGACAAGCATGTCGTCGTGATCGGATCGGGAGCGACCGCGGTGACGATCGTGCCGTCTATGGCGCGCGAGGCCGCGCATGTCACGATGCTCCAGCGCACGCCGACATGGATGTTCACCCGCCCTGCCAAGGACGGTATCGCCAACTTCCTGCGCAAGATTCTGCCCGAAAAGCTCGCCTACCGGCTGACGCGGTTCAAGAACATCAAGATGCAGGACTTCAGCTTCAAGCTGGCGCGCGACAATCCGCAAAAGGTGAAGGACGCGCTTTACAAGAAGATCGAGCAGGCGCTGGGGCCGGATTACGACAAGGCGAGCTTCACCCCGCCCTACAACCCGTGGGAACAGCGGCTGTGCCTCGTGCCCGACCAGGATCTGTTCACCGCGATGAAGGCTGGCCGCGCCGATGTGGTCACCGGCCATATCGCCAAGTTCGAAAAGGGCGGCGTGCGCCTGACCGATGGCACATTCCTGCCCGCCGATATCGTGGTGACGGCAACGGGCCTCAAACTCGCGGTCGCAGGCAAGATCGACGTGCGCGTTGATGGGGAACCCGTCGCGTTCAACCAGCGGTTCTATTACAAGGGCTGCATGTTCTCGAACCTGCCCAATCTGGCGGTGGTGTTCGGATATCTCAACGCCAGCTGGACTTTGCGCGCGGACATCAATTCGGATTACGTCTGCCGCGTGCTCGAACATATGCGCAAGACCGGCACCACCATCGCCACCCCGGTCCTGACCCCCGCGGCCGAGGCGGCGATCACCGAGGACGACGTGTTCGATTTCTCGTCCGGCTATATCCAGCGCGGCAAGCACATCATGCCGCGCAATTCGGTCAGCTACCCGTGGCGGCTCAATCAGGAATACGTTCTCGATCGCAAGCGGATGAAGAACGATCCGCTGACCGACGGCATCCTGACCTTCACCCGCGCGGGCGCCAATGCGCAAGCCGCGGGCGAGCAGCTCGAAGCGGCGGAATAAGCGTAGACGGCGGGCGGTAATCGCTTCCGATTGCGCCCGCCTTGGCCTAACCTTGCCGCCATGACCGCACCTGCAAAGATCTGGACCGCCGGGCTTATCGTCATCGGCGACGAAATCCTCTCCGGCCGCACGCACGACAAGAACATCGCGCAGGTCGCCAGCTGGCTGCAGGTGCAGGGCATCCGCCTGGCCGAAGTGCGCGTGGTGCCCGATGTCGAGGCGCGGATCGTCGATGCGGTCAATGCACTGCGCGAGGCTTACGATTATCTCTTCACCACCGGCGGGATCGGGCCGACGCATGACGACATCACCGTCGATGCAGTCGCCGCCGCGCTGGGTGTGCCGGTGGTGATCCACCCCGAAGCGCGCGCGATCCTCGAACGCTATTACGAGACCCGCGGCGGATTGAACGAAGGGCGGCTGCGCATGGCACGCGTGCCCGAGGGGGCAGAACTGATCCCCAACCGCATGTCGGGCGCGCCCGGTATCCGGCGCGGCAACCTGTTCCTGATGGCGGGCGTGCCGCACATCACCGCAGGGATGCTCGATGCGCTCACCGGCCAGCTTGAAGGCGGCGCCCCGCTCCTGTCCGAAACGCTGGGCGGATGGATCCCCGAAAGCGAGGTCGCCGATATCCTGCGCCGCACCGAAGCCGCGTTCGATACCTGCCAGATCGGCTCCTACCCCTTCTTCCGCGACGGCCGCGTGGGGGCAAATTTCGTGATCCGGTCGGTCGATGCCGATGACCTTGCTGCCTGTGCGGCGGAGCTGGCGCGCGCGCTGGCGGAGGCGGGGTATCCGACCACGCCGGGCGGGATCTGAGCCGCCGCCCTGCGCGCGAGGATACATCATCACCGCATCTTAACCCGCACGGGCCTAAGCTGCGGGCATGACCCGTGTGTTCATCACGATCGACACCGAATATTCATCGGGCCTCTACAGCGGTCCGGGCGCGGATGACCGGCGCGAGAATTTCGCCTGCTCGATCGCCGGCATCACGCCCGATGGGCCGGCCGGGATCACGCACAAGCTCGATCTGCTGCGCGAGACCGGACAAAGGGCCGTGTTCTTCGTCGACCCGATGCCCGCGCTGGTCTGGGGCATCGCCGCGATCGAGGATGTCGTCGGCCCGATCCTCGTCGCGGGGCAGGAAGTGCAATTGCATTGCCACACCGAATGGCTTGGTCTGGCAGGCGATGCCAATCCGCTGGCATCGCGCGCGACGGGCCGCAACCTGTTCGATTTCACCTTCGAGGACCAGTGCGCGATCATCGACTATGCGCGCAGCACCCTGATGGCGGCAGGGGCGCCTGCACCGATCGCGTTTCGCGCGGGCAATTACGGCGCCAATGACGATACTTTGCGCGCGCTTGCCGCCAACGGGATCGCCTACGATTCGAGCCATTGCCCTGCGCTGGCGGGCAGCGGTGTATGCCGGATCGCTCTGTCGCCGGAGGTGCGCGACCCGGTCGGACACATGGGCGTGATCGAAGTGCCGATCGGCGCGATCGGCACGCTGGGCGGCGGGCTGCGCCATGCGCAGATCACCGCGCTGACGCTGGCCGAGATGCTCGCCGCGATCCGCCACGTGCGCGCTGCGGGCCGGAGCGATCTGGTGCTCGTCAGCCATTCGTTCGAGCTGCTCAATCGCCGCACCCGGTCGATCAACCACATCGTGCGTCGCCGCTTTGCCGGGCTGCTCGCTGCACTGGCGCGCATGCGCGAGGTCGAGACCGGCAGCTTTGCCGCCACCCCGCCGCTGCTGCGCTTGACCGGCGAAACCCCGGCCGCGCTGCCGGCAAGCGCGATCCGCACCGGACGGCGGATGGCCGAACAACTGGTGTCCAACGCGCTCTACGGGGCGATCTAGGCCGGACCGGACCCGCAATGCCGCGACACGCCATCGACTTCACACTGGGATCGCGCCGCCTGCTGCGCGTGCCGCGCGATCTGGCGACGTGGGGCTTCGGGCTCGACGATGCGCTGGCGCGCGATCTCCCCTGCGCGCCAACACCCGGCCCCGACGGTGTGCGCGTGCTGTCCGCTCCCATCGCACGGCTTGCCGATGTTGCTGCGTGCTATCCCGGCTTCGTGGCGGGCGCACGGCAGGATTACCGCCGCCACTATATCGCGATGGACGGCGATTTTGCCGGCTACATGGCGCGCTTTTCGGGAAAGACGCGCGCGACCCTGCGTCGCAAGGCACGCAAGCTCGCCGACCGCCCGGGCGGATACCACGTCACCGCGCACCGGACGCCTGCCGAGATCGAGGCATTCCTTGCCGCCGCGCTACCGCTGTCGGCGCGCACCTATCAGGCGCGGCTGCTTGGTGCGGGGCTCCCCGGTGATGCCGCGGCGCGGCGCGGGATGCTGGAGGCGGCGGAAGATGACCGGATGCGCGCTTTCCTGCTCCATGCAGGCGGGATGCCGGTCGCCTATCTGTCGCTGCCGGTCAGCGGTCGCACGCTGGTCTATGCGCACCTCGGCTACGACCCTGATTTCGCGCAATGGTCGGTCGGGACGGTGTTGCAAATCGAGGCGCTCGAACGCCTGTTTGCCGAAGCGCGCTTTGCCCGGTTCGATTTCACCGAAGGCGAAGGCGCGCACAAGGCGCTGTTCGGAACGCACCATGCGCTGTGCACCAGCCTCGTCCTGCTCAGCCCGACGCTCGCCAACCGCGCATTGCTCGGCGCACGCGGCGCATTTGACGCGGGCACCGCGCGCGCCAAGGCGCTGGCCGCACGGTCAGGCGCGCTCGGCGGGGTCCGCGCCTTGCTGCGCCGCTGACGCGTTTGCCGCCTTGCGCCGCACCGCCGCCTGATGATCGGCGCGCGCCAGCAACGACGAACGCACCGAGGGCTGCCCGCTCAAGGCACCATAACGCAGCGACAGATAGGCCCAGGCCAGCGCCGCTGCCAAACTGAGCACCAGCGCCGCGATGCCGAGCCGCAGGTCATAGCTCACCAGCAAGCCATCGGCCGCGATAACGGCCGCCAGCACCAGCCATTTGGGGGACACCCAGTAGGATACGCCGTCCGAAGATACGGGCATCGCAAACACCTTTTCGATCATTGCGCCCCGGGCAAGGGAGAGACGGGCCGCGCAAGCGCCTGACATGGGTCGCGGCCCGGCAAAGACAAGCCCCGATGCCCGCATAAGTCGGACACAAAAAAGGGCCGGCACCCTTGCAGGCGCCGGCCCCTTTTCGTGTCTCTGCCACCGCGCCGCACCCGCTGACGGGAAGCGCGCGGCCAAGGCGATCTTACGCGCCTTCGACTTCCGACAGGTCGACCTTGAGGCCCGGGCCCATCGACGAGGTCAGCGACACCTTGCGGACATACTTGCCCTTGGCGCCGGCGGGCTTCGACTTCACGACCGCTTCGGTCAGCGCCTTGAAGTTCGCCTTCAGCGCGTCATCCGAGAAGCTCAGCTTGCCGATGCCCGAGTGGATGATGCCCTGCTTTTCGACGCGGTATTCGACCTGGCCGCCCTTGGCGTCCTTGACTGCCTGCGCGACGTTCGGGGTCACGGTGCCGAGCTTGGGGTTCGGCATCAGGCCCTTGGGACCGAGGATCTTGCCCAGACGGCCCACGACGCCCATCATGTCGGGCGATGCGATCACGCGGCCATAGTCGAGGTTGCCGGCCATCATGTCTTCCATGAGGTCTTCCGCGCCAACCTTGTCAGCGCCCGCAGCCAGCGCCTTTTCGGCGTTCTCGCCGCGCGCGAACACGGCAACCTTGACGTCCTTGCCGGTGCCCGAGGGCAGCGACACCATGCCGCGGACCATCTGGTCGGCGTGGCGCGGATCGACGCCGAGGTTCATCGCGACTTCGACGGTTTCGTCGAACTTGCTCTTGTGCTCACGCAGCACGTTCAGCGCTTCGCCAAAGGTGTAGAGCTTTTCGCGGTCGAGGCTGGAAAGAACCTTGGCCTTCTTGGTGATCTTGGTCATGTGCTTAGCCCTCCACCACTTCGAGGCCCATCGAGCGGGCGCTGCCGGAAATGATCTTCATCGCCTGGTCGATGTCGTTTGCGTTCAGGTCGGCCATCTTGGCTTCGGCGATTTCGCGAATCTGCGAGCTCTTGATGGTGCCGGCCGAAATCTTGCCCGGCTCCTTCGAACCCGACTTCAGGTTGGCAGCCTTCTTGATGTAGTAGCTGGCGGGCGCCGTCTTGGTGACGAAGGTGAACGAGCGGTCGCCATAGACGGTGATCACCGTCGGGATCGGCATGCCCTTTTCCATTTCCTGCGTCGAGGCGTTGAACGCCTTGCAGAATTCCATGATGTTCACGCCGCGCTGACCCAGCGCCGGGCCGATCGGCGGCGAGGGGGTGGCAGAGCCCGCGGGCACCTGCAGCTTGATGTAGCCTTCGATTTTCTTGGCCATGTGGCCTTACTCCTGTCGCACTCTTGCCGCGCTGTTTCCATCGCGGCTCATGTTAAGCGGTCGAACGCCCCTGCTTGTGCATCGCAAAGGCTCCCGCACGGAATCACCGGCCCGCAGGCCAGCGAAGGCGCGCGCATAGCCGTTTTGCAGCGCAATGCAACCCCGCGCCGCCCGCCCCGCCCCGCGCCCGCGTTCAGGTTCGCGGCTGTTGGAGACACATGAGACACTGTCCAGAACAGGAAGAACCTCCTTGCGCACAAGCTGCCGCGACGCGGCTGTCGCAGGAAGGAGCAAGGATGGGCGTGGGCAGCGCATTTGCCGAAGCTGACAGGTCACGCGCCGGTAGGAAAGCGGGTCCGTTTTGCGCGATTTGCGGCCAAGAGCTGCCAGGCAGGAAACGACCCCATTTTGGACGCCGGGGTTGTTCGTTAGAATGCCGATATGAGTTCATTTTTCAGCCAATCCAACCTGACCGCAGGTGGCGTGCAGTTTTCCGCATGGTCTACTGACGTCGAGAATGACGACTTGCGACTGCTTTCTCTGAGCTTGAGTGAGAAGCGAGTTCTCACGGCGATGTTTTTCTCAAGCGAGAAAGACCGGAGAGTTCGGTTCACCTTCGTGGATGCGCGAGCGTTCAGAGTTCTCGACGAGGGCGGGCTGGTAGAGCTATGGACGGCGTCGAAAGCGTCGTCACGACCTGCTGAAACGACGTTTCGAGTTCGCGGTCATTCATGGCAAGCCGAAAGCCCCTTAGCATGGGTTCATGGTTCTGATGATACGGGCTTCAGCTATTTTGTCGCCACTGATTGGGACTGCCTTGAAGTTGTCGTTGCGGAGCAACCAACGGTTGAGTTGCTAAACAGCAATAACTGATCGGAAGAAAACCCACCCACGACCGGCCATGAGCGGAGCTGCTGGGCGATCCCGAAAGCAGCACGGCGGCGTTGCCCCCGTGCTGGAAAATTCCTGCCGTTCTGAAAGCGACCCCATTGCGGTCATAATCAGGCTCAGCGGGTCACCACCTTGCCTGACATCGGCGCAAGTTTGGCCAGCAGGCGGTTCTGCGCGGCAAAGGGCACGCCTGCCTCACGCATCGCAACCTGCAGGTTCTCGACCAGCGCGTTCATGTCGGCCTTGGTCACACCCATTTCGGCATGGGCAGCGCGCATGTCGCGTCCGGTATAGTCGCAGCCCGCGCCGAGCAGAAAGCAGAACTGTTCGGAGAGCGTGCGCTTCAAGCGCACCATGTCATGGCTTTCGAAGATTGCGGCGATGCGTGGATCGGCTTCGCTGAGATCGACCGTGCGCTCGGCGATCCGGCGGATTCCCTCGCGCCCACCGAAAGCCTCGACCAGCGGCGCGCTGTTGTAGGGAGCAGCGCCGGCATTGGCGTTGGACTGGGGGTAGGGATCGACCGGCAGCTCGCCTGTCACCGGGTCGCGATCCTTCACTTCGACCCCGAATTCGGCATCCCAATCGGTGCCCTCGGCAGGGGCCTGTTGCAGCAGCATCAGCGCGGCGGCAGTTGCAGTGATCAGCAGCATGGTGGCACAGCTCCCGAGTGTCAGAATGCGACCTGCGCGGACAGGAACCCGCCGCGCTGATCGGAGACGGTGGCAATCGACCCCAGATCGACATAGGCCGCCGTCAAGGTCAGCTGATCGGTCAGCGCGTAGGTGGCGAACAGGTCCATCCAGTCATCATCGCCAAGGCCGAGATTGTCCGGCTTCGTGCGATACTCGACCCCGATCACCCCGCGGCGCGACAGCTGGTAACCCAGCGATCCTTCAAACTGCACATGGTAGCCGGCATTGGCAGACCCGAAGCCAAGCTGGCCCAGTTCATTCGCCTTGGTGTAGCGCAGGGTGCCATTGATCAGCAGGCTTTGCGCCAGCAGTAGCTTGGTGGCGCTGAGGGTGTAGTCCGTCCCGCTCGCCTCGCTCGCACCCAAGGCGCGCACCAAAGCGCCGTCACGGCTGCGTTTGTGTTCCGCGCCGATCGCGATCTGCGGCAGCCATGTGTCGCCATAGACGACATCGCCCGCCACCCGCAACTTCGCGCCGAAGGTGTCGAGGTTGAAGGTGTAGCCCTGCCCGATCCCGAGCAAGGCACCCACGTCGCGTGTGTCGAAATCCGCGCGTGCAATGCTCAGCTCCAGCCGGTCGCCCAGCCCCAGCAGCACGCCGTAGGAACGCCAGCCGAAGTCGGGCAATTCGATCGCCGTGGCATGGGCCGAAAGCCCCACACCGCCTGCCATCTGTCGCCCGCCGATGGTCGCCCAGCGGGCAAGCCCGCCGCCCGATGAGCCCTCGACCGTGGTCACGCCATTGGTCAGCAGCAACTTTCCGCCCGCCAGCACATCGACCTTGCCGATCCGCACGCCTTCATTGCCAAGTGCAGTCACCTCGCCGAGCGGAGCGAGAGCGCGCTGCGTGGGCGCGGCATCAAGCGGCAGGGGGACAGGGGGAATTGCAGGCGATCCGGCCACATCATTCGCATCGAGCACCGGGGCATAGGCGATGTGGGGCGCAGGCTCAGGCGCGGCAGCAGCAGCGGTCAGCGCCATCAGGGAGGCGAGCGATTGCATCATTACTCCAGCAATTAGCTGCAAATAGTAAATCTCACTTAAACCGCATGGCGAGGGAATCTTAAGAGGTCAGGGCTAGAAATAGCGAAAGATCATGCGCTTGTACTTGCCCTCTCGCACCGCATCTGCCGCCTTTGTCGCTATCCTTGGCATCGCGACTGGCGGGGTGGTGGCCGTCGCCGCCGCCACGCCCGCTGCCTTGCGGGTCCAGGTGGTCGATGGCAATGGTTTGCCGGTGCGCGATGCCGTGGTCGAACTGCATACCAGCAAGGCCCCCGTGGGCGCGATCCGCTTCCCCTGGAAAATGGGCATGGGGCAGAAAAACCAGCAATTCTCTCCTGGCACGCTAATCGTCGCGAGAGGCAGCACGGTGGCCTTCCCCAATCTCGACAATGTGCGCCATTCGATCTATTCCTTTTCCAAGCCCGCCCGTTTCGAGATCGAGCTTTACGGCCGCGATCAGACCCGCACCCACACCTTCACCGTGACCGGCAGCGTCAAGCTGGGGTGCAATATCCACGATCAGATGCGCGGCTATATCCGCGTGACCGACACGCCCTTTGCCGCCAAGACCGACCACAACGGCTATGTCACGCTCAGCGGCATGGCGGGCGGCGCGGCGCGGCTGACGGTTTGGCACCCGGCCCTGCGCGCGCCGGACAATGAGAGCGCTTCGGCGATCACAGTGACCGGAGGCAACCAGAATCACAAGCTCACGGTTGCTGTGCGATGAGCTCAGGCCCGCACGCCCTCGCACGCACCCTCGCACGCCCCCTCGCACGCACCCTCGCACACCTCGCCGCGCTGCCTTTCGGTGCGCTCAGCACGCGCATTGCAATGCTCTACGCCGGCCTGTTCGCCGTGGTGCTCGGCGTGGTCGTATCCCTCGCCGCCGGGGGCCTGTCGCGCTTTGGCGAGGCGAGCGCGGCGCGCGATCTGGCCGCCAATGCCCGCGTGTTCGACGAAATCCTCGCTGCCCGCGCGCGGCAGATGGGCGATCAGGCAGGCGTGCTCGCGCGTGATTTCGGCTTTCGTGAGGCGGTGGCGACTGACGACGCACCGACCATCGCCAGCGCCCTTGCCAGCCTTCAGGAGCGGGTGCGCAGCGACATGGCTTTCGTGCTGACGCTGGAGGGCGAGGTGCTCGCCGCCGACGCGCGCGGGGTGCCCGCACCCGAGACCCTGTGGGCACGCCTCGATGGCGGTGGCACCCGCGGGATCATCGCGTCCGACGAGGGCCTAGCGCTCGCCGCTGCCGCCCCCATCGAAGCGCCCGACCTGATCGGCTGGCTGGTGATCGCCCAGCCGCTCGACCGCGCCGAGCTTGACCGCCTCGTCGAACTCGCTCCCATCGCGCTTGAGGCACAGGTCGCCGAAGCTGGCTCCCAGCCCGAATGGTTGCGCGGCGCGGCGGCCAATGCCGTGTTCGAACGCGAAGCCGAAGGCGAGCGCTTCCTCTATCACGTCTCCGATCTTGCCGTGCTGCAAGACGGCATCGCCCCCCGGCTGGTGCTGCGCCACGATCTGGCGCAATCACTGGCCGCCTATGCCAGCCTCAAGTGGTGGCTGGCCCTACTGGCAGCAGGCGGCATCGTGCTGGTTCTGGGGCTCAGTTGGAAAGTCGCGCGCTCAGTCACCGAACCGCTTCAGCAGCTTGACGAGGCGACCCGGCTTATCGGGGAGGGACGCAAGGCCAACCTGACGATCACGACCAATGACGAGATCGGGCGGCTCGCGCAGAGCTTCAACCAGATGATTGCTGCAATCAAAGAGCGCGAACGACAGATACAGCTCGAGCTTCACGATAGCCTGACAGGACTGGCGTCACGCAAGCTGTTCATCGAACGGCTTGAAGCGAGGTTGTCGCAAGACATTTCGGACAGCCAGCTCATGCTTGCATTCGTCGATCTTGATAACTTCAAGACGGTCAATGACAAGTTCGGCCATCCAGCGGGAGATGCGCTGCTGCGAGAGGTAGGTCAGCAGTTGCGCAGTGATTTCAGCGATGCACTCATTGCCCGCTTCGGCGGTGACGAGTTCGCCATATTGTTCGATTTGCAGGCTTGCCGGGAAAGTCTCCAGCGACAAGCCGAGGCACTTCAGAAAAGTATCGCGGCGGCGATCACTGACGAGGGTCGAAAGGCCAATTGTTCGGCCAGCATAGGCATTGCAGTGGCCCCTGCTGACGGTCATCGGGTCGGAACTCTCATGAAACGCGCCGATCTTGCGCTCTACCATGCGAAGCACGAGGGCAAGGCACAATACCACTTCTTCGCGCCCTCGCTCGACCAAGCTGAACGCGCGCGCATTCGTCTGGAGCGCGATCTGCGTGATGCGATCAAGGGCGTAGGGTTCGAGCTTAACTTCCAGCCGCTTTACTCGTTGGAGAAACGACGCCTGACCGGTTTCGAGGCTCTGATCCGCTGGAATCATCCTGTGCGCGGGCCGATCAGCCCGCTCGAGTTCATTCCGCTTGCCGAAGAATCTGGCCTGATCATCCCGATCGGCGAATGGGTGCTGCGCGAGGCGTGCCATCAGGCGAGCACATGGCCCGCCGATGTTTCGGTGGCGGTCAATGTCAGCCCGAAGCAATTCACCGCCACCGGCATTGCCAACACAGTGCTGTCCGCCCTTTCGGCGAGCGGCTTGCCCGCGCATAGGCTGGAACTGGAAATCACCGAGAGCATCTTCACCGCCGACGTTGATCAGACGCTAGCGACGCTGCACTCCTTGCGCACTCTCGGGGTGAAAATCGTGCTCGATGATTTCGGGACGGGCTACTCCTCGCTCAGCTATCTGCGCTCCTTCCCCTTCGACAAGGTCAAGATCGACAAGAGCTTCGTCGAGGATCTGGGCACCAGCGGCAACGGCCATGCGGTGATCCGCGCGATCACCATGCTGGCGGCGGCGCTGGGGATGGAGACGCTGGCCGAGGGCGTGGAAGACGTCACCCAGTTCGAAGTGCTGGAGCGCGAGGGCTGCCAGAACATTCAGGGCTATCTGTTCTCGCGCCCGGTCGCCGCGGATGCCGTCACCGGCCTGCTGCGCGACGGTGCAGGATATCAACGCCAGCTGCGTGCCTGAGCCAATGGGAGGTTGTTCAAGCAGGTTCAAAGGCTGCCGGTCTCAAAACCACCCATCACCGGTCAGGAGCGGCGCCGCTGCGGGATCCAGATGCCTGCCCGGCAGCTATGGCCCGCCCGGTTGCCAGAAGCGGAAATTCTGAAAGCGACCCCAATGCCGCCATTCGCATTAAACCGTTGCGAGTGGCGGCAGACCGAGTGCGCGGTCGCATTTTCGGGTGAATGCAGGGCCTTATTTTTGCTCCAACCTCTGCCCGTGGCGGCTTGCACGGAGACGGCGGATCAGGTCCATCCGTAGCCCCAGCATGGCCATTAGGCCGATGAGGGCAATGGCGAACACGCCCACGATCACGTTCTGCGCGAGGCGTCCGACCGGGAACAGAAAGTTCCACTTGTGGATGAAGCTGAACACGAGGCGTTCGGGCTTCTCGCCGTCGGCCACCCGATCCACCAGCACGCCCGCGCCGGTATCGACGAACAGGCTGGCGTTGACCGGCGCGCCGTAATCGATCCGCCAGACCGGCAGGCGCTTGTTGCGGAAGTCGTATTCATGGCTGAAGCGGGTGACGAGTTCCACCCCCGTCACCGCGCTGTCGGGCGCCCCGGTGAAGCGTCGGGCGGTGGCGCGGGCGAGGTCCTTGTCGCCTGAGGACACCACGTTGCCGGTTGCAGCATCGAGATAGATCGCAGGGCCATCGGGCTTGATCCCGGCAAAGCGCGCCTCGCGGATTTCGGCGTCGGTGGTGGGGGCTTTGGCCTGCGCTGCTGCCATCATCGCAGCGTGATCGTGGCCTGTCATGCCATGATCCGCCGCTGCCTTGACCGGGCCGTGGTCATGCTCGCCCCCGCCCATCTGGCCTTTGGGGGCAAGGCCGATGCGGTAGAGTGGCTGCCCGCCCGCGCCCTCGACCAGCGCGACCGAGGCGATGTCGCGCCCCTTGGCGATCAGCGCCCAGTCCTTCTCGACCGGCCACTTGCCGCTCGCGACATTGACGGGACGCCCCATCTTGAGCTGGCTCACCGGAGGCACCAGCGCCGACTGGATCAGATGGTAGATCCCGGAAGCCGAGAACATGATCAGCGGCAGCGCCAGCACATAGCCTGCGATCCGGTGCCACCCGCGCGCGCCGGGCAGGCGTTTCCTGCGCCGCACCGTCACCAGCATTGCAACCCCTGTCAGGCCGAGCGCCAGCAGGCTCCCTACCATCAGGGCGATCACAATGACCCGCAGCCAGTCCATCCCCGGCGGCACCCATTCCCAGGTGTGCAGCGCCCGAAACACGCTTTGCAGCCGGGTCTTGGTGGTGTTGTTGACCGCAGCAAGGCTGGAAGTTTCGGTGTGGACATAGGCGGTGAGGCCGTCGTCCCCCGCAAACTCCAGCTTCCACACCGGCAGCAAGCGGTTGACCCAAGGGTAGTCGGCATCGAATTTGGTCTGGAGCCGTGCCGCAGTGATCGGCCGGTCAGTTGCGAGGTAGTGGCGGGCGAGGAATTCGGCCTGCGCCCGGTCACCGCCGGTTACTTCGCTGCCGTCTGCGGGGCGGAAGTAGCGCCGCGCGCCGTCTGCTGCCGCGGTAACCTGCCACAGCACCCCGCCGCCGGGCGCGGGGACGGTCTTCACCGCTACCGCCCCGGCGATGCCCTGTTCTGCAAGGGTCTGCGCAATCGGCCGCGCCCCTTCGAGCGCGACCGTGGCCGCAGGCGGCATGAACGCCGCCTGCTGCGGGCCGAACAGCACCATGGCAATATGGGTGAGGCCGGAGAGGCCCCACACCAGCAGACTGACTCCGCCGATCAGCCCCAGCCATTGATGCTTGGAATAGGACCAGCGCGCGGTCTTGGTCTTCATGCTCATCGCTGCCTCCCTCAGAACCGCGCGCGCAGGCCGCCAAAGACAGCGCGGCCCTGCCCGGGGGTGTAGATCGCCTCGTTGGTGAGGCGCTGGTTGGCGTTGGTGGTGACGTTGGAGATGAACACCTCGTCGAACAGGTTCTCGACCGATCCGAACAGCTCGATCCCCTCGGTCAGCGTGACCCCGGCGGTGATCTGGACAGTTTCGTAGCCGGGAGCCCTCTCGGTGTTGGCATAGTCCGCCAACGGGCCATCAGGGATCCAGCGCAGGGTGGTGGAGAGGTAGAACCTGTCCACTTGATCGAACCGCGCCTCGGCGATCAGCACATGGCGCGGCACCCCGGCAAGCTGGTTATCGCCATAGACCGCGTCATCATCGAAGGCGAAGTCGTTGAAGGTATAGGCCGCGCTCAGCCGCAGGGCCTGACCGTTCTTCTCCAGCGTCGCCTTGAAGGGCCGCACATCGAGCCCGAATTCGAGCCCCTGATGCACGGTCTTGTCGGCATTGGCCGTCACCGTCACCAGTCCGCGCGCGCCCGGCACGGCGAGGTCGAGAAACTCGTTCTCCAGCTCCGCCCGGTAAAGCGCGACGTCCCACGAGACGATCCCCGCCTGCCCGCGCGTGCCCACTTCGAACACGGTCGCTCGCTGGGGGTCCAATGGCGCGAAGGGGAAGGCTCCGCCACTGGTGAGATCGGCAAGGCTGGGCGCTTCGAAGCTGCGGCTGATGTTGCCGAAGAACTGGATGTCCTCGGCTGCATCCACCAGCAGGCCGACGCGCGGGTTGAACTGGTCATACTCGCCCCGGCCCGTCACCGCATTGAGGATTGCGGTCACATCGCGGGTGGCGCGGGCATATTGTCCGCCTGCAATCAGAGTGACGGCGTCGGTCGGCCCGAGATCGGCCTGGCCATAGACCGTCAGCGTGTCCGAATCCTGATCGGACTGCGTGCGCAGCGCCCCGCGCGCGCCGGAATTGTTGGCGAAGGTCTTCGCGTCATTGCTCGAGAAGGCATAGATCGCCCCGACCTGCCAGCGGCTCCGATCGGCGAGGAACGGGAGGCTGCCGGAGAGGCGCGTGGAGACGCCGACCTCGTCCTCGCCCTGCACGATGATCCCGGCAAAACGGGTGATCGCGTGGTCGAGATTGCGGCGCGCATACCATGCGCCCAGCTCAAGATCGGTTCCGCCGAGGTCGATTACGGTGAGGTTCGAGACGCGGTAGACGTCGAGATTGCGGTCCCAGTCATCCGCCACCGGGCCGGGATCGATGACCACCGGTCCCGCCCGCACTGGGCGACCCGCTGCGCGCGGATTGGCGAGCGCATCGGCGAGGCGCAAGCTGCCCGCCAGCTCGAAATTGTCCGACAGCGCGGTGACGTAGAAGCGCGTCTCGATATTGTCGGACACCCGCCAGCCAAGGTTGCCGTGGCCATAGAGGCTGCGCACCTCGCTGTGTTCGCGGTAGCCGTCGCTGGTGAGGCCGGTAATCCCGCCCCAATAGTCGACATCGCCGCTCTTGCCCGACAGGGAGGCATTGCCGCGGAAGGTGGAGAAGCTGCCACCCTCGGCGCGCAGGGTGAGCGGGGCGCGGGCGGTGCGCCCGGTGGGGCTGACGATATTGACCGCCCCGCCCAGCGATGCCGCCCCGTAGCGCAGCCCGTTGGCGCCCTTGAACACCTCCATGTAGCGCACCGTCAGCGGATCGACCTCCTGAAACTCGGTCGCGCCCGATGCGCGGCTGATCGGCACCCCGTCGCGCAGCACGGTGAGGCCGCGCCGTTCGAAGCTGGAATTGAGGCCCGACCCACGGATCGAGATACGGCTTTCACGCGGGGCACTGGTGTCGGCGAAGACACCGGGGGTTAGCTCCAGCGCATCCCCGATCGACTGAGCGAATATGTCGGCAAAGCCTTCGTCCTCCACCAGCCCCGTCGCGCCTGGGACGCGTTCGAGCTCCTTGCGGGCAGCCTCCGGCGTGGGCGCCGTGGGGGTGCCCTGAAGGCTTGCGGTGACGATGATCTCGTCCTGCCGCTGGCCGATCCCCTGCGCGTGGAGCGGGGCGTTAAAGGCACCAGTCGTTGCGGCAAGCATGGTTGCGCCCATGAGAGCGCACTTCATAGTATTGATTTGCATGATGTATCCCGAATTTCCGTCGGCGCACGCCTGTCATTCGGCGACGCACCGTTGACCCTGCGATGGCGGGTCAGTGAGCGAGACGACCTTGCGAGCGGGGCTCAGACGCCCGCACGCGCAGTCTGACGATCAAACGGAAAGGGAAGGCGGCCCGCGCAGGGGCGGGCGCAGGAAAGAAATATCGCGGGCAGGCGGCGCGCGAAGAGGCGCGAAGCCGACCAGCAGGATGAACGCCAGTGCAGCGGCCAGCAGCACCGGATCGGCCCCGCCGAGTGCCGCATGGCCAAGCCCGGAAAAGGCGCAAGGCTGGGATTTGTCCGCCGCCTCGGAATGATCGCTGCCTGTCTCATCCTTGTCAGGGATGGCAATGCGCATCTGCTTGGGCGTGCCGCTGGCATCGGCGCAGATCGTTACCGTCAGAAAGCGCTCGCCAGTGGACGAGATCATGTAGCCTGCTGGCACCAGCGCCTTGACCGCCAAAGCAAGCACCACGAGCACCAGCGCGAGCCGAGCATATTTGTGGGTCAAGGCGCGAAGGCTGGGCATTGCAGGCGAGCCGTTAGCGCAGGCAAATCGCCATGTCACCGTTTAACATCGACCAATCCGGCCATTCTGGTTTCCACCCACGAACGGTCATGAGCGGGACCGGGGCTCGCCCCTGAAAGCGGCTTGGCGGCTTTGCCACGCTTCTGAAAAATTCCTGCCCTTCAGGAAGCGACCCCATCTCAGTCATAAACTTGGTCGTTGTGCGAGCTCTACGACGCCGACTTTGCCTTTTTGCGCGTCGGGCCAATCAATCCAGCGGTGAAAAGCGATCAGCCCGAGCTCATCAATCGCCGGGTCACATTCAATCAGAGCGAGATTTCACCCGTCCGGTCTGGAACAAAAGACGGAGCTCGATAAGGTTCGCCACCCTCAGCCCGAATTCGAATACATCGAAAGGCTTTGTCACGATATCGCGCGCGCCGAGCGCCAGCGCGCGCCGTTTGGCGTCTATCGAGGTGTCGGCGGTCAGCACCATGATCGGCAGCAAATCATCTGCCCGGGTGAGCCGCCCGAGGCTGTCGAGCAGGGCGTAACCATCGATTGACGGCATCATCAGATCGAGCAGCACCAGATCCGGACGAAAAGCAAGATGACGCTGCACGGCTTGGCGTGGATCGGCCAGCGTTTCAATGTGGCAGTAGCCCTCCCGAACCAGAACCGCCTCGACCAAAGCAAGATTGGCCGGTTCGTCGTCGATTGCGAGGATGCGCGCGTCACGCGCGGATTGTTCGGCGATCATGACATGCGCTCCAGCAGTGTCTGGTTCATCGCAGCCAACAAGGCCGCCACATCAATCGGTTTGGTCAGCACCACGGAGGCCCCGCGCGCTGCCCATTCACCCTGCGCCGCAATCGCGTCTGCGGTGAGCAGGATCACCGGAATGTCGGGCAGGTTGGCGTGCAATTCCGCCAGCACCCAGTCGCCATCCTTGTCGGGCAGGTGCAGATCCAGCAGCACCAGATCGGGCCGGTGGCGGCGTGCCAGATCGAGCCCGATCCGCGCCTGCATCGCGCTGACCAGTCGCGCTTGCGGCAAGTGGCGTGCCACCAACGCCTCGATCAGCTGGGCATTGGCAAGGTTGTCCTCGACCAGCAGGATCGTCACGTCTCGCGGCCCAGCAAGCGTAGTCGGCGCCGTGCCGTGCGGCACGGGACCCGGTGAGGCCGGGCTTCGCGCCAGTGGCAATTCGAACCAGAAGCAGGCCCCGCCGTGCCCGTCGGCGCGCGGCATATAGCCGATCTCGCCGTCCATCGCTTCAACCAGTGCGCGTGACAGCGACAGGCCGAGCCCCGTGCCCTCAGTGCGCGCGGCGCCCGCGGCAAGGCGGGTGAAGGGCTGGAACAACTGCCCTGCCTGTTCGGGCTCGATGCCGATACCGCTGTCGATCACCTCGACCCGCATCCGCCCTTCATCAGCTTGCGCCGCCACCGTGACCAAGCCGCCGTGGTGATTATACTTGATCGCGTTGCTCAGCAGGTTGAGCAGCACTTGCAGCAAGCGTCGAGGATCGGCGGCGACCGGCGGGAGCTCGCCTGACCGGCTTGAAATCGTGATGTGGCGTGACTCCGCCTCGGGCAGGGACAGCCCGATAGCCTCGGCGATGATTGTTTCGAGCGATGTGGGCGCAATCGAAAGGCCCAGCTTGCCGGCTTCGATCCGGGCTATGTCGAGCACTTCGTCGATCAGTGCCAGCAGGTGCCGCCCGGCGCGCAGGATTTGCTGGATACTCGCGTCGTCAGGTTGCCCTGCGTGGCTCCGGTCTAGCTCCAACAACTGCGCAAAACCGAGGATCGCATTGAGCGGCGTGCGCAACTCGTGGCTCATGCGCGACAGGAACAGGCTCTTAGCGGCGCTCGCCTGTTCGGCTTCCTGCCGCGCCAGTTCCAGCGCCTCTTGCGCGCGGCGGCGTTCGGTGATGTCGCGGGTGACCTTGGAAAATCCGCGCAGGGTGCCCGTCTCGTCGTGGAGCGCGGTGATGACCACGTTGGCCCAGAACCGCGAGCCATCCTTGCGCACGCGCCAGCCTTCGTCCTCGGTGCGGCCGTCGCGCACCGCATCGGCGAGGTTGCGCATCGACCGCTCGCGTGCATCATCTCCGGGGTAGAAGACCGAGAAATGCTGGCCCAAGGCCTCGTCCCCCGTCCAGCCCTTGATTCGCTGCGCGCCGGTGTTCCAGCTGACCACTTGGCCATCCGGATCGAGCGCAAAGATGCCGTAGTCGCGCACGCCCTCGATCACGAGACGAAAGCGCTCCTCGCCATCTCGCAGCGCCTGCTCGCGGGCGCGCAGCAGTCGGCTTGCCTCGACCATGCGCCCGGCGAGCGAGCCAATCTCGTCGCCCTCCGCACTGCGCTGGTCCAAGGCCGCGCCCTGCGACAGCAACACCGCATCGCCTTCGAGCCGCTGCACCCGGCGCACGATCCCGCTGGAGAACAGGAACACCGCGAACAGGCTGCCGACAAGACCGGCAAGCGTCAGCAAGCCGGTGGCGATCAACCCGTTTTGGCGCACCGCAGTGAGCCTGTCCTGCCGTGCTGCCAGCAGCTCGCGCTCGCGCGCCTGCATCCCCTCGATCTCGCCGCGCAACGCGTCAAGCACCTGCTTGTTGGCCGCGAGGCCAGCGGCGATCGCAGGGTCGCCGACAACATCAGGCCCGGTTCGTGCTCGTGTTGTGAGGAGCAACGCCAGACCTTCGCGCTTCTGGCCCGCCAACGTCTCGATCCGGGCAAGGCGCGTGGCAGCCTCGGCATCGCGGATCGCACCGCGCAGGCGTGCTGTCACCTGCGGCACCAGCACTTCGGCGCGCTCAAAGGGTTCGAGAAATCGCGGCTCGCCGGTCAGGAGAAAGCCACGCACTCCGGATGAGGCCTCGGCCAGCAGGGCGTGGACTTCGTTGACATCGTTCTGGATCGCGATGGTCAGGCGGACGTCCTGCTCGGCGCGGGCCTCCATCCGGCTGATGGCGTAGAGTGCGGCGACCGAGCCAAGGAAGATCAGCAGCGGCACCGCCACCACCACCAGTCCCTTGGTGGCAAGCGGGCGATTGGCCCACCAGCGCGCAGTCACCGGACTAGTCACGCGGTCCACCCACCGCGGTGCTCGACCGCGATCACGGCAGCTTGGGTCCGGTCGCGCACGCCCAGCTTGCCGATCAAACGTTCGACGTGGGTCTTGACCGTCCCCGGCGTGATGCCGAGCGCCAGCGCGATCTCCTTGTTCGTTCCGCCGCTCGCAAGCGCATCGAGTACTTCGCGCTCGCGCGGGGTCAGCCGTTCCAGCGCAGCAAACACGGGACTGCGATCTGCCGCAACCACTGCGCGACGCATCAACGCGGGCGGATAGGCGATCCCGCCCGCGGTCACCAGATCGATCGCCCCCAGCAATTCCTCGCGCGACGCATCCTTGGTGATAAAGCCGCGTGCGCCCGCAGCAATCGCGGCGCGCAGATAATCGGCGTTGTCATGCATAGTGAGGATGATGATGGCGATTTCGGGCTGCGTATCGGACAGCCGCCGCGCGGCTTCCAGCCCGTCAATCCAGGCCTCGCCCCCGCGCGCACCATAGCGGATATCGAGCAGCGCCAGATCGGGCCGGTGCTGCTGGCACAGCGCCAGCGCTTCTTCACCGCTCGCCGCTTCGCCCACCACGTCGAACCGCGCGCTGCGATCGAGCATGGCCCGCAAGCCTTCGCGGGCGAGGGCATGGTCATCGGCAATCACGATCCGGGCGATCCTCATGCGGCAGGCACCTCGGCCAGCAGCGAGCAGCCCGCGCCGGGCGCGCTCGTGATCGTCAGGCACCCGTCCAGCAATTCGATCCGTTCGCGCATATAGGCAAGACCGAGGCCGCCTGCGTCATGGGCCGCGCGTCCGGCATCCGGATCGAATCCGCAGCCATCGTCGCGCACCGACAGCCGCCAGCGACCGGCACCGTACGCCAGTCGCAGGGTCACGTGAACGTCGGGCCCGGCATGGGCCCGGGCATTGTTGAGTGCTTCCTGCGCGATCCGGAACAGCGCCGTCTCGATCGCCGGGGGCGGACGGTGGCCGGGGTCGGGCGCGATTTCGAGAGCTATCGCCATGCCGCTTGCCCGCGCCTCGGCGGCCAAATGCTGGAGCGCGGGGACGAGTCCAAGGTCATCGAGCACCGGGGGCCGCATCCCCGCGATCACCCGGCGCAATTCTCTGACCAGAGCGCGCGCCTGATCGCGCGCCTTGGCAAGGTCGGCGGGATCACCGTCGCTTGCCAGCTCCAGTCGCCGCATCAGCGCAGCGGCGTTCTGTGCGACCCCATCATGCAATTCGTGCGCGATCCGGCTGCGTTCGATCTCCTGACCGCGCAGCAATTCGCCGAGCAGTCGGGCGAGCCGGGCCTCGCGCGCCCGGGCCGAAAGGCTTGCCCCGATCAACTGGCATACGACCGCGACAGCCTCGCGGTCTTCAGCCGAGGGCGCACTTCGGCGACCTTCGAGAACAAGCGCGCCGGGCGATGTCACGTCAGAACCCGGCGAGGTCAACGGGAAGATCAGGCCATTATCGTCACCCGCTTCGCCCGGCCTGTCCTCGACGACCCGCCCGCTCTCATATCCCGCCAGATGCGCTGCGGCGCGCGCCACTTCGCACACCGCAGCATCCAGCGTTTCGGGCGTGGCTCCAGCCAGAACTTGTCCAGCTTCGACCAGCACGCGCAAGCGCGCAGCGCGCGCTTCGGCTGCACGGTAAAGACTGCGCAAATCGGACGCGTTTTCGGGCAGGCGGGGAGTATCAAGCTGCGACATCACGACTGGTGATATGCGGGCCAGGCCGATTTGTCATACGCCAAACGGCATAGGCCACGCGGCCCGCTATCCGGCTGACGAAGCCGGCCCACCGCTGCGTCATCTGGTGATCATCCGCTGACAACCGCCTTCAACCGATGGAGCGATCCCATGAAAAAGAGCCTGTTCATCCTCACCGCCGCGTCCATGATGGTGGCATGCACCCCCGGCTATGCCAAGACCAAGCCGCACGCGGCCGCCGCCTCGATCGAGCAGAACGTTGACTGCATCGCCGAGAAGGAAGTCGTCGCCGCGCAGAGGGCGTGGGGCGAAGGCATCGTCAAGATAGGCAAGGTCTATTCCGACGGCGGCGATTACAGCGCCGCTGCCGCCGCCCACATCGACCAGTTCTATGCTTATGACCTCAGCCTCGTGCTGTTCAAGCCGACACTCGCTTCGGTCGAACAGTTCCGCACCTCGTTCGATTCCGCGCTGTCCTACTTCGTGGGCGGCAACGCCACTTACCCCGAGGACAAGGGCTTCGCGATCAAGCCCTGGACGAAGGTGCGCTGGAAGAATGTTGGCATCACCAACAACGCCTGCACGATGGCCGTCGCGATGGGCAATTACTGGTTTACCGCCGCTGACACCGGCGCCGAGACCAAGGTCGAATACACCTTCGGTTACATTCGCGATCCGCAGGGCGAGCTGAAGATCGTCGTCCACGATTCATCCGTGCCCTACAACGGCGGCTGACGCTTGCCCGCCCCCGCGGGGGCATCTACGGAGCGCGGGCTTCCTTCCCCCGCAATGGTCGCAAGGTCCGCGCTACACCCCTTATTTCGAGGTCGAATTTCATGCCGCTTCACCGGACTTGTATTGTCGCGACTGTGCTGTTGGGCGCAGGGTTTGCCTCGCCCGCCTGCGCCAACGAGGACGATTTCAATATCTGGCTCGGTCAGTTTGCCACCATCAATGCAACCGACGACGTATATGTACGGGTCGAAGCGCAAGAACGTTTCACCAATGACGCGGACCGGCTCGGCCAGCTCCTGCTGCGCTCGCTGGTGGGCTACCGTATCAACAAGGACGTGAACATCGGGGCGGGATACGCTTACATCCTGACTGACCCGGTCGGCCCCGCCCAACTGAATGAACATCGGTTCTATCAGGAGCTTAACGTCCGGCTGCTGTCGACCGCAGGCGGTGTGACGCTGGACTCGCGCACCCGGCTTGAGCAGCGCACCTTCGAGGAGCGCGAGGACACGTCTTGGCGGCTGCGAAGTTTCGTCCAGCTTCGGGTGCCGATCACTGAGAAGGGGCACAGGTTAGTGGCCTACACCGAGCCCTTCATTGACCTCAACGAAACCGGCGTTCAGCGCGGCGGCTTGTCGGTCTGGCGCAACTTCGTCGGTGTGTCGATCCCGGTTGCCAAGGGTATCGAGGTGGTGCCCGGCTACCTCAACCAGCACGTGTTGCGCGACGGGCAGGACCGATCCGACCACACCGCCAACGTCAATCTATTTATGACGTTCTAACTGACATTTATTCAAACTTGGGCTGAGCAAGCCGCCATTCCGTTTTCCACCCAGTTGCGGCCGAAATCTTGCTGACAGCGCCTCCCCGAATGCAGACCGAGGCCATCGTCAACCGCAGGCGGCGTAGGCGATAGCTGGTGCCTGTGCGTCCGCGTGGCCGCCACCATGACATGGCGGCCGTCGCTTAAGGCGCTTGCACGATCGCGCTGGCTTGGGCCGCGCGCGGGGGTCTGAGGCCCTTGGTGCGGCTGGTGAGGTGGAACGCCTTGCACAGCGCGCATTTGTAGACGCGCAAAGTCACGTCAGCCGCCAGCGCAACGGCGTCCGCTTCCTCGCGCGTGGCGAAGCGGCGCTTTCGCTGGCAGATGGCGGGGCGGGTTTTCATGCCAATAGCTCATCGACGCGCGAACGGCCTCGCAGAGGCCGCAAGCGCACGCGCGCGCCCCACAGGCGCTCTGGCGTGTAGCGCCAGATGCAGCGCCGAGGACGTGCCCGCGGAGGCGGGCACGCACACAAAGGCCTTACTTCGACAGTTCCACGTGCTCGAAATCGAGCTCGACCGGGGTCGCGCGGCCGAAGATCGAGACGCTGACCTTGACCTTGGCCTTGTCGAAATCGAGCTCTTCGACGATCCCGTTGAAGCTGGCGAACGGACCGTCGAGCACCTTGACCGAATCGCCGATCTCGTAATCGACGCTGATCTCGCGCTTGGGCGCGGCCTGCGCATCGGCGACACCGCCGAAGTAACGCGAGGCTTCGCGTTCGGAAATCGCCTGCGGCTTGTTGCCCGAGCCGAGGAAGCCGGTCACCTTGGGGGTGTTCTTGACGAGGTGGTAGACATCGTCGGTCATGTTGAGTTTGGCGAGCACATAGCCCGGCATGAACTTGCGTTCGACCTGGACCTTCTTGCCGCGCTTCACTTCGGTCACGGTCTCGGTGGGCACCTGCACTTCCTCGACCCCGTCCGACAGGCCGAGGCGTTCGGCTTCGGCGATGATCGCGTCGCGCACCTTGTTCTCGAAACCGGAATAAGCGTGGATGATGTACCAGCGGGCCATGGAACGTCCTTGGGAAATAGGGATCTAGCTTGGGAAGGCGGCAGGCGCCGGGCTTACTGCAAAAGGCCGATCAGCGCGTTGACCACAAGGCCGAAGATGCTGTCGATGCCGAGGAAGAAGATCGACAGGATCAGCATGAAGATGAACACGAAGATCGCCGTCCGCACGGTTTCCTCGCGGGTCGGCCAGACGATCTTCTTCTGTTCGGCCTGAACCTGGCGCATGAATTCGCCGGGCGAGGTTCTGGGCTTTTTGGGTTCGGCCCCGTCCTTGGGAGCGGGGGCGATCATCTTGTCGGCCATGCCAACTCTATCCTTCGCGTAATGCCGTGTCGTCGTGTCCGGCCGGCTTTCAGGTAGGGCTCCGCGCCGCCCGGGACAAGGTCGCCGGAGGGGCTGGAGGATCTGCCGATGTCGGAAAGACGAGAGAGGCATTACGCGCAAGGGGGCGCGATTGCAAGATGGGTTTGGCGGCGCGATGGCCGCAAGGGCGCCGCCCGAAGGCACGCGCCCCGGGGGCGTTTCAGCGCAGCCCCAGCAACCGCGACAGCAGGCCGCCTTGCGTCTGCATCGGTTGCAACGGCCCGTGAATCGCGCGAAGCCGTGCCGGATCGCGGGTCGGCCGCGGGCTGACCCACTTGTCTGGGCGCGAGGAACGGTAGGTGTAGGCGCTCATCCCTGTTCTCCTGTGCGGACGTGGTCAATCGGTTCGTCGACAGGAATACACGGCTCATCTTGCGCGATGATGAATGACACCCCTGTCATCATGCTCAATCGCTCAAGCGGGCGATCTGTTCCAACGGGGCGGAACATTGCCCGGACAGCCTGGTTGTTCCTGCATACCCCGACGCCCGGTGTCGGGCCCTGCGAATCGCCCGTCTCGCCCCGCGCTTGCCCTGCCCTGCACTTTCGGAGTTTCTGCGGATGAAGCCTCTCCTGCCGCTACTGCTTGTTCCCCTGCTGCTGACCGGCTGCGACATGGCGGGCAATCCCTTTGCCTCGGCCGAGAAGCCCGCGGCCGAATACCGCCCGCAGGATGCCGGAACGATCGACCATGCCTTGTGCCTGCTCGGTTTTGTGAGCGTGCCGGTGACGGGAGTGAACCCCGGGCATGATCTGGTCGAGGCGACGATCAACGGGGTAACGGGCAGCTTCGTGCTCGATACCGGCGCGAACCTTACCGTGATCAACGCTTCGCAGGCCGAACGCTTCGGATTGTCGGCACGCGGCAGCGGCTTGCCGGGGATCGGCACGGCGCGCTTTGCCGGCAACACCGCCAACGCGCGTCCGGTGGCGGTCGACAGCTTCACGATGGGCGATGTCACCGTGCGCCAGCGCCGGGTGCTGGTTGCCGATCTGGGATCGCTGCTCGCCAGTCTGGGGCAGATTTCGGGACGCGATATTGCCGGGCTGATCGGGCAGGACGTGATGAACGAACACCGCGCGATCATCGATGTGAACCGGCCGATGCTTTATGTCATGGCCGAAGACCGCGAGCCTGCGCCCGTGCCGGCGGAAAACTGCACCGGCGTCGCTGCCGCCGCCTGACGCGCATGCTATACGGCGGTGGTGGAAGCGGTGGGGCCGGACGCTGCGGCGTCAGCCGCGAATGGCAGGGGTGACAGGATTCGAACCCGTGGCCCTCGGTTTTGGAGACCGATGCTCTACCAGCTGAGCTACACCCCTGCAGTCGCTGCGGCGCGGCTCTTAACGCTGGTAATTGGCTAAGGCAATCCTCTTTGCCTGATTGCTGCTGCGGTTGTAGAGTGGCGCGCAACCATGCACGCGCCCAAACGCCCCTCCATCCCCGTCGAGACACTGCTGCTCGCCTATCGCAGCGGGATTTTCCCGATGGCGGACCAGCGCGACGATCCCGAGGTGTTCTGGGTGGAGCCGCGCGAACGGGCGATCATCCCGCTCGAAGGGGTGCATCTGTCGAAGTCGCTGAAAAAGGTGATTCGCGCCGACCGTTTCATGGTGACGGTCGACCGCGCCTTCGAGGACGTGATCCGTACCTGCGCCGAGCCGCGCAGCGATCATCCCGACACGTGGATTTCGGAACGGATCGTGCAGTCCTATATCGGGCTCCATGACGCGGGCCACGCGCATTCGGTCGAATGCTGGCAGCCGGGCGATGATGGGGAGCCGATGCTCGTGGGCGGGCTTTACGGGGTCAGTTTCGACCGCGTGTTTTGCGGCGAATCGATGTTCAGCCGCGTTCCCGATGCCAGCAAGGTCGCGCTGGTGTGGCTGGTGGCGCTGATGCGGCGCGCGGGCCATGCGCTGCTCGATTGCCAGTTCATGACCGACCACCTGCAATCGATGGGGGCGGTTTCCTTGCCGCAGGCCGATTACCGCAGGCTGGTCGAACGGGCATCGGGCGCCACGCGGATGACGCTGGGACAGGCCCGGCGCAGCTTCGGCTTCGGCTTCGGCTTCAGTTCGGCTTACGCGCCCGGGGAAGGCGCGGCGGCAGGCGGCGACGCGGCGGGCGCAGGCGTGGCCGCAGCGGTCGCAGACGCGCGCGGTGCCGGCCTGCCCGAAGGTTCGGGCTGGGGCGCGGCGGGGCCTTCCTCGCCGGGGAAGCTCATCGTGCAATCCTTGACCCAGACATCGTAGATCGGATGCTCGACCACGTTGAGGCTGGGGTTTTCGCGGAACATCCAGCCTGAGAACACGCGGTTGTGCTGCGCGGCGCCGCGTTCCTGGATGTCGACCTGCACGAAGGCGCCGGTCTGCTGCGGCATTTCCCACGGCGCGGTGCGCTCGCACGCCGACACGCGCACGATCACCGGCCCGATCGCGCGCGCCTCGCCCGGCTTCAGGCGAATTTCTTCGGAGACATTGTTGCGCTTGTTGATGAGGCCGAGCACCGCGACGCGGTCCTTCATCGGGGTCGCGCCGTAATCGTTGACCGGGCTGGCCGCTGCATCGGGCGCAGCCGTGGCCGCCGCCGCAGCGGGGGTCGCCGCGTCCAGCGGCAGGTCGATCACCTGCGCGGGCTCGGGCGCAAAGGCATCGCACGCCCCCAGTGCCAGCGCGCAGGCCAGCCCCGCAGCAAGACGAACCGCCGTCACGCCGTGCCGCCCGTCAGTCCGCGCTGCCCGGGGTCCAGGCCTCGTAATCGCCGACAGCACGCGCGCGCTTGCCACCGTTCTCGAGCGCGCCTTGCGGGCGATAGGCGGAGACGGTGCCGGTGGCGTTGGGGGTGTAATCCACCTCCCACACGCGCGGCGGGGGCAGGTGGCTTTCGGGCACGTCGTCATAGGTGCCGTGCAGCCACCCATGCCATTCGGACGGCACGCGGCTGGCATCATTGGCGCCGTTGTAGATCACCCAGCGCTTGTCGCGGCTGGTGTAGGACCCGGTGTTCAGCCCGCCCGCCGACTTGGCGCGGGCGCGGTAATACTTGTTGCCCGCGGCATCGGTGCCGACATGCTCGCCCTTGGCGCGGCTGGCCCACAGGTGCGTGCCGATGGTGGCACCGTCCCACCAGGTGAAGATCTTCATCAGGATTCCCATGGCCGCGGCGATTAGCCCAATTGGAGCGGGGGGGGAATATAGTTTTGTGCGGTGGCGTTCTTGTGTTCCGCATCGCCTGGGCGATGCGAAATCCTCGCTCACGCGGTGACCTTGCTGGCCTATCGCTTCGCTACATGAGGCCTGAAGGCCGCATCGCTGCGGGAATGGAAACTGGGCGATGGCCCGGTCGCGCCAGCGACCGCGAGCGCACGCGCGCGAGCCGCAGGTGCCCGGAGCGCAGCGGAGGAACAGCACCGAGGACGTGCCTGCGCAGGCAGGCACGCAAACTAGTAACTTACCTTGTCCCCCGCCACGATCCCCAGCGCCGCCGCGCGGCCCGCGCGCAGTTCGAGCACGGCGCTCGCAGCGCCCTTGGACTGCACCGAATCAAGCGAATAGGGCACGGTGTTGGCCGCGATATTCAGAATTCGCCCGTCGGGGCCGATGAAGATAATGTCGAGGCTCAAGGGCGTGTTCTTCATCCAGAAGCTGCGCGGCTCTGGCGCATCGGAGGGGAAGATCATCCCCTCGTTGTCGCCCAGCGCGGTGCGGAACATCAGCCCGCGCGCCTGCGCTTCCGGAGTATCGGCGACTTCGACCCTGAACGGCAGGCGGCGTCCGCCACGATCAATGGTGAGGTCGATCACTTCCAGACCCGACACCGGATGGCGCGCGGCCTGCGCAGCGGCGGGGGCCTGCGCGCTGGCATTCGCGCTCTGGCCCGGCGAACAGGCCGCAAGCGCCAGCGCCAGACCCGCGCCTGCCAGAATATACCTTACCATTGCCCGTCCATTCCTTCGTCCTCGGCCGCCTCGGCGATCCAGTCCTCGACATCCCCGATGCTGCCTGCCGCAAGGATGACCTTCACATGATCGTACTGGTGGCCTGCGCGCAGCAATGCTGCAACGGCTTTTTCGTGCGCCTTGCGCATGGCAAGCGGATCGCCGCCCGCATCCGGCGCGCCGTAGGGCCCGAGCCTTCGCTTCCGCGCCATTACCGCCGCCGCCTTGCGCGCCGCATGCTCGCCCGGCGCGTGCACTGCGCGCAAGGCCTCGCCCACGCCCGCGTGCCGCAATGTCTCGTCCACCCGCCGCGCGCCATAGCCGCGGCCGCCCAGATCGCGCGCGCGCATCCGGGCATAGGCATCGTCGTCGACGTAGCCCAGTTCCACCAGCCGCGCGACCAGCGCAGGCACATCGACATCCACCGTGCGCCCGTCGGCATCCTCGGCCAGCCCGCGTTCGCGGATCTTGCGCACCAGATAGGCTTCGAGCCGCGCTGCGGTGGAGGCAAAGCGCGCCGCATAATGCAGCGCCAGATCGCGCAGTTTCGTCTCGGTCAGCGGCGGCTTGGCACGCTTTTCCCGGCGCCCGCCGGGGGCGCGATCCGCCCCGGCCTCACGACCGGACGATGACGAATTCGCTTTACGTGAAACCATTTCGCCTTATTCGTGCCACTTTCCTTATCAAATGCCAAACCCTTGCCGCCGCCGGCCTGTCGCCGGCGACACGGGGTTATGCCAGAGCGCGGGAGACGGGGCTTTCATGTACCGCGCCGCAAATGACGGGTATCGCTGACCATTATGACCGACGCCGTTCTGACGCCGACGCCCAATGATTGCGATCTGCCGCGCATCCGCGCGCAGTTTGCGACCTTCAACGACGCGATCGATTATGCCGCGCAAAGTCGCAAGGGGCTGAACTTCCACGACATGCGTGGCGAACTCGCGCGGGTTTACCCCTTCAGTGAAATGCGCGCGGACGCGCTGGTGATGGCGCGCCGCCTGATCGCGGCAGGCATCGGGCGCGAAGATCGCGTCGCGCTGATCGCGGAAACCGGGCCCGATTTCGCCGCACTGTTCTGCGCCTGCGTCTATGTCGGCGCATGGCCCGTGCCGCTGCCGCTGCCGACCAGCTTCGGCGGCAAGGAAAGCTTCATCTACCAGCTCGCCGTGCAGCTGATGAGCAGCGATCCCAAGCTTCTGCTCTACCCCGAGGAAATCGCCGAAATGGCGAGCGCGGCCGCCGCGCGGCAGGGCTGCGAGGCGCAAAGCTGGCAGGATTTCGCGACGCGCCCCGCGCCCGAATGCGACCTTCCCAAGGCGAGCCCGGACGATATCTGCTACCTGCAATATTCGAGCGGATCGACGCGTTTCCCCACCGGGGTGGCGGTGACGCACAAGGCGCTGCTGCATAATCTTTACGGCCATTCGACCACGATGGAGCTGGGCGACAACGACCGCTGCATCAGCTGGCTGCCGTGGTATCACGACATGGGCCTGGTCGGCTGCCTCCTGTCGCTGATCGCCAACCAGGTGTCGGGCGATTATCTGAAGCCCGATGCCTTTGCGCGCCGCCCGCTGGCTTGGCTCGACATGATCAGCCGCAATCAGGGCAACTCGATGTCCTATTCGCCGACCTTCGGCTACGACATCTGCGCGCGGCGCATTTCCAGCCAGTCGAACGTCGCCGAACGCTTCGACCTGTCGCGCTGGCGGATCGCGGGCAACGGCGCGGACATGATCCGCCCCGATGTGATGCAGAGCTTCGTCAACGCCTTTGCGCCCGCCGGGTTCAAGGCATCGGCGTTCACCCCGTCCTATGGCCTTGCCGAAGCCGTGCTGGCGGTGACGGTGATGCCGCCGGGCGAAGGGATCCGCGTCGAACTGGTCGAGGAAGAGCGCCTGTCGGGCGCACCGCGCGATCTGTCGCGCCCGGCGCGCTACCGCGCGATCGTCAATTGCGGCAAGCCCCTGCCCGACATGGAAGTCGCGATCCGCGGCGAGAACGGCGAGACGCGCGCCGACCACCAGATCGGCAAGGTGTGGTGCCGCGGCCCCAGCGTAATGCATTCCTACTTCCGCAACGAGGAAGCGACCGAGGATTGCCTCGTGCCCGATGCCGAGGGCAACGTCTGGCTCGACACCGGCGACATGGGCTACACCGCCAAGGGGTATCTGTTCATCGTCGGCCGGGCGAAGGACATGATCATCATCAACGGCAAAAACCACTGGCCGCAGGACATCGAGTGGGCGGTCGAACAGCTGCCCGGGTTCAACCACGGCGATATCGCGGCCTTTTCGATCGAGACCGAAAACGGCGAGGAAGCGCCCGCGGTGCTGGTCCACTGCAAGGTGTCCGACCCCGAAGAGCGTGTGAAACTGCGCGAACAGATCGCCGACAAGGTGCGCTCGGTCACGGGAATGAGCTGCATCGTCGAGCTGGTGCCGCCGCGCACGCTGCCGCGCACCTCCTCGGGCAAGCTTTCCCGCGCCAAGGCCAAGAAGCTCTATCTGGCGGGCGAGATCGTGCCGATCGATCTGGCCGCCTGACCGCCGCTGCGGCCCGCGCAGCCTTGCGCGGGCCGCGGGGCGCGCAGGCTCAATCGGGCGCGTTCAGCGTGCGGCTGCGCCTGAAGATGCTCTTCTTGGCGAAGGGTTCGAAGAATTCATCGGGCGATTCGGGGTCGAGCATCGCCTGATCGGCCAGCGCCTTTTCGGCATCGGTCAGTTCCGGCAGTTCAAGCCGCGTCAGGCGCCGCCCGGGCTGCGTCAACCGCGCGACCGCCTCGCGCATCGAAAGCCCGGTGGCGAGCGTTTCGGCCATCTTTTCGGGGCTCACCCCGCAATGCTCAGCGAGCAGCCGGTGCCGGAGCCGCGTGATCGCCTCGCCCGCGGTTTCGTTGCCCGCGACCGTGGTGTCGATATGCAGATCGCATTCGCTGTCGAGCCCGAGCGAACGGTTGTTCATGTTCGCCGAGCCCACGCGCAGGATCTCGTCGTCGACGATCGTCAGCTTGGCGTGGACATAAATCCCCGTGCCGCCTGCGGTGTAGGGGATGTTGATCGAGAAGCGATCGTTCTTGTCCTTTTCCCCGATCGACCGGATCAGCCGCGCACGCGCGCTGTCCATCGCCTTTTGTTCAAGCCAGCCATCGGCGTTTTCGGCGGTGACGATGAAGATTTCGGGCGGAGCGGGTTCGGCCATCCGCTTCGCGATCGCCTCGGCGATCTTGCGCGAGGCGAAATACTGGTTTTCGGCGTAGATGAACTTCTTGGCGCGCGCGATCTGTTCGAGGAACAGCTTCTCGATCTCGAACACCGGGGGCACGCCTTCATATTCGGCGCGGGTGCGCGAAATGCCGACTTCGACGAACTGGAATTCGGCCGGGAGCGACGCGGGCCAGGGCGATTCCTTCTGCGGCGCGCAGGGTTCGAGCACCCCGCCGCCCGCGCGTTCCCAGCGCATCCGTGCCAGCTGGCCAAGCTCGGCCGCGGCCGCATTCTCGACCATCATCGTGACATCGTGCCAGGGGCCGTAAGGCTTGCGGTTGGGCCGCTTGCGACGCGGATCATCGTCGAGGTGGTCCGAGGTGTCCCAGCGGTCCGAAGTCATGTCGATCCCGCCGCACACGGCGAACTTGTCGTCGATCACCACGATCTTCTGGTGGTGGCTGCAACCGAAAGGATGCGCGCTGTCGAGCTTCATCTCGATCTGCGGGTGCATCTTCCAGCGCGCCACATCGAGCATCGTCGAACCGCGTCCGAGCATCTTCAATGCGCCGAAATTCCACTTGAGCAGCTTGATTTCGAGCCCCGGGGTGCGGTTGGCGAGATAAAGGATGAAATCGCCCAGCCGCTTGGGCGGGCTGCCGGGCTTGCGGCGCTTGCGCAGCAGGCTGATGCGCGTGTCGAAATCCCAGCCGATCAGCATGATCCGCTGCCGCGCGTTCATCATCGCGGTTTCGATCTGTTCGAAATAATCCGCCGCGTCGACAACGACATGCGCGCGGGTGGCCTGCGCGCGGCGCCAGATCGTGTCGCTGATGCCGTGATCGGGGTCCGCCGCCACCGCCGCCATTGCCGAAGAGGGCGCGATGTCCTGCACGGGTGTTCCGTGGGGCACAACAGGAACGGGTGGCGGAGTGTCGGCCTGTTCGATCATCGCAACGTGAAACCCCTGTTGACCATCGCCGGATCGCGCAGTGCGGGCCAGGCGTTTGCTGCGCTTCATATGCACATGCAAGCCGTGCAATCCAACGCCAATTTCGCCGTCCCGCGCGCCGCCCGCGACGGCGAACGCATGGCTACTGCGCCGCGTCCTGCGCCCACCCGGCGCTGAGCGGCGCAGGCCCCTCCCGCACCGTCACCGCAGCGCCCGCATCGCGCAGCACATCTGCGGCGACTTCGGCCGCGTCCGCAGGCCCGGTCAGCACCACTGCGCGATCGGCGCGCAAGGCGGCCCATGCGATCAGCGCCAGCGCCTCTCGATCAGGCGCGGCGTCCTCGACCGCGATAGTCACGCCCAGCGGCAGCGGCGGCGGGACCAGTTCGATCCGCCAGTCATCCAGCCCCGCCGCCACCCGCGCTTCCAATGCACGGTAGGTCGCAAGGCTGGCGCCGGGCAGGGGCTTGGCGCGCACCAGCGCGCGGCGGCGCGCCTCGTCGATCAGCACGTCGGTTTCGGCGACGCCCGCCGCCAGCGCCAGCCGCGCGGCCAGCCGTGCCGACCGGCTGGAAGCGGCGCGTTCGTCGCGTTCGCGCGCGGCGGAAAGCTGCGCGCGTTCGGCGGCGGTCGCATTGGTGCCGACCTCGTATTGCACGAGATCGAGCGTCACCTTCTCGCCCAGCCGGTCTGCCAGTGAAGCGGCAAGGCCCGTCTCGACCCCGGGGTTGAGCACGGGGGTGAAGACCACCGCCGAAATCCCCACCGGCTTGGCCGCGAAATCGAGTTCGAGCGTGTCGAGCTTGGCGCGCGCATCGAACTGGTCGCGCAATTCGCTGCGCACGATCCGCTGCGCATTGGCCTCCCACGCGATCCGTTGCAGCGCAAAGCCCAGCGGCACCGCGAGCGCCAAGAACACCGCGATCACCATGAAGCTCTGCAGCTGCGACTGGCGCCTGGAATGGCGCGCACGAAAGCCGTAGAGGCGCGCAAGGCCAAATGCGGTCAACGCGATCGTGATGAAGTTGGTCACGAACAACAGCAGCGCGCCCGAAAACACCGTCCAGTTCCAGGTCGCAAAGCCGAAGCCCACCACGGCGAGCGGCGGCATCAGCGCGGTCGCGATCGCCACGCCGACGATCGCGCCCTCGCGCCCGCGAATCATCGCATAGGCACCCGCGAGCGCCGAAAACAGCGCGACGAACAGGTCGAACAGATTGGGCCGCGTGCGCGCGGCGATCTCGCTCGTCACCGACTGGATCGGCGAGATGAACACCAGCACCGCGCACAGGATCACCGCCATGACGCTGCCGATCATCAGCGTGCGCAGACACTGTTTGAGCCAGTCCCAGTCGCCGATCGCCAGTGCAAAGCCCAGCCCCATGATCGGGCCCATCAGCGGCGACAGCAGCATCGCGCCGATCACCACCGCCGGCGAGGACAACAGCAGGCCGAGGATCGCGATCCCGCCGCTCATCGCGGTCATGAACAGGTAATGCTCGGACAGCTTGCCTTCCTCGCGGCGGCGCTCGGTCACTTCGGCCTGATCGACCTGGCCGACGACATGCACCGTCCACCATTCGCGCAGCCGCGCAAAACTGGGGGCTGCGTCTGGCGCGCCGGTGGTGTCGTTCATCTCTCGCCCCTTGGCCGTTGTCGGATACCCCACCCCGATAGCCGCGCGGCGACGATCCTGCCAAGCGGCTGCGTGGCAGGAGTGGACGCCGCCGCGCAATCGGGGGTATCGTGGCTCTCCGCTTGAAAGGCGTGTTTTAGATCACTAATACAGTCATGACAGCCGCGCAGGCCCGGGGCGGCGCATGAGGGAGCAGATTGCAGCATGAGCACCGAAACCCAGACCGCGACAGCGACCCCGTTCACGCTGACCCCGCCCGATCCGGTGCCCGTTGTCGCGCCCGCGCAGGCCGCCGGGCTGGTGCCGGTGACCTCCGAACAGAAATCCAAGCTCGACAGCAAGGTCGACAGCTTCGTTGCCGAACTTGTCGCCGCCGATGCCAAGTCGCCGCAATTCGGCGAAAAGGTCGATCAGATCACGCGCATGGGGCAGGAACAGATCCGCGCGGCGGCCGCGATGTCGAACCGCTTCCTCGACCGCCCGGTGCGCGCGATGGATGCCGATGGCAGCGTGGGCAAGGACCTCGCTGAACTGCGCCGCACGGTCGAAGACCTCGATCCCGGCCGGCAGGGCAAGCTGTCGGGCCCGCGCAAGATCCTCGGCATCATTCCCTTCGGCAACAAGATCAAGAACTACTTCGACAGCTACACCAGCGCGCAAGGCCATATCGCCGCGATCCTGACGCGGCTGGAGAGCGGCAAGAAGGAACTGCACCTCGATAACGCCGCGATCGATACCGAACGCCAGAAGCTGTGGGCGGCGATGGGCGAGCTGGAGCAGATGATCCACATCGCCAAGACGCTGGACGAACGGCTCGAGGCCAAGGCGCTCGAACTCGACAGCTCGGACCCCGAAAAGGCCAAGGCGCTGCGCGAATCCGCGCTGTTCTATGTCCGTCAGCGCACGCAGGATCTGCTGACGCAGATGGCGGTGAGCGTGCAGGGCTATCTTGCGCTCGATCTGGTCAAGAAGAACAATGTCGAACTGGTCAAGGGCGTCGACCGCGCCAGCACCACCACCGTGGGCGCGCTGCGCACCGCGGTGACCGTGGCGCAGGCGATGACCAACCAACGGCTGGTGTTGGGACAAATCACCGCCTTGAACAAGACGACAGCGGACATCATCGATTCGACCAGCACGCTGCTGCGCTCGCAAACCGCGCAGATCCACGAACAGGCGGCCTCCGCGACGATCCCGATCGAAACGCTGCAACGCGCGTTCCAGAACATCTACGACACGATGGACGAGGTCGACGCCTTCAAGGTGCGCGCCCTCGATTCGATGAAGCAGACCGTGGGCGTGCTCACCACCGAGGTCGAGAAGTCCAAGGGCTATATCGCGCGCGCCGAAGGCCAGGCGCAGGCGCAGGCCAAGGTCGCCTCGCAAACGCCCTCGCTGCTGGCGCTGGACCGCTGATGGCGGACACCACCCCCGACAGCGACCGCATCCTGCGCGATGCCAAACGCAGCCTTGTCACGCAGCAAGGCGGCGGCACGCACCGACCTGCGCCGCGCCGGGCCAGCATCGGCAAGGCCTCGGCCGAGATGAAGACCAGGGCGCTGATGAAGAAGGTGCGCAACATCGCGCTGGCTTTGCTTGCGCTCTATATCGGGGCCGGGATCACCGGCGCGGTTATCGGCGGGATCGGGTTCTGGGGGGTGATGACCGTCGTCGCATTGACCGCGTTCATCTTTGCGATGTTCGCCGCGACCGGCAAAGTGAAGGTGCCGCAGCGCGCCGAACTGAAGCAGGGCAATCCGCAGCAGATGGTCGCGCGCACCGAAATCTGGCTCGAGGCGCAGCGCCCCGCGCTGCCCCCGCCCGCGCAGGTGCTGGTCGGCAAGCTGGGCACCCAGCTCGATGCGCTCGGCCTGCAATTGCAGGGCCTCGGCGATAACGAGCCGGCAATGGCCGAAGTGCGCGAGCTGGTGGGCGAATATATCCCCGAAACGATCGACAATTACCGGAAAGTTCCAGCGCATCTGCGCGGCGAGGAACACGCGGGCAAGACCGCCGACGCGCGCCTTGTCGAAAGCCTCGAGAAACTGTCGGGCGAAGTCGACCGCGTCACCCGGCGGCTCGCCGAAGGCGCGCTGGACGATCTGGCGATCAAGAGCCGCTATCTCGAATACCGCTATGGCGGGGCGGCCGCGCTGGAAGACGCAGCCATGCCCGATACCGGCGTGCCCCTGCCCGATTTTTCGGCCATTCCCAGCAAGCAGGAACGCTAAAGCATGCGCGTCACTCTCCCCCACACCCTCGGCAAGGACGAGGTGCGCCGCCGGATGCACAAGCATGCGAGCGAAATCGGCAGCTTCTTTCCCGCAGGTCTCGCCAGTGTCACCACGGATTGGCCGAGCGAGGACCGGATGAGCATCAATGCGCAGGTGATGGGCCAGTCGATTCCCGGCGGGGTCGAAGTGCGCGACAACGAGGTGGTGATCGAAATGGATCTGCCGCTGATGCTGTCGGTGATGAAAGGCCCGCTCGAAGCCGCGGTCAAACAGCAAGCAGGCCGTCTGCTCGCCCCCTGAAAGCGGTTCTCGCCAATCGGCGTTTTTGCAAGCACTGTAACCCCTGATAACGGAAACCTGTCGCGCTTGACGGGCGCCCGGCCCGATGTCGTTCGGTTTTGACAAGATTTCCAGTCAAACCTGTCTTACAGGGTGGTCGTGAATTCCCGGAAGATGGCGGCATCGATGCTGCGTCAGGCGCGATTCGGACGGGAGGTACGCTCGGCAATGGCAGCTAGCAGTGACGAAACGCCCGCCGCGACCAGCCTGCGCGCCCATCTGCGCAGCGCGACGATGACGGCGCACGATCTGCTCGACCATGCGATGCAGGCAGCAAGCGGATGGCAGACGCGCGCCGATTATGCGCGCTTTCTTGCGGTGCAGCATGCCGCGCGCGTTCCGATCGAGCAATGGCTCGCCGCGCACGCGCCCGCAGGCCATGCGCCGCCCCCGGTGCAGACCACGCTGATCGCGCAGGATCTGGCGCTACTGGACACACCGCTGCCCCCCGCCAGCGCGCCGTTCGCTCCCGGCCCGCACGCCGCGCGCGGCTGGATCGGCGCGGCCTGGGTGCTGGCGGGATCGGCGCTCGGCAACAGGGCGATCGCCCGGCAGGTCGCCCGCATCGGCGGCGGCGCCTGGCCGGTCCGCTTCCTCGCCGACGACGCGATGATCGCCTATTGGCAGTCGCTGCGCACCACGATCGAAGAACCCGCGCCAAGCGGAGAAGCCGAAGCCGCCACCACCGCCGCCCAAGCTGTGTTTGCCCATTTTCTTGCCGCGGTGCCTCGCCCGCAAGGCAGTAATCCCGAATCCGAAAGCATCGTTGCATGAATCTCCCCCACTCTTCCGACGCCCTGACCGAATGCGACCGCGAACCGATCCACCACATCGGTGCGGTGCAGAATTTCGGCGGGCTGATCGCCGCCGACCGCGATGGCCGGGTGGTGCATCTGTCGGTCAATGTCGCCGAACTGCTCGGACTTGAGCGCCTGCCCGAACCCGGCACGCCGATCGCCGCCATCTTCTCCGCCGGTGCCTGCGCGATGATCGAGGACGCGCTCTATGGCCCCGCCGCGACCGATCTGCCCGCGCGGCGCTTCGGCGTCGATCTGACCGGCGAGAACCGCCTGTTCGATTGCGCGCTGCACCGTTCGGACGGGCTGAGCGTGATCGAGTTCGAACCGCATGCGCGCGGCGATTTTGCCGACCATGTCAGCCTGATCATCCCCGTGATCGCCCAGCTCGAAACCGCCACCGGCGTCGCGCAGCTGTGCGACACCGCCGCGCGGCTGGTGCGCCAGATGACGGGGTATGACCGGGTGATGGTCTACCGTTTCCACGCCGACGACAGCGGCGAGGTGATCGCCGAGGATGTGGTCGACGATCCGGCAGCGCCGCTCGATCCCTATCTCGGCCTGCGGTATCCTGCCGCCGATATCCCCAAACAGGCGCGCGAGCTGTTCCGCCGCAACCGGTTCCGGATCATCGCCGACATGGACGCCCCCTCGGTGCCGATCGTTCCCGAACGCGGGCCGGGCGGCGAACCGCTCGATCTGTCGATGTCGGTGCTGCGCGCCCATTCGCAGATCCACCATGTCTACATGCGCAACATGGGTGTAGGGGCCAGCCTGTCGATCGCGATCGTGCGGCACGACCGGCTGTGGGGCATGATCTCGTGCCACCACCGTAGCCCGCGCCTGCCCGCCTATTCGCTGCGCACCGTTGCCGAACTGCTGAGCCAGACATTCTCGCTGATGCTCGACCGCATCCTTGTGGCGCAGGCCGAAACCCTGCGCGACCGGGCGCGCCAGCTCAACGACCGCGTGATGCTGCGGCTTTCGGGCGGGGTGTCGCTGTCGGACAGCCTGCCGATGATCGAGGAACTGCTCAAGGGCGCGATCGCGCATGACGGGATTTCGCTGTTTGCCGCGGGCGAATACCGCGCCGCCGGCAGCGCCCCCGAAGAAGCCCAGTTCCGCGCGCTGGCGCCGATGCTGTCGACCACGCTGGGCGGCGGCACCTATGCCACCACCCGGCTGGCCGACCAGCTGCCCGGTGCCGCCACCTTTGCCGGACGGGCCACCGGCGCGCTGATCCTGCCGCTGACCCGCGGCACCCGCGATGCACTGGTGCTGTGGCGCGCGCCGCTGACGCGCACGGTGACCTGGGCGGGCAATCCCGCCAAGGCCGTCGCCAAGCCAGGCGAATTGCTCCAGCCGCGTGCCAGCTTTGCCGCGTGGCAGCAGATCGTTGCCGGACGATCCGCCGAATGGACGCCCGAGGAATGCGAGATCGCCGCGCGCCTGCGCCGCACGCTGATCGAGGTGATCCTGCGGATGAGCGAGGATCTCTCGCGCGAACGTGCGCGCACCTCCGAACAGCAGGACCTGCTGATCAACGAGCTCAACCACCGGGTGCGCAACATCCTCGGGCTGATCCGCGCGTTGGTCGCGCAGTCGCAGGCCGAGGCGGCAAGCGTTCCAGGCTTTGCCGCGATCATCGGCGGGCGGATCGCCGCGCTGGCGACCGCGCATGACAATATGACCGAGAAGAACTGGGGCCCGGCCAGCCTGTTCCGGCTGATCGAGGCCGAGTTCGCGCCCTATGGCGAAGATGGCCAGACCCGCGCGGCGGTGGACGGCGAGGACGTGCTGGTCACGCCCGAAGCCTACACGATTCTCGCGCTAGTGATCCATGAACTGGTCACCAACAGCGCCAAATACGGCAGCCTGTCGATGCCCGCGGGCAGGGTCGGGATCACGCTGGCGCGCAATCCCTTCGGCGACTTGGCGCTCGAATGGCGCGAAACCGGCGGCCCGGCGGTGACCGCGCCGACCCGCCGCGGGTTCGGCTCGACGATCATCACCCGCTCGATCCCGCACGATCTGCAAGGCGGCGCCGAGGTGCGTTACGAGGAAACCGGCCTCGAGGCCTCGTTCCTGATCCCCGCGCGCTATCTGGCCGACCCCGATCCGCGCGATGCGGCGCCCGCGCTGCGCCCGCTGGCCGAACCCGCCCCCACCCCCGCATCCGCCGCGCTCGCGGCCAAGCTGCCGGTGAGCGTGCTGGTGGTCGAGGACAGCGTGATCATCGCGCTCGATACCGAGGAAAACCTCAAGCGGCTGGGCGTTGCCGAGGTCAGGATCGAAAGCTCGGTCGATGGCGCGCTGGCGGCGATTGCCGAAGGCGGCTGGGATTTCGCGATCCTCGATTTCAATCTGGGCGGCGAAAGCAGCGAACCGATCGCCGCGGCGCTGCGCGCGGCGGACGTGCGCTTCGTGCTGGCGACGGGCTATTCCGAAAGCGCGGGGCAGTTCCAGCAGCTCGGCGCGCAGGCGATCCTGCGCAAGCCCTATGGCATGACCGAGATCGAGCGCCTGCTGATCGCGGGGTAACGGGCGGCGGGGATCGCGCGGCAGGTCAGGCGGTTCTTACCCCCCGCCAGACCCCGTCCAGACCCCGTTCAGCCCCCTGCCGCCCCCATCCAGCGGGGCGTTGCAGGGTGTCTGAAGCGATGTTTCACGTGAAACATGCCCGCGGCATCGCTCGTCAGAACCACTGCTGCCGCCAATAGAACGGTGCGGCGACCGGATTGCCATTGGCATCGCTTGCGGGCCGGAAGCCGAGCCGGCTTTCGACCAGTTGGCAGGTGATCCGGTCGGCCTGCGGATCGGGGCTGGCGCGCACCACGGTGCAATCGCGCGCCCGCCCATCGGTGCCCACCACCACGCGCACGATCACCTGCGTCCCGGCGCGCGCCGCGCGCCCTCCGGCAGGGACGGGAAAATCGCGCGCATTGTCGATCCGGCCCGAGATGTGGACCGGCTTTGACACCGGAATGCCGCCGCGCCCGTTCCCGCCATTGCCGCTGCCCGTGCCATCGCCGGTGCCCGCCGCGCCCGTCCCGTCGCCCGCTGCCGCGCCGCCCGCCTGCGTCGCGGTCCCGGTCGAGGCGGCGCGTGGCATAGCGGTGTCCTGTTTGACGCGCACCTTGGGCTGGGGCGCGGTCACGGGCTTGGCCACCGCCTCGCGGCCCGGTGCGCCCTGTGCGCCCTCATCGGGCTCGGGCTGGTTCTGCGGCGGCGGAGGGGCTGGCGGCGCAGGCGCTTCGATCTGGAACGCGGAGACGACTTCGCGCTCCACCGCCGCGGTGAAATCGGGCGCGAATGCGCGCGCCAGCCCATAGAGCGCCAGCACATGCAGGCCGATCAGCCCGGCGATCAACCGCCAGCGCAGCCGCCGCCGCCCGGCGCCATAGGCGGTCGGCGTGGTGATATCCCTCAAGTCCGCGTTGCTGTTCATTTGCTCCATTCCGGATGCGGTTGTCGCCCCGATCATCGGGAGCGGGACTATACCAGCCTTGCAGCAATTGGCGATGGAGCGCAGCGATCGAGCGCGCATTGAACAGTGAATGGCCGGGCAAAGACGATGCGCCCTCCGCCGATCCGGGTGACTCCGCCCCTATGGACGGTGCGCCTTGTGCCGCATCCGCCAGTGCTGCCCGATTGGACGATGCGGCCATTGCGAAGGCGGCCGCACCTCGTCACGCGGCATCGGTGCAGAGCCGCAAGGCAATGGCGAATGCCCGCCGCCGGATGCGTGCCGGTTCGCCCCCCGGCGCGACGCCGGCAGGATTTTCCCTGCCGCTGGTGCTTGCCGTATCGCTGCGTCGCCTTGCGCGGCACGGCATTGCGGCCGGACCGCTCGACCGCAGCAGCCTGATTGCTGCGGGGGTGGGCGGCATCGCCTATTTCGCGCTCGCCTGCATCAGCCTGGCTCTGTCGCAGGCCGGTCAGGACATCAGCCCGATCTGGCTGTCGAACGCGGTCGCGGTGGCGGTGCTCTTGCGCGTCAGGCTGCGCAACGAACTGCCCTTTCTCGCCGCGTGCCTTGCCGGCAGCCTGGCGGTGAATGCTGTGGTGCAATTGCCCGATCGCGTGGCGGTGACATACAGCCTTGCCAATCTGGCCGAGATGATCGCGGTGCTGGTGCTGACCCGGCGCGTGGGTCGCGCGCCGCCGGATATGGGGCGGCTGGCCGATCTCGCGCGGTTCGTGTGGGCGGGCGGGCTGGTCGGCCCCGTGCTCTCGGCAGCGATCGCCGCGCCGGTGATGGGCGATACCTTGGCCGCGTGGCGCGTGGGCGCGATGAGCTGGTTCCTGACCGATTGCATGGCCAATCTGCTGATCGTTCCGACCGCGCTGCTGGTGGTCGACCGGGTGCGCGGCAAGCAGCAACGCGCACCCGCACAACCGCTCGAATCCGCGGCGCTGCTGGTCGGCGGCATGGTCAGCGCGTTTCTGGTGTTCCACCAGACGCATTATCCGCTGCTGTTCCTGATCCAGCCGGTGACTTTGCTCCACGCGTTCCGGCTGGGCAGCCTCGGGACCGCGCTCAACGTCGGAGGGGTGGCGCTGGTTGCGGGGGCGATGACCTTCATGGGGCAGGGCCCGATTGCCGGGGCGCAGGCTGGCGGACTGGCCCAGCTCCACCTGCTGCAGGCCTTCGTCGCCGCCAATTTCCTCACCGGCCTGCCGGTTGCGGCAATTCTTGCCGGGCGCGACCGGATGCTGGCGCGGCTTGCCACCGGCAAGCGCGAGATCGATCTGCTCGCCGACACGATCAGCGATGCGATCCTGCGCTACGACATGGCGGGGATCTGCACCTATGCCTCGCCGTCCTGCCAGGACGTGATGGGCGCGCCGCCCGCGGCCTATCTTGGCCGCCACGCCGCCGCGCGGCTGCATCCCGATGCGCAGGAGCGTGTCGAGCAGGCGATCGCCCGGCTGCTCGGCGGGACGAGCGAGCGTGAGCGCGTGACCTATCGCCGGCTGGCCGATTCGCCCGATGGCGCGCCGGTCTTCCTCGAAGCCGATTGCACCGTGGTGCGCGCGCCGGGCAGCGGGCTGGTCGAAGGCGTGGTGGTCGCCGCGCGCGACGTGACCGAGCGGGTCGAGCTCGAGCTGCTGCTCACCCGCGCGCGCCGCCATGCCGAAAACGCTGCGCGCGCCAAGTCCGAATTCCTCGCCAACATGAGCCACGAGATCCGTACGCCCATGAACGGCGTGCTCGGCTTTGCCGAACTGATGCTGCAAGGCGATCTGGCCGACGACCAGCGCCGCTTTGCCGAGCTGATCGTGCAATCGGGCCGGTCGATGATGATGCTGCTCAACGATGTGCTCGATCTGAGCAAGATCGAAAGCGGCCAGTTTGCGATCGACCGTGCGCCGGTCGATCTGCATGCCAGCCTTGCCGAATGCGCCGCGCTTCACCGCCCGGCCGCCTTGCGCAAGGGCGTCGCGCTCGATCTGACCTGCGACTGCGCCGATGGCAGCGAATGCGAATGCGCGGCCCGCGCGGTGTGGGTGATGACCGACGGGCTGCGCCTGCGCCAGATCATGCTCAACCTGATCGGCAACGCGGTCAAGTTCACCGAGGCCGGGCAGATCCGCGTCAGTTACCGCGTCACCGACGAAGAGTTGCGCGTGACCGTGGCCGACAGCGGAATCGGGATCAGCCCGCTGCAACTCGAAACCATCTTCCACCCTTTCACCCAAGGGGAAGGCGATATTGCCCGGCGGTTCGGCGGCACCGGCCTCGGCCTGTCGATCAGCCGCCAGTTGGCGGGTCTGCTGGGCGGGCGGATCGAGGTCGAAAGCACGCCGGGCGAAGGCTCGCGCTTTGCTCTGGTGCTGCCCTGCGCCACCGCGCCGCAGGTGCCCGTCCCGCGCCTACCTGCAACCGGCACCGCGCCGCTTGCCACGCCCCTCGCAACCGCGCCGACCGCGCCCACGCTCGCCGCACCGCTCGATCCGGCGCGCATCCTGCTGGTCGAAGATCACGACATCAACCGCCTGCTGATGACCGAAATGCTCGAACGCTGCGGGCAGGAAGTCGATGTCGCGCATGACGGCAACGAGGCGATCGCGATGGTGATCGACCAGGTGATGCGCGGCCGGCCCTATGATCTGGTGCTGATGGATGTGCAGATGCCCGAATGCGACGGGCTGGCCGCGACCCGCGCGATCCGTGCCGAAGGGATCGGGCCGGGACTGATGCCGATCATCGCTCTGACCGCCAATGCCTATGCCGAAGATGTCGCCAGCGCGCGGCTTGCGGGCATGCAGGCGCATCTGGCCAAGCCGATCGATTTTGCCCGCCTCGTGCGGGTGCTGCAACGCTGGTTGCCGACCCGGATCGTCGAGGATGAAGCCTCGGGCGGCGCGCTATCCCCTCCCCCGCGCGCGGCGCTGCCCGCCGCCGCGCGCGCCACCGCGCTGGCCGCCTCGCCGCAGTTGATCGCGCGCTGGCAGGCCCGCCGCGCCGAAACCGTGGCCGCGGTCGAGACGGCGCTCGCCGGCGGATTGCTTGGCGCAGCCCGGATGGATGGCCGGGACGGGGAGCCGCCGCAGGACAGCCTTGCCTTCATGCTCCACAAGCTCGCCGGAACCGCTGCGATGTTCGCCGAGCCTGCGCTGGGCTCCGCAGCGGCGGCGCTTGGGCACGCGCTGGTGCAGGGTGAGGATGCGGCACGCTGCACCGCGCTGGCCCGGGCGCTGCTCGATCAGGCACGCAGTTCCGGCACCGCCCCGGCGGCTGCGACCACCACTCCCCGATGACCGGCGGATAGGCCGCCGCGCGCCGGCTGGCCGGCCTTGTCCGGCCCGCCCTCGCAACCACCCGCCCCGCCACCACGGCCCCCGCCTTCGCCCAACGCAAAAGGGCGGCCCGTTGCCGGACCGCCCTTTCGTGTTTCAGCTTGAAGCGCCGCGATCAGAAGCGAACGCGAACACCGAAGCGCACGCCCCAGAGCGAACCGTTGATGTTGGTCGCCTCGTTCGGTGCGCGGAAGCTCGAGTAGCGATACTGCGCGCAGGGCTGGCTGGCGTTGGTCGCCGCGGTGCCGGCCGTGCCGCTGGGCGCAGCGGCCTGAAGGCAGGTCACGTTGACCACCGACGCGGTGTAGGGGAAGCCGACCTGCTGGATCGTGCCCCAGTCCTTGTCGATCAGGTTCAGAACGTTTTCGACATCGGCCATCAGTTCAAGCTTGCCACCGAAAGCGAACGGCACTTCCTGACGAACCGACAGGTCGAGCTTGTGCACCCAAGGGGTCTTGCCGATGTTCTTCGGCGCGATCTCGCCCTGATACTCGTTCAGCTCCGAGGTGCGGACGAGGTTCTGCACCGCTTCGAAGGTCGCCTGGCTGTCGTAGCTCACGCGGGTGTCGGCAGTGATGCTGCTCACGTTCGGCACGTAGAGCAGACCGCGGCTTGCGCGCTCGTTGACGCCGAACACAGCCGAACGGCCCTGCGTGGGATCGTTCATCGTGAAGCTGTAACGCTGGCCCGAACGCACGTTGTAGAACAGTTCGATGCGGGTGTTGTTGTCACCGAACAGCTCGCTGTCGAAACCGGTGCCCAGACGGAACTGGTGGTCGCGGTTGTAGTTCGAGATGCCCTGCGCCGCGAAGTTCGGGTCGAGGAATGCGGTCTGACCGTAGTTCGAGTTGGCGACCGACGAGGTGCCCGGGTTCTGATCCTTGACGTCCTGATAGGTGTAGGAGCCGTTGATGAAGAAGCCGGAGTCGAACACCTTGTCGAACCGGCCGACGATGTTCCAGCTTTCGCCGAAGCTCGTGTTGGTCAGCAGCATGTCGGTGTTTTCACCGCCGACGCCGGGACGCACGTTGTAGCGCGGACGGCCATCGGGCAGCGTCGCATTGGCTCCGGTCTGACGGACCGAGCGCAGATCGGCCCACTCGAGCGCGTTGTTCACGTTCGAATAGATCACGTCGGCGCCGAACAGCCAGCCGTCACCGAGGAAGCCGAGGTCGGCTTCGTAATCGACCGAACCCGAGAAACGCCACTGCGAGGGCGCTTCGAAGTTGGGGTCGAGCGAGTTGGTCGGTGCACCGGCGAAACCGGCCTGACGCACGGCGTCGATCAATGCCTGCGGCACGCCCGGGCCACCCGAGACGTTGTTGAGTGCGGCTGCGCCCAGTGCCTGAACCTGTGCGTTCGAAAGGCCGATGGCGTTCTGTTCAGGCGTGCTGAAGGTGCCGTTGTCGTTGCGACGCAGACGGATGCGCTGCAGCGTCGGCCCGGGGTTCGAGAAGTTGTTCGAAATCCACACCAGCGGGTTGCCGCCGCCGAACAGACCGGCCGAACCGCGCACCTGCAGACGATCGCTCGGCTTCCAGTTCAGGCCGAAGCGCGGCTGGAGCAGGTCGCGACCATTGAGGGTCGAGGTGTTGGGGAAGCCGTAACGCTCGAGGAAGAACTGGTTGAAGAACGGACGATCCGGCGAGTCGAACAGATCGTAGCGCACACCGGCAACCACGGTCAGCGTGTCGGTCAGGTCGATGGTGTCCATCAGACCGAAGGTCCAGCTGTTGTTCTCGAACTCGGCGGTCACCGTGTCGATCCCGCCGCGCAGCGGCACGGCGAAGTCGAGTTCGTTGGCGCGGCGCGCTTCGAAGTTGGCGACGCTATCGAAGTAGAACGCACCCGAAACGCGCTGGGCGAACAGGTTGCGCACGTCCTGCTGGCGGCGCTCGGCGATCATCTTGAAGGTGTGGTTGCCGGCCTTCAGGGTCGCTGCGAATTCGACCGCCAGCGACTGGCTGTCGAGTTCGTTGGCCTGACGGCTGACGTCCGGACCGAAGTTGATGCGCTGCTGATTGGGCGAGCAGATCAGCGAACCACCGCCCAGCGCCGGGGTGGCGGTGACCGGGTTGACCGGGTCGAGGCAGACTTGGAACTGGCCGAATTCACGGCCCCCGATCGGCTGCTGCAGACGCACGTAGTCGGCGTAGGAAACGCGCAGCACGGTCGAGAAGTCGTCCGACCACTGGTTGTTCGACTGAAGGATGCCGAAGTGGTTCTTCGCGCCCTGAAGATAGTTGTTCGACAGCAGGTTGTAGGTCGGGTTGACAGCGACGATCTGCGCGGTCCCGGTCTGGCCGGCGAGCAGTGCGCTGTCGTTCCAGATGTAGGTCGCGCTGAGACGGTGGCCGTCGGCAACGTTCCAGTCGATCTTGGTGATCAGCTTGTCGTCTTTTTCGACGATGTCGCTGGCGACGCCAAGCGTGTCGTAGTTGTAGACCGACTGCGCGATGCTGCCGATGTTGGCGATCTCGGCGTCGGTGATCCCGAGCTGCGAGGGCGCAACGTCGGCCGGGACCGTGTCGCGGGTGCGTTCATAGGTGACCGCGAAGAACAGCTTGTCCTGAATGATCGGGCCGGTGACCTGCGCCACGTAGACCTGCGAATCGAACGCGCCGATGCGGCGGAGGTTGTCCGCCTTGCTGCCGCGCAGATCGTCGTTCTGGTAATAGGCTGCGCCCATGAAGGTGAAGTTGTTGCCACCCGACTTGAGCTGCGTGTTGATCGCGCCGCCCTGGAAGAAGCCCTGCTGGATATCGACCGGCGCGATTTCGACCGAGAATTCGCCGATCGCGTCAAGCGGCACCGGGCCGCGGCTCGAAACGAGACCGCCCGATTCCAGACCGAAGGGATCGCCGAAAGCGACGCCGTCGACGGTGAAGCGGTTGAAGCGGTTGTTCTGGCCGGCGATCGTGATTGCGCCATTGTTGGTCGCATCGAGCGTGACCAGCGGATCGCGCGCGGCAAGGTTGCGCACGTCGCGGTTGATGTTGGCGATGCCGGCGATGTCGTTGGCGGTCAGCACGGTGGCGGCGCCGGTCGACAGCGTGATCGCCGAGCGCGCGCGCGAGCCGGTGACGACGATCGTCTGGCCCTGTTCGGCGAGTGCAACGCTGATGCGCTGGGCCTGGCCAGCGGTAAGGAAACCGATTTCCTGCGACGCGGTTTCAAACCCGTCTGCGGTCACTTCGACGGTGAAGGGGCCGCCCAGACGCAGACCGGCTGCGTTGAAGCCGCCGGCAGCATCGGTGGTCTGGGTCGAGGTGGTGCCCGACGGAACGTGCGTCACCTTGACCGTCGCGCCGACGACCGGATTGCCGTTCTGGTCGAGCACGTCGCCGCGCACCGACGAGGTGGTTTCCTGCGCGGATACCGGAGTGGCGATCGTGGTGGTCGCGGCAAGGCTGACGATGCTTGCCGCGAGGAGATACTTGAGCTTCATGGGTTGAGGCCTCTGAGAAACGGAAAACGAAGAAGGAAAACGACGGAATCTGTTTGGTTCGGCCACGCTAGGCCCGACTGCTTGCGGCAAAGCGACTGTTCTGTGACAGTTTGATGAAATGCCCTGCCCTGACGCGGCGTTTCCTTAGTGTCTGTCCCGCCCGAATCCAGAAAAGTGTAGGATTTGCGCGCGTTCGCTCGCCGGGTGTTGCAATGCAGCAACGCCCGTGGCGAATTTCCCCGACAGATCAATGGGGCGCGAAAACGCGCTTACGCGAGGTTGATCTCGCGCAGGCGCTGCATGAGGTAATCATGCGCGCTGATCGGCGGCAGCGGCGGGGTCGAATCGCTTGCATCCACGCATTCGGGGAGCGCCTCGATCATGAAGTCGGGCCGGAAATGCAGGAAGAACGGCATCGAATAGCGCGCCCGGCGCGCCGCGTCGCCGCGCGGGTTCACCACCCGGTGCGTGGTCGACCGCAGCCGCCCATTGGTCTGGCGTTGCAGCATGTCGCCGACATTGATCACCAGCGCGCCCGCAGGCACATCGACCGCGTGCCAGGTGCCGTCCTTGGTCAGCAGTTCGAGCCCGGCTTCCTCGGCACCGAGCAGCAGCGTGATGGTGTTGATGTCCTCGTGTCCCGCGGCGCGAATCGCCCCCTCGGGCGCGCCTTCGGCGAGCGGGGGATAATGCAGCAGGCGCATCACCGAATTGCCCTCGGCCACGCTGTCCGCAAAGAAATCGCGCGGGCGGCCAAGGTGCAAGGCGATCGCCTCGAGCACGCGGCCCCCGGCTACTTCGAAGGCGGTGAACAGCGCGCTCAGCGTTTCGCGGAAACCTTCGACTTCGGTCGGCCAGACATTGGGCGCCATGAAGCGTTCGAGCGGGTGGCCTTCGGGCAGATCACGTCCGACGTGCCAGAACTCCTTCAAATCGAACACCTCGGCATCCTTGGCCTTTTCGGTGCCGAACGGCGTGTAGCCGCGCGCCCCGCCGCCGCCTTCGATCTTGTAGGCGCGCTTGACGGCGTCGGGCAGCGCGAAGAACGCCTTGGAGACCGCCTCGGCCTCGTCGATCAGGTCTTGCGGGATGCCGTGGTCGCGGATCACGGCAAAGCCGTTTTCGCTGAAACTGCGGCCCAATTCGTCGGCGATGGTTTCGAGCGGCTGGGCGAGGCTGACAGAGGCGATTTTGGTCATGGCCGCGCCCTTACACCTGCGGGCGCGGCCCTGCCAAGCGCTAGATGGGCAGGAACAGGCTGGCGAGCGCGGCGCTCATCAGATTGGCAAGGCTGCCTGCCGCAAGCGCCTTCAATCCCAGCCGCGCGATCACCGGGCGCTGGTTGGGGGCAAGCCCGCCGGTCACCGCCATCTGGATCGCGATCGAGGAGAAGTTGGCAAAGCCGCACAGCGCGAAGGTGATGATCGCCCGGCTACGCTCGGTCAGCTCGCCCGCCTGCATCTTGCCAAGGTCGATGAAGGCGACGAATTCGTTCAATACGATCTTGGTGCCGAACAATCCGCCCGCGATCTGCGCCTGTTGCCAGTCGGAAATGCCGATCAGGAACATGACGGGTGCGAACACATAGCCGAGCAGTTGCTGGAAGCTGATATTGGCAAGCCATGCCGCGGTGTCGGGCGCGAAGGGCGCGCCGATATTGGCGGCCAGATTGACCAGCCCGCCGCCCAGCCCGGCCAGCATGCCATTCGCCAGCGCGACGAGCGCAACGAACACCATCACCATCGCGCCGACCGCAACCGCGAGCTTCACCCCGGTCTGCGTGCCTTGCGCGGCGGCTTCGATGATGTTGGCGGGGCGCTGGCCTTCCTCGAAGGTTTCGGCGGCGGTGACTTCGTCCGCCTTGCCGCCGCCTTCGAGGATCGAGGCCGGGCCCACCGCACTGATCCGCGCCTGCGGCAGTTCGACCTGCTCGCCGTTCTCGTCATACATCACCACGCGGGTCGCTTCGGTGACGGCATTGGGCTTGGCGCGCGCGCGCGCGACCGCGGCGCTGGCGATTGTCGCGTCGAGCCCGGGGGCGGCCCTGGCGGCGTCTTCGGGCATCATGATCTTGGCCATCAGGATCCCGCCCGGCGCCGACATGAAGGCTGCGGCCAGCAGGAAGGGCACGGCCTCGGTGCCGATGAAGCTGGCATAGGCGGCCAAAATCGTGCCCGCCACGCCCGCCATGCCCACCGCCATCAGCGTGAACAGGCCCGAGGGGCTCAATCCGGCGAGATAGGGGCGCACCACCAGCGGGCTTTCGGACTGACCGACGAAGATGTTTGCCGCCGCTCCCAGCGCTTCGACCTGGCTGATCCCGGTGATCCACCCGATCGCCCCGCCGACCCAGCGCACCAGCTTCTGCATGATGCCGAGGTGATAGAGGATCGAGACGATCGCGGCGAAGAACACGATCACCGGCAGCGCCGCAATCACGAAGGTGTTGGCGAAGGGATTGCTTTCCATCGGCCCGAACACCGAAGTGATCCCGACCTTGGAGAAATCGAGCAGCGCGATCACGCCCGACGACAGCCCGCCGATCACCGCCACCCCGACATCGGTGCGCAGCACGATCAGCGCGGTGATCGCCTGCAGGGCAAAGGCCGATCCCACCACGCGCAGGTTGATGCGCCGACGGTTCGTCGACAGCGCAAAGGCAATCATGAGAATGGCGAGCACACCTGCAAGGCTCAGCAGGGTGGACGTGAGACTTCCGTTCACGGCGGCGACGATTCCTTGATGCTTGTGATACGTGACCCGAGCGCGCGCGAAAGATCCCGCCGTCGCGCAGCGCAGGTTCGGGCGTGGCAGCTAACGCAGCCAGTTGCAAGCCGCATCCGACAAGCCGCGCACAAGTCTGCCGGACAGCGCGCGCCGCATAAGCCGTGCACGCGCGCTTTCCTTTTGCGCCCGCGCTGGCTAGCACCCGTGCGATGGACACGACGCCCCCGCCCGCTTCTGCGGCCGCCGCCCCCTTTGCCGCCGCTCCCTTCGCCGGCACGCCCCCGACAGGCATTTCGATGCCGCTGGGGATGTTCGTCTACACGCTGGTTTACGGCGGCATGACGGTTCTGGCAGGCGTCCTCGCCTACAAGCAGGTGCAATTGTGGCCCACCGATCTGGCGGTCGAAAGCGGGATTTTCCCCTTCCTGCTGCTGGTGGTGATCTCCTCGACGCTGTCGCAGCTTTACGGGCGCGAGGCGGCCAAGCGGATCGTGTGGTGGGGTTTCCTGCCGCTGGGGCTGGCCGCGCTGCTGATGCAACTGGTGCTGACCCTGCCCGCATCCTCGGAAATGATCGCGTTCCGCCCCGATGACCTTGCCGCCTTCGAACGCGTCAACCAGTCGACCTGGCGGGTGTGGATGGCAGGCCCGGCGAGCTACATCACCTCGCTGCTGCTCAACATCTGGATCTTCGACCGGCTGCGCGGCAGCGGCGATGGCGACAGCACGATCGGGCTGATGATCCGCGGCGCGATCGCCTCGGCGCTGAGCCAGGCGATCGATTCGGTGATTTTCATCACGCTGGCCTTCTATGGCGAATTCGCGATCGCCAACCTGATGATCGGTCAGGTGATCGCCAAGGTCGTCCTGAGCCTGGTGCTGGTGCCGTTCCTGATCACCTTCGGCGTGCGCGCCGCGCGCTGGCTCGACGCGAGGCCCGTGCGATAGGCCGCCCCGCACTCTCGCGGCGGCCTCTGGAACCCGCTGGGGCATGAATGCGATCAAGGCGGTTGCCGGCTGGGCGGCGCGGCATGCGTTACTGTTCGCGCTGATCATTGCGGCATTGGTCGCCCACTCGCTCTGGTCCGACAGGCAGGCGGACAGGCGCGCCCAAATCGCCGCCATCACCGCCGAGCTTGCCGGTATCGACAGCGCCGCAAGCCGGATCGCCGCGACACGCCGCGAAGCCGCGGCAGCCGTGACTGCTGCGGCGGGGCAATTGACGCAGTATCAGGCGCAAATGCGCGGCGCATCACTCGCGCGGCTGACGCAGGAACGCGCCCGCACCCAGTCCGCACGCGCCGCCGCACGCGCTGCGCTGCCGACCGATTTTGCCGTGACCCGGCAGCTGCTCGCCCGCGATACCGAAGCGCTTGGCCGCACGGCGCTGGCGCGGGTCGATCTGGCGCGGCTCGAACGGCAGCTTGCCTTCCTCGACGAAAGCATCGCGATCGCGCGCGGCAACAGCGCGGTTCTGGCGCGGATCGCCGATCTCGACGTGCAATTGCGTGAGGCGACGGCGCTGCTCGCCCGGCATGAACAAGCCTGCCGCGACGCGGCGCGCGATCTCGCCGCATTCGACGCCAAAAGGCCTGCCGAACGCATCGTGCGCGAGCTTCTGGGCCAGCGGCGTTCGCTGGTCGCAGAGCAAACCTCCGCCTGTGCGCAGCGCGACCGCGCGCAAAGCGCCAAAGGCCTACTCGAACAGCGAATCGGATCGGGCCGGCAGCTTCTTGAAAAGGGCGCAGCCAAAATCGACAGCGCGATCACCGCAGATCTTGCCGCGATCGACGAACTGGCGCTGCGTGACGCCGAGCGCCGGGCGCTGCTGACCCGCCAGCTTGCGGCGACGCGCGGAGACATCGGGACGCTGGCCGCGCGCTACCAGTTGCCGGCCAAAGCGCGTGCTGCCCTGCTGATCCTCATCGGCATCATTCTCGTGCCCTATCTGATCCGCACGCTGTTCTATTATGTGATCGCCCCGCTGGCACAGGGCCGCGGCACGATCCGGATCGCGGTGCAAGGTGCGGATGCCGCAGCGCCCATCCCGGCAGCATCGTCGCATATCTCGCTCTCGGTAAACCTGGAGGCAGGGGAGGAATTGCTGGTCCGGCAGGACTACCTGCAAACCAGCCCGGTCGGAGCCGAGGCCGCAACGCGCTGGCTGCTCGATTATCGCCATCCGCTCTCGAGCCTGGCCAGCGGCCTCTATTTCCTCACGCGGCTGCGCGGCGGCGGGATGACCGCAGTCTCGGCGGTCAGGGACCCCTTTGCCGAACTCGCGCGGATCGATCTGTCGCCCGGCGCTGCCTGCGTGCTCCACCCGCGCGCGCTGGTCGCGATTGTCCAGCCGGTCGGCCGGACGATGCGGATTACCAGCCATTGGCGCCTGTTCTCGCTCAGCGCGTGGCTGACGCTGCAATTGCGGTTCTTCGTGTTCCACGGACCCGGCAGCCTGATCGTGCGCGGCGGGCGCGGCGTGCGGATCGAACCTGCCGCCACCGGGCGCATATTCCGGCAGGACCAGCTGGTCGGGTTCAGTGCGGACCTCGCCTATTCGGTGATCCGCACCGAGACTTTCGCGCCCTACCTGTTCGGCCGCGAAGAATTGTTCAAGGACCGGGTCGAAGCGGGCACCGGCGTGCTGATCATCGAGGAAGCGCCCTTCGCCGGACGCAGGGGCGGGGGCGCACGCCATGGTCTGGAAGGCGCCCTCGATGCCGGCTTGAAGGCGCTGGGATTGTGAAGCGGTCCTGATGACCGGACGCCGCATCGCGAAATTATGGTGAGCCCGACAGGATTCGAACCTGTGACCCGCTGATTAAAAGTCAGCTGCTCTACCTACTGAGCTACGGGCCCACACATGTGCCGCGCGAATGGCGGCTGGCGGGGCTCACCTAGGCAGGGGGCGCGGGCGGGTCAAGCGGGCTTGATGATGGATCAGCCGTAAACCGCGCGGCCGGGTGCGCCAATCGGCGGCGATCGCGCAGGCCGGGTCGAGCACGAAGCGGCGCTGCGCGAAGGCAGGATGCGGGATGGTGAGCATCTTGGATGCCCATACGCCCCCACTCCACAGCACGATGTCGAGGTCTAGCACGCGGTCGCCCCAGCGTTGCCCCGGGCGGCGGCCAAAGGCGCGCTCGGTGTGTTTGCACGCGGCGAGCAGCGACGGCGGATCAAGCTCGCTTTCGAGCACCGCGGCGGCATTGGCGAAGCGGCGCTGCGCGGCGCCCATCGCGGGCGTCGCGATGATCGGCGAGCGCGCGGTGACCGTGCCGAAGGCGGCAAGCTCCTCCATCGCCGCCTGCACCACGGCTTGCGGCGCGCCGTAACGGTGGTGCCGCCTATTGCTGCCCAGTGCGATCAGATAGGTGCTGGGCAGAATCAGATGTCCTGCGCGATCCGCCCGTAAAGCTGCGGGCGGCGGTCGCGGAAGAAACCCATGCCGGCGCGGTGCTTTGCCGCGCGCGCCAGATCGAGCCGCGCGGTCAGCACGCCGGTTTCCTCTTTCCCGAACAGCGCGAGGTCATCGCCCCATTCGTCGGTGATGAAGGAATGGCCATAGAAGCTCTGCGCGCGGGTCTCCGGCCCTTCGTGACCGATCCGGTTGGCAGCCACCACGGGCATGCAGTTCGAAACCGAATGGCCGATCATCGCGCGCCGCCACATCCGGCTGGTGTCGAGATCAGCATCATAGGGTTCGGACCCGATCGCGGTGGGATAGAGCAGCAATTCGGCGCCCAGCAGCGCCATCACGCGCGCCGCTTCGGGATACCACTGGTCCCAGCAGATCCCGACGCCGACCTTCACGCTCGCGCCGCCCTCGCCCGGCACGTCCCACACCTTGAAGCCGTCGTTTCCGGGGCGGAAATAATATTTTTCCTCATAGCCCGGCCCGTCGGGAATGTGGCTCTTGCGGTATGTGCCCATAATCGCGCCATCTGGACCGATCATCGCGAGCGTGTTGTAATAGTGGTGCCCGTCACGCTCGAAGAAGCTGGTGGGGATCGTCACCTTCAGCCGCGCGGCAAGTTCGCGCATCGCGATCACGCTGGGGTGCTGCTCTGTGGGACGGGCGAGAGCGAACAGCGCCTCGTCCTCCTCGCGGCAGAAATAGGGGCCACTGAACAATTCGGGCGGCAGGATCAGCTGCGCGCCCTTGGCGGCGGCGTCTTCCACCAGCGCACAGACGGCGGCGATGTTGGCGGCCTCGTCCTCGGAACCGAGGGCGAGTTGCAGGGCGGCGACAGTGATTGCGGTCATGGCCGCCGCATTACTTTGGCCGCAGCGCGAAGTCCACTTGCACGCTGACGCTGCTGGTCGTCTGGCCGGGTTGGATGATGCCGCCTTCCTCGGGGCGCGCCATCGTCTGCACGGAAGCGGCGACCGGCGGCGGCGGCGGCGCGGGAGGAACAAAGCGGTTGCCCTGCATCCCGCCACCATCGCGGATGGTGAGCACGCGGGAAATCTCCATCCCTGCTGCCCCGGCATAGGCCTCGGCGCGCTTCCTCGCGTTGGCATAGGCGGCGGCATAGGCGGAATTGGCCGCAGCCTCGGGATCGGTCATGCGCAGGTCCGGCCCGCTCATCACGTTCGCGCCCGCCCCGGTTGCCGCGGCGATGGCGGCATCGGCGCGGGCGATCTCGCGCACGGTGACCGCGACGATGTTGCTCGCCTGATACTGGCCCTTCCTGTCCCCCCAATCGATCCGCTGGATGTTGACCGCGCGGGTCTGGATGTCGGCCTCGGGAACGCCCGCGCCTTTGAGCGCGGCAAGCAGCGCGGCGATCCGCGTGCGGTTGGCGGTGCTCGCCGCCTCCCCGGTGGCGCCGAAGCTTTCGATCCCGACCTGGAAGAACGCCTGATCGGGGCGTGCCTCGGCCTCGCCCGTGGCGCTCACTGAAAGCAGCGTCTCATCGCGTGCTACTCCGCGCGGGTCCGCCGCGGTGTCGGCGCAGCCGGTAAGCAGCAGGGCGGTGATGGAAAGCAGAGCGGCGGGGTGCAGTCTGGTCATGGCATGGCCTTTTCTCAATAGACCCGCCCCAGACGCACCCCGCGCGCTGAATTGCCGCTTAACCGTTAGTGGCGAAAGGCTTATTTCGCCTTTTTGAAGAGCAGCGTCATGCGGTCGCTTTCGCCCTTGCCCTTCAGGTCCTCGCGCTTGGTGGCGAGCGTCGGCGGCAGTTCCCACACGCCTTCAGGATAATCGGCCGTGTCTGCGGGGTTGGCGTTGACCTCGCTCGATGCGACCAGTTCAAAACCGTTCAGCCGCATGAAATCGATCACGTCCTGCTGTTTCAGGTAGCCCTTGGTGCCGTTCGACTCCGCCCACGCCGCGTCCGCCTTGGCACGGTGCTGGACCACGCCGAGCAGCCCGTCATCCTTGAGCAGCTCGCGCATCGCGCGAATCTCGGTGTCCGCGATCCCGGCGCGGGTGATGCCGTGCAGCGCGCGGATCACCAGAATGCGATCAAACGTGCCCTTCTGTTCGCCCGCCTTGTCCAGCGTGATGCCCGAAAACCGGTCCGCGGGCAGCCCGGTATAGCCCGCGACTTCCGCACCGAAACCTGCCGCCTGGTCGCGCAGCCGCTGCTGGCGCGCGGGATCGGCGGTGGCAACAAGCGGGTTGTTGTAAAGCCCGACCAGCTGCCCCTCACCGCCCAGATAGTGGCCGAGCAGGCGCGAATACCAGCCGCCGCCGGGCGAATATTCGCCGACCTTCATTTCCGGCCCGACATGGAAGAACGCCAGCGTCTGTTCAGGATGGCGGAACGCGTCGCGCGCGCGGTCGTCCTTGCGGCTGGGATGATTGATCGCACCCGACAAAGCCTCGCCATGCATCTTGAGGAAATGCGCGGTGTCCTTGACATGCGCCTCATCGACCGCGCCGTGGCCAGCATGGCCATGTCCATCGGCCAGCGCCGGGGCGGTAAGCGCAAGTCCGCCTGCCGCGGCAAGCGCAAGGATCAGCTTGTTCATGGGTGTTCTCTCCCGAAGTTTGCAAAGAATAGCGCGGATCACCGCTGGCAATGGCGCAGTGCTACCCTATCTCAGCCAGAAACCAACGGAGAATTCTCGTGAGCGACACTCAAACCGCGATCATTGCCGGCGGATGCTTCTGGTGCACCGAAGCGGTGTTCCGCGATGTCATTGGCGTTACCAAGGTCGAAAGCGGCTATATCGGTGGCACCAAGGCGAACCCCACCTACAAGGAGGTCTGCACGGGCGACACCGGCCATGCCGAAGGCATCCGCGTGACCTTCGATCCGCACGCGATCAGCCTTGCCGAAATCTACGACGTGTTCCTCGGCACGCATGATCCGACGCAGTTGAACCGTCAGGGCGGCGATATCGGCACGCAATACCGCAGCGCGATCTTCCCGCTGTCGGACGAACAGGGCGAGGAGGCCAAGGCCGCGATCGCCCGCTGGAATGCGGACAACGGCAAACAGGCCGTGACCACGATCGAGGGCCTGTCGGGCGGCACGCAGACCGCCGAGTGGTATCCGGCCGAGGATTACCACCAGGAATACTGGGACGGTCAGGGCCAGAGCAATCCCTATTGCCTCGCAGTGATCCCGCCCAAGCTGATGAAGCTGCGCAAGAGTTTTCAGAAATATGTGAAGGACTGAAGCGACGCAGCCCCCCACTCCACGCCCGTTCCGGAGCGATGCCTCCGGCGGGCGCGGGCGGGGAATGGCTGATTGGCGGCATTCTGGAAAACAGCGGACCTTCGGGTATCGACCCCACACCAGACGCCTGACAGCAGAGCGCGACTTCCCGAAAACGGGAGCGCGCCAAGAAGGCATAGGTTCGCTCGGCCAGCGAATTTGTTGGCATCCAAAGCGCCCGGCAGACCATGAGATTTGCATAATCCGGCACCGAGTGCGTCCGTGCGGTCAATGGCGGGTATGTCACCACCAACTGGGCTCTGGCCGTTCAGGATGAGGTTAGCCAGGCCACCGCAGCCAGCATCTATCTCGGCCTAAGGTACAATAGGTTTTGCGAGCCGACTGGCGCAAATTCGGGCTTCAACGGCCGCTTGGCGAGAGGAGAAGCACGATGCTTGAACAGGCCCTTAGTAAATTCGAAGGCAAAACCCTGATCAAGGCCAAGTATGACAACTTCATCGGCGGCCGCTGGACCGCGCCGGTCAAGGGTCAGTATTTCGACAATATCTCGCCCGTGAACGGCAAGCGGGTGTGTCAGGTGGCGCGTGGCAGCGCCGAGGATATCGAGCTTGCACTCGATGCCGCGCACAAGGCGAAGGGCGCCTGGGGCCGCACCTCGACCACCGAGCGCAGCAACATCCTCAACCGCATCGCCCAGCGCATTGAGGACAATCTCGATATGCTGGCGCTGGTCGAAACAATCGACAACGGCAAGCCGATCCGCGAAACCACCGCTGCCGACCTGCCGCTCGCCGTTGATCACTTCCGCTATTTCGCCGGGTGCCTGCGCGCGCAGGAAGGTGGCATTTCCGAGATCGATCACGACACCATCGCCTACCACTTTCACGAGCCGCTGGGCGTGGTCGGGCAGATCATTCCCTGGAACTTCCCGCTACTGATGGCGGTGTGGAAGCTTGCCCCGGCACTCGCCGCCGGCAATTGCGTGGTGCTGAAGCCTGCCGAACAGACCCCCATGAGCATCATGGCACTCATGGAGGTGATCGGCGATTTGCTGCCCGAAGGTGTCGTCAACGTCGTCAACGGCTTCGGCATCGAAGCGGGCAAGCCGCTCGCCACCAGCCCGCGGATCGCCAAGATCGCGTTTACCGGGGAGACCACCACCGGGCGGCTGATCATGCAATATGCGAGCGAAAACCTCATCCCCTGCACCCTCGAACTGGGCGGCAAGAGCCCCAACATCTTCTTTGCCGACGTGATGCGCGAGGATGACGATTACCTCGACAAGGCGCTCGAAGGCTTCGCCATGTTCGCGCTCAATCAGGGCGAGGTCTGCACCTGCCCAAGCCGCGCGCTGATCCACGAATCGATCTATGACCGCTTCATGGAAAAGGCGATTGCCCGGGTGAACGCGATCAAGCTGGGCAGCCCGCTCGATTTCGACACCATGATCGGCGCGCAGGCTTCGAACGATCAGCTGGAAAAGATCCTCAGCTATATCGAGATCGGCAAGGGCGAAGGCGCAAAGGTGCTGACCGGCGGCAGCCGCCACATCCACGAAGGCGAGCTGTCCGAAGGCTATTACGTCAAGCCGACCGTTCTGGAAGGCCACAACAAGATGCGCATCTTTCAAGAGGAAATCTTCGGCCCCGTGCTGTCGGTGACCACCTTCAAGGATGACGCGGAAGCCCTCAGCATCGCCAATGACACCCTCTACGGCCTTGGCGCCGGGGTGTGGAGCCGCGATGCCAACACCTGCTACCGCTTCGGCCGCGCGATCGAGGCGGGCCGGGTCTGGACCAACTGCTACCATGCCTACCCCGCCCACGCGGCGTTCGGCGGCTATAAGCAGTCCGGCATCGGGCGCGAGAACCACCGGATGATGCTGGAGCACTACCAGCAGACCAAGAATCTGCTCGTCAGCTACAGCCCCAAGGCGCTGGGCTTCTTCTGAGCCGATTGGCCGGAACCGCCTCCCGCTCTCTCTCCCACCGAAGCGGTTCCGGTGTCCCACGGGGCGGACGGCCTGACATGGCCCTCCGCCCCGCTTTGTCGCTTGCTTGCCGGAGAGAACCTCCATGTCTGATCATACCCCGCCGCCTCCGCCCCGCATCCTTGCCACGCCCGAGGCCGAGGGCTGGATCGCCCGCCTTGCCGCTGCCCACGGCCTGCTGATGTTCCACCAATCGGGCGGGTGCTGCGACGGGTCTGCGCCGATGTGCTTTGTCCGAGGCGAGTTCAAGGTGGGCTCGCAGGACGTGCTGCTTGGCCATATTGCAGAGGATACCCCGGTGTGGATCGGGGCGCGCCAGTTCGAATACTGGCAGCACACTCAGGTCATCATCGATGTCGTGCCGGGGCGCGGATCGGGAATGAGCCTTGAGGCGCCCGAGGGCGTACGCTTCGTCACCCGTTCCCGAGTCTTCACTGATGCCGAGGCCGCCGCGCTGGACGCTGCGCCCGCACCGCTGACGGGCGCCTGAAAGTGCTTGCCGGGCCGGGGAATCTCCAACAATATGGGTTAGGGATGAAGGCTCGGCCTTCGTGGGAAACTTGGGAGAGACCTGTGCACGCACCGCGCCCTTCGGCGGCAGGCGGTCTTGTCGTGGCAAGTTCGCATGCCGCCTGTCCGGTTGAGGCTGTGGCGGACATTGCCCGCGCGATCGACGGGCGGGCGCTGGCCGGCGGCGTGATCTTCTGTTCCAGCACCTACCCGCGCGAAGCGCTGGCCGCTGCCATCGGGGAGCATCTGGGCCACATCCCGCTTGCCGGGTGCACCAGCGCCGGCGAAATCACCGGGCGCGGTTATGACGCCGACAGCCTCGTCTTCATGGGCTTTCCCGAGGGCAGCTTTACCTTCCGGGTGCTGCACGTCACCGACATCGACGGTTTCGACCGCGAGGACGCGCAGGCGCAGGTGCGCCATCTTGCCGCCAATGCCCGCCACGAAGCGCGTTTCCTCGGCCCGGATGCGAGCCAGGTCGCGCTGTTCCTTGTCGATGGCCTCTCGCACCGCGAGGAATTGCTGACCATGACGGTGCAGGACGCACTCGGCGATATTCCGCTGATCGGCGGGTCGAGCGGCGATGATCTCCTGTTCAGCGAAACCGGCGTGCTGTGCGACGGCGCGTTCCGATCGGGCACGGCGGCCATCGTGCTGCTCACCAGCGCGCAGCCGATGCAGGTCTATTCGGAATGCTTCTATGAACCCGGCCCCGTCCGCATGGTCGTGACCGCTGCTGATCCGGAACAGCGCATCGTCCACGAAATCAACGCCGCGCCCGCCGCTGACGAATACCGCCGCCTGGCTGGCGTGCCGGAGGCGACGCTTGACACCGCCTTTTTCGCCGCTCACCCGCCGATGGTGCGCGCTGGCGGCACTTATCATGTCCGCGCGGTGCAGACCGCCAACCCCGACGGCAGCCTCACCTTCTATGGCGCGGTCGATAGGGGGATCGTGCTGTCGGTGGGCGAGCCCGTGGACCGGCTGGCGCGGATGCGGGCTTTCTTTGACCGGGTGCGGGCCGAGATGGGCGAGGTCGATCACATGCTCGGTTTTGACTGCGTGCTCAACCGCATCGATGCCGAAACCCGCCAGATCACCCGCACCGTGTCCGACCTCTACGCCGCCAACCGCGTGACGGGCTTCAACACCTATGGCGAACAGTTTCGCGCCGCGCACCTCAACCAGACCTTCAGCTGTCTGATGATCGGCCGCTGATGGCGACCGCCATCGCAGCGGACGAAGTCGCGCGGCTGAAAGAGCAGGTCCGCAAACTCGAAGCGATCAACGCCGCGCTGATGGACCGGGTGGAACGGTCAAGCGACCTTCACGCCGGGGCCTTTTCGATGTTCGAAAACGCGCTCACGCTCGAAGCCATGGTCCGCGCGCGCACCGCCGAGCTTGAAGAAGCGATGGGCAAGCTCGCCACGATCAACGCCCAGATCGAAGCCGCGCACCATGATGCCGACGCCGCCCGCGCGCGGCTGCGCGATGCGATTGAATCGCTGTCGGACGGGTTTGCCCTGTTCAACGCCGAAGACCGGCTGGTGATGTGCAACACCGCCTTCCTCGATATCTGGCCCGAATTTCGCGACATCGTCGCCCGGCAGCCGACCTTTGTCGAACTGGTCGATCTGCTGGCCCGACACGGCAGCACGCTGGGATCGCTGGTTTCGCCCGAACGCTGGAAACAGGAACGCCTCGCCCGCCACAATGATGCCGGCGCGCATGTGCAACTGCTGGCCGACGGGCGCTGGCTCCAGATCAACGAGCTGCGCACGTCGGAAGGCGGGACGGTCGGCATCTACACCGACATCACCAGCGTCAAGGCCGAGGACGCCCGCCAGCGCGCGCGCGAACTCGCCGAACGCAACCTTGCCCTGCAATCGACGCTCGATACCCTGTCCGAAGGCGCCTGCCTGTTCGGGCCGAACCAGCAATTGCAGGCCTGGAACGACGAATTTGCCAACATGCTGCGCGTGGGCCGCGATATTGCCGCCCATGTCGGCACGCATGCGGATTTCGTCGCGCATTGCGTTGAACAATGCCAGCTCGACCGGCCGCAGGCGGTCGAATGGCGCGAGGGCCGGGGCCCGCGCATCTCGACCGATTGCATGCTGGGCAGCCGCAATTTCGTGATCCGCTCGGTCACGCTGGCGACCGGCGGCATGGCCTTTGCCTTCGACGACGTGACCGATCGCATCCGCTTCCAGAAGAGCATGACCGAGGTCGCCGAAACGCTCGAACGCGCCGTGCGCGAACGCACCGCCGAACTGGTCGAGGTCAACCGCCAGCTCGCCGATGCCAAGGACGAGGCCGAGCAGGCCAACCAGTCCAAGACCCGCTTCCTTGCCGCAGCCAGCCACGATCTGCTGCAACCGCTCAATGCGGCGCGGCTGTTTGTCTCGGCGCTCCATGAAAAGCGGCTGGCGGCCAGTACCCGCGGGCTGGTGGGACAGGCGGGGATCGCGCTCGATTCGGTCGAGGACATGCTCGAAAGCCTGTTCGAGATTTCGCGGCTCGATGCCGGCGCCATCCAGCCTGAGGTGCGCGCCATATCGCTCGACCGGATCCTGTCGGCGCTGAAGGTGGAATTTGCGCCGCTGGCCAGGTCACGCGGGCTGGCCTTTGCCGTGCCCGAAACCGGCCTGTTCGTGTCCAGCGATGTGCAGATGCTCAGACGGGTGCTGCAAAACCTTGTCTCCAACGCGATCCGCTACACCGCCGAAGGCAGCGTCACCGTGACCGCGCAGGCCGATGGCGGGCGGGTGACGGTCGCCGTGACCGACACCGGCCCCGGCATCGCCGCGCATGAACAGCGCGTGGTCTTCGAGGAGTTCCGCAGGCTCGATGCGACCCGCAATATCCCCGGCCACGGCCTCGGCCTTGCGATCGTGCGGCGCAGCTGTGCAAAGCTTGGGCACGGCGTGACGCTGGAATCGGTGCCGGGCCGCGGATCGACCTTTGCGATCACACTGCCCATCGCCGAAGCGCGCGAGGCTGCCACCGCCCCGCCCGGGCCGCGCCGGAGCAAGCCTGCGCAAGGCGGCGGGGCGATCCTCGTGATCGACAATGACGAGACGATCCTTGCCGGAATGCGCGCCCTGCTGGAAAACTGGGGCCATGCCGCCATCACCGCCGTCGGGCCAGATCACCCCGATGTGCGCGCTGCGGCCGCCGCAGGGCTATCGCTGATCCTGGCCGATTATCACCTCGCCGATGATCTCACCGGCGATCAGGCGGTGGCGCGAGTGCGGGCGCTGCACGGCGGCGATCTGCCTGCCGCGATCATCACCGCCGACCGCAGCGAGGATGTGCGGGGCCAGCTTGCTGCGGCAGGGCTGCCGGTGCTGACCAAGCCGGTGAAACCTGCTCAGCTGCGCGCGCTGCTGCGCCGGATTGCGGCGGCGAGCTAATCAGCCGTCAAAGCCAATCCGGTTGGCAAGGATCACCGCCTGTGTGCGGCTGAACACGTTCAATTTGCACAGGATTGCCGAAACATGCGCCTTCACGGTCGTCATCGAGATATCAAGTTCATGCGCGATCTGCTTGTTGAGCCGCCCGGCCACGACATGGCCCAGCACCACGCGCTGCTGCGGAGTGAGGCTGTCGATCAGCTTGCGGATCTTCTCGTCCTCTTCATCGGCGGCCGGATCGCTTTGCAGTTCGCCGGGGACATAGATTTCGCCAAGCATCACCTGCTGAATTGCATCGAGGATCGTCGCGCGGTCCAAGGTCTTGGGCAGGAACCCCGCCGCGCCCGCGGCCAGCGCATCGCGCACGGTGACGCGGTCATAGGAGCCCGAGACCATCACCACCGGCAGGCTCGGAAAATCGGCGCGCAGCTGTTCGAGCGCGGAAAACCGGGATGCATCGGGAATATTGAGATCGAGCAAGACCAGATCGGGATCGGGCCCGGCTTCAAGCTGGCCCAGCGCCTCGGCAAAACTGCCCGCTTCGGCAATGGCGCAGGCGGGAAAGGCAGACGACAGGATCGCGCGCAGGCCATCGCGGATCAACCCGTGATCATCGACGATGAGAACGCTTTCAAGCGGCGGTGCGTCGGTCATGGCGGTGTCCTAGCGCGGCTCACGGCAAAGAAAAAGACGGGCGGAGCGCCGTGGCTCCGCCCGTCCCTGTGCCTGCTTACTTGGGCAGCTTGAACACCCAGAGCGACCCGCCCTGACTGATCTCCTTGAAGGTCTTGGCAACCTCCCCGCCCCACAGCGGCACCGCACCGCCCCAGCCGGACATGACCGCGACATATTGCTCGCCGTCCTGTTCCCAGGTGACGGGCGATCCGACCACGCCTGACCCGGTCTGGAACTTCCACAGCTCCTTGCCGGTCTTGGCGTCGAAGGCCTTGAGGTAACCTTCGGGCGTGCCCGTGAAGACCAGATTGCCGCGGGTCGTCAGCACGCCGCCCCACAGCGGGGCCTTGTTCTTGTATTCCCACATGATCTTGCCGGTCTTGGGGTCAACCGCGCGCAGCGCGCCGATGTGATCCTCGGCAATCGGCTTGATGGTGAAGCCCGCGCCCAGATAGGCCGCGCCCTTCTTGTAGGCGATGGGTTCGTTCCAGATGTCCATGCCCCAGTCGTTGGAAGGGACGTAGAACATCTCGGTGTCGGGCGAATAGGCCATCGGCATCCAGTTCTTGCCGCCGAGGAAGCTCGGCGTGGCAAATACCGGCTTGCCCTTTTCCGCCGTGCCCGGCGCGCCGGGGCGGTTTTCGGCATTATAGACGGGCCTCCCGGTCTTGAGGTCGATCTTGCTCGCCCAGTTGGGCTGCATCACGAAGGGCGTGGCGTTCAAAAGCCTCCCGTTGGTGCGGTCGAGCACATAGAAATACCCGTTGCGATCCGCCTTGGCGCCCAGCTTCATCTTCTTGCCGCCGAAGGTGCCGTCGAAGGGGATAAATTCATTGACCCCGTCAAAGTCCCAGCCATCATTGGGCGTGGTCTGATAGTGCCACTTGATCACGCCCGTATCGGGGTCGATCGCCACGGTCGAAGCGGTGTAGAGGTTGTCGCCGGGGCGCAGGTGGCTGTTCCACGGGGCCGGGTTGCCGGTGCCGAAGAAGACGAGGTTGGTGTCAGGATCATAGGTGCCGCCCAGCCAGGTCGCCCCGCCACCGGTCTTCCACATGTCGCCCTGCCAGGTGGCATTGATCTTGCCGGTGAGGCCGTTGTCCTTGCCGTTCAAGGTGCCCATGTGGCCCTCGATCACGGGCCGGGTCCAGACCAGCTCGCCCGTGTCGACATTGCGCGCCTGCACTTCGCCCACCGCGCCAAATTCGCCGCCCGAATTGCCGGTGATGACGAGATTCTTGACGATGATCGGCGCTGCCGTGGCAGAATAGCCCGCCTTGTAGTCGGCGGTCATTTTGTTCCAGATCACCTTGCCAGTCTTGCGGTTCAAGGCGACGAGCCGCGCATCGAGCGTGGCGAAGATCACCTTGTCGCCATGGATCGCCGCCCCCCGGTTGACCACATCGCAGCAGGGCATGATGCCATCGGGCAAGCGGTGGTTATATTCCCACAGCTTCTCGCCATTGCGCGCATCGAAGGCGAACAGGCGCGAGTATGATCCGGTGACATAGATCACCCCGTCATAGACGATCGGCTGCGATTCCTGCCCGCGCTGCTTTTCGCCGCCAAGCGATGCAGCAAAGGCGGGCACCATCCGCGCGACGTTTTCGGTATTGATTGCAGCCAGCGGGCTGAAGCGCTGCTGCTGCGGCCCGATGCCGTAGGTGAGCACATCGCCGGTGGTGGCGGCGTCGTTCATCAGCTGGTCCATGCTCGGCCCGTCCTCGGCCAGAGCGGGCGCCGTCAGCGCAACAGCAACAAGCGCAGCGCCTGCGGCCAGAATGTTTTGCATGCCCTTCATCATACCCTCCTCGTCTTGTTCTTGTCCCCGACCGGCCGCTGCAGGCCGCTGGCGGGTCACGCCCCCATCAGGAAATGTGAACCTAGCCCTCGGGGCAGGGGCAACAATTGCACCTTGGAACTAGGTCGAAAGGCTCAGAGCACCTTGGTCGCAGCCGCCGCCTGCCAAGTGACGCCGTGGCGGGCGAACAGCGCGGCCATGCGGCCATCGCCGGCCATGTTCGTGACGATATCCTCGACCGCAAAACCCAGTGTGCGGCTGTCCTCGCGCACGGCCATGCCGATGTCCCAGCCGGATGAGGGCATCAGCGGCAGGGGGCTGGTGCGATGCTTGGCCGCGCTGCCGCTGCGATCAGCTGTGGCCGCCTCGATCTGCGCGCGGGTGGCGACCGCCATTTCGATCTCGCCATCATGCACTGCGAGTGCGGCGGCGTGGCCGGTGGGATAGTGCTCAACATCCCCGCGCAGCACCCCGCCAAAGCTGCCCATCAGGTAGAAATCGGGGATCGAATCAAGCTCCGCCCCCACCTTGCTGCCGACAAAGCGCTGCGGCGGCATGTTGCAATCGCGCGTTTGGGCAGAGCAGACGGCGGTGAATTCCTCGCGGTAATAGGGGGCCACGAACACCACCTGATCCTCGCGCGAGGACAATTGCATGTCGAAGGGCACGTGCAGCATCAGATCGCAGCGCCGGAACCCCAACAGCCCGCCGCGCCAGACAACGTTGCGCAGGTCATCGGACAGGTCTTCGTCAGCGGTGAACAGGGCGATTTCGTGCTTCACGCCCAGCTGGTCGGCAATGGCCATCGCCAGATCGACGTCAATCCCTGCCGGCACGCCGCCACCCTTGTCCCACGACCAAGGGCGGTTGTCGGCATAAAGCCCGACCCTGAGCAGGCCCAGCTCCCTTACCTTCGCCAGCGGCGCGGCCCCCAGCGGGCCGCCCAATGCCAAAGCCGCGCCCGCACCGGCAACACCGGCGAGGAACCCCCTGCGCGTGCCGGCCACCTTATTCTTCCGTGTACTTGGTTTCGAGGAAGGCGCGGATCGCCCAGCCCGCCTTCTGCCCCAGCACTTCGCCGAAAGCCGGCATATAGACCTTGCCGTCATGGCTCGACCCGTTGCGGAAACGCTCCATATACCACTGGTCGCCGGTTTCGCCGAGTTCGAGATAGCGCAGGTCAGGCGCGATGCCCCCGGAAATGGCTTCGAGCCCGTGGCAGCGCGCACAGTTCTGGTTGTAGGCAGACGTGCCGATCTCAATTGCCCGGGCATTGCCGCTGTAGGGGTTCTTTTCCAGCCAGGCCTCGCCGATGTCGGGCAGGCTGGAGGTATCAACCGCCTGCGGGGTCACATCGCCATGCGCCATGATCTGCGGCGCGGCGGTCATCGCCAGCGCGGCAATGGCAGCGCCCAGCATGATGCGTGCGGTGGTGGTGGTGTTCATGTCCTCAGCCCTCTGCTTGATGGGTGCGGCGCCGATGTCATGCGGCGGCAGTGCCCCTTGCGATCAAATTACGCCCAAGTGGCCGTTTACCCATTGCACTTTGGTACAATCGGCAGGCTGTGCGGTGTCTGTAGGATGCGGGCCATGAGATGTCGTCCCACCCTGGCCGCTACGTTATCAGCCCTTTGGCTGGCCGCCCCGGCCGCCGCGCAGACGGCCTATGTCAGCAATGAACGCGGCAATACCGTAAGCGTGATCGACCTTGCCAGCGGCGCGGTGGTGGATACCTTCGCCGTCGGCCAGCGCCCGCGCGGGATCCTGCTGAGCAAGGACGGCAAGCACCTCTACATCTGCGCCAGCATCGATAATGCGGTAGAGGTGCGCGACGCCCAGACCGGCGCGCTGGTCGCGGTGATGCCGGCGGGCAATGATCCTGAACAATTCTTCCTCTCCCCCGATGGCCGCTTCCTGTTCGTATCGAACGAGGATGATGCCGCCGCCACCGCCATCGACCTTGAAGCACGCAAGGTCGCCTGGCAGGTCGAAGTGGGCGAGGAGCCCGAAGGCATTGCCGTCAGCCCCGATGGCAAGTGGCTGCTGGTCGCGAGCGAAGAAGACAACTCGGTCAGCTGGATCGACCTTGCCACCCGCCAGACCATCGTCGAGATGGAAACCGACCCGCGGCCCCGGCATATCGAATTTACGCCCGATGGACGCCAGGTATGGATCGCGGCCGAAATCGGCCAGACCGTCCACGTGGTCGATGTGGCGTCTCGCGAAATCACCCGGACCATCGCCTTCGCTCCGCCGGGCGCGATGGGTTACAAGGTGCTGCCCTGCGGCATCCGCTTTACGCCCGATGGCAAGACCGCCGTGATCGCCCTCGGACGGGCGGATGCCATCGCGCTGGTCGATGTGGAGAGCGGGCAAGTGACGGGCTATGTCACCACCGGCGGGCGCCCCTGGCACCTTGCCATCACCGACGACGGGAGCCGCGCCGTGGTCGCCAATGGCACGAGCGATGATGTCGCAGTGGTCGATCTGGCAACGGGCAAGGTCACTGCAAGGATCCCCGCAGGCGCAGGCCCGTGGGGGGTCGTGCTGGCGGAATAGCACATGCAACAAGCGAGGGCCGCAGCAAGCGGCTTCGGCAGGAGGGGTTCAATGCGGCGACGGAAGGGCCTGCTGCTCGCAGGGGCGGCGCTGGCCGCACCTGTGGCGGTGCAGGCGGAAAATGCGGCGGCGCCGGGCGATGATCTGCGCGAAGCCATCATCGTCACCGCGCCGGGCGGCGACATCGACCTCGACGATGCCCTGACCCTTGAAAAGCGCGACATCAGCATCGCAGGCGCGCCTGACCTGCTTGCCGCGCTGACCCGCAATTTCGCGGGCGTCACCTTGCAGGACGCGCAGAACAACCCCTGGCAGCCCAACCTCGTCTATCGCGGCTATGTCGCCTCGCCGCTGGCAGGGCAGGCGCAGGGCATAGCCGCCTATGTCGACGGTGCGCGCTTCAACCAGCCTTTCGGCGATACAGTCAATTTCGAACTGATCCCCGATGCCGCGATCCGCAGCGCCACCTTGCGCGATGCGAGCCCGGTTTATGGCCTAAACACGCTGGGCGGCGCACTGGTGATCGAGACCGCAACGGGCCGGACCGAACAAGGCGTCGAGGCAACGACCGCAATCGGATCCTATGGCGAACGCGACCTTGCGCTTTCAGCGGGCGGGGCAAGCGGCGGGCTCAGCTGGTTCGGCGCGGTGCAATATCGCGAGGAGGAAGGCTGGCGCGATTTCAGCCCATCAGACCTTGTCAACGGCTTTGGCGATCTCGGTTATGATGGGGAACGCGGCGGAGTGCATGTCAAGTTCATCGGCGCCGACACCGACCTTACCGGCAACGGTGTCGCTCCGGTCGAGCTGCTGGCGGCGCGGCGGCAATCGGTGTTCACTTGGCCCGACAACCAGCGCAACAAATATGGTCGCATCAGCCTCCACCCCTGGCTGGCGATCACCGACGGCGTGCGTTTCGAGGCGACGCTCTACCGCCAGCGCCGCAAGGCCGCGCTGCTCAACGGCGATGCCGCCGATATCGAGGAGTGCGAGGACGATCCGGCGCTGGAAGACCTGCTGTGCCTCGAAAGCGTCGGCGATGACGGGGACGAGGAGCAGGCGCTGCTGATCGCAGCCAATGGCGATCCGTTGGGCGACGTGCTGGACGGCGGCGATTACGGCGTCTTCAACCGCGGCACGATCCGTTCGCGCTCGGAGGGCTTCCTCGCCCAGATGATCACCGAACAGGATATGGGTTCGCGCCGCAACCGCCTTGCCTTCGGGGTAAGTTACGACTCAAGCGAGAACGATTTTGCCGCTTCGACTGAACTCGGCGCGCTCACCGAAGACCGCAGCGTCGAGGGGCTGGGCTTCTTCATCGACCAGCCCGACAACGCCATCGCCCCGGTGGCGCTCAAGACCCGCTCGCGTTTCTGGGGCGTGTTCGCCAGCGACACCTTGCCGCTGACCGACACCCTGACCGCAGAGATCGGGCTGCGCTGGAACCATGCGCGAATCGTGCTCGAAGACCAGATCGGCACCGCGCTGAACGGCGATCACAGCTTTAGCCGCCTCAATCCGGGGGTCGAGTTCGACTGGGCGGTCACGCCCGAGGTGTCCTTGCGCGCCGGCTATGCCGAATCGAACCGCGTACCGACCGAGGCCGAGCTCTCCTGCGCGGACGAGAACGCGCCTTGCAGCCTCGCCAACTTCTTCGTCGCCGACCCGCCGCTCGAACAGGTGGTCGCCAAAACGTTCGAACTGGGTGCATCGGGACGCCATCGCAGCGGTGGATGGGCATTCGACTGGCTCGCCTCGGCCTACCGGGCGACCAACGTGAACGACATCCAGTTCGTCGCATCGAGCATCCGCGGGCGCGGGTTCTTCGAGAATATCGGGCGCACCCGGCGGCAGGGCTTCGAAGCCAGCGTGAGCGCACAGCGCGGGGGCTTCCGGCTCGGGGCAAGCTATGCCTTCATCGACGCGACCTTTCGCCTGCCCGCCACGCTCAGCAGTCCGGCCAACCCCGAGGCGAATGATGAAGGCGAGATCGACGTCGCAGCGGGCGACCGCCTGACAGGCATCCCGCGCCACAGCGCGGCGCTGACCGCGGATTACGAAGGCCGGATCGGTGCCCGCGTCTTCGCTATCGGCGGCGACATGATCGCGCGCTCCAGCCAGCGGCTGGTGGGCGACGAGGCGAACCAGAACCCGGCGGTGCCCGGCTATGTCATCTTCAACCTGCGCGGGCGGGTGGAGGTGGTAGAGGGCGTCTCGCTGTTCGGCGAGGTGCGCAATGCCTTCAATCGCGAATTCGCGACCTTCGGCACCTTCAGCGAAGTCGACGAGGTCGAGCTTGAAGAGGCCCCGAACGCCTCCGACCCGCGCGCCTTCGGCCCCGGCGCGCCGCGGCGGTTCACGGTGGGGATCGGGCTGCGGTTCTGACATCGTCCGAAGGTGCAATGTAGGGACGGCGGGAAAGCTGACATAGTCCTGCCCAACAAAAGGCATTTTTCAGGGAGGATCATCATGATAGTGCGAAAGCTCACCGTAGGCGGCACACTGGTGCTAGCCTTGGCTTTCGCGGCAGGCTCGCCGCCCGAACAAGCCGCGAGAGCCCAAGCCAGCGCCAGCGCGCCGCCTGCCGCCTATGCCCGCTGCGCCGTGTGCCACACTGCCGATAAGGGCGGTAAGGACAAGCTCGGTCCCAATCTCCATGGCGTGTTCGGCTCGGCTGCCGGTCAGGGCAAGTTCGCCTTTTCCGATGCGCTCAAGCGTTCGGGCCTGAAGTGGAACGAGGCAACGCTCCACAAGTGGCTGGAAAACCCCAAGGCGCTGGTGCCGGGCAACCGGATGAGCTTCCCCGGCATCAAGGACGCGGCCAAGCGGCAGGAAATCATAAACTATCTCAAGAAGCAGAAATAAGGGTCGCAAAGGCACGGGGTGCGCGGCGGCGGGTCTGACCTGCCGCCGCGCCTCTCCCGCTTCAGGCCGTGCGGTAGATGCTCGGCTGGATATTCGTGAAGTTGGCGATGTCGGCCATGACCGCGCCCGTCGCAGGCGAGCCCATCGCCGCGTCGATCGCGGCAGCATCGCTGAAGCGCAGCACCACCATCGCGGCAACCGGCTGGGCGTCGTCGGCGGGCCACAGGATCTCCGCCCCGGTCAGGCCGCTCGGCCCCCAGCTGGTCTCGACCAGCGGGATATGGGTGTCGCGGTAATAGTCCGCATCAAATGTTGCACCGTCGTGCAGCGGGTAGCTTACCACCAGATTGGCCATGTCAGTTTGTCTCCTCGATGATCGTTGAAGCCGGGACAGCGATGGGCACTGCCGCCACCAGTGAGCGCCCTGCACCATGCCAGCCATCGATGCCCTCGGCCAGCCAGCGGATATTGGCCATGCCGCGCATGGCGAGGCGGCGGGCGGCGTTCCAGCTCATCCAGCAATCAATGCGGCAGAACAGGATCACCGTGGTGCCCGGTGCCTTGGCCCGCGCGGCGATGATGCGGGCTTCGAGCGCGGCCCACAAATCGGCATCGACCGGCGCGCGGCCCGTCTCTGGCAGCCACACTGCGCCGGGAATGGTGAGATGCTCGGCCCCCAGCGTCCAGACCCCGCTTGCGGGATCGCGCACCCCGCCTTCTGCCGGCGTCACATCGATGAACAGCGCGTCTCGTTCAGGGTCGAGTGCCAGCGCGGCGGCGAGCCGAATCGTTTGGGCGGGCGCGGGATCGACCTTGACGGGCGCGCGGTAGCGGGCGCTGCGGTAACCCTCGGCGTCGAACAGGGCGGGGTCATTGGGCGCGGGCGCAGGCGCCATGCCGGTCAGCGCCGCCGCAGCGACCAATATCAGGGCAGCGCGCATCCCCTCTCCTTCTCGTTCCTTGGTCCAATATGCACACGTGCAGGCACGGGAATACATTGTCCCTTGGTATGATACGCAAACTCCTCAGCCTTGCGGCCCTCATCGTCCCTGCTGCCGCGCTTGCCGAAGCGCCGCCTGCTGATCCGCTGGGATCGCCCATGTGGGCGCATCACGCAGGCAAGCTGTTCGGCGGCGCGCCGGTGATGTTCGATCCGCAGGTGAAGGTGGACTTGCCAATGCTGGCCGAAAACCAGCATGTCCTGCCCGTCACCGTCGATGCCCGCGCGCTGGGCAAGGTCACGCGGATCGTGATCTTTGCCGACTTGAACCCCATTCCCATTGCGGTCGAATATACCCCGCTGGCCGCCCACGCCTTTGTGGCCACCCGCATCAAGCTCGATCAGCGCACCCCAGTGCGCGCGGCGGTGCTGACGGCGGATGGCGTTTGGCATGTGGCGGGCGCCTGGGTCGATGCGGCGGGCGGCGGGTGTTCGGCCCCGCCCCTGAGCCGCGTGCGCGGGGACTGGGCCGATCACCTCGGAGAATTGCGCGGCGCGGTGTGGCACGGGGCAGACGGCGCGCGGGTGCGCTTGAGCCTGCGCCACCCGATGGACACAGGGCTGGTCGAGAATATCGCGGCCTACAACATCGAACAGGTCACCATTGCCGATGCGCAAGGCGCGCTGCTGGCGCGGATGGTGGTGCATGGATCGGTGAGCGAAGACCCCGCCTTCACGCTGATGCTTGCGCCCGTGACCTCCGGCGATCTGGCGGTGCGAGCGCGCGATACGGGCGGAATGGAATTTTCAGGCAGCCTTTCTGCCGCCAGCGGCCCGAGGATTGCCGCCGCGACCCTGCGATGATCACGCGGCGGGGGGTTCTGGCGGGCGCGCTGGCGGTTCCCGTCATGGCCCGCGCGCAGGGCTTTGCCGGGACCTACGCGCCTGAGGCGACAGCCATCGGTGACGGCATCTGGATGGTGCCCGGCGCGGATGAGGCGCTGGAATTTCGCAATGGCGGCGCGATTGCCAACAGCGTCATCATGGCGAGCGATGCGGGGGCCATCGTGGTCGACAGCGGGCCCTCGCTCGGCTTCGGCACGGCGCTGGCGATGCTGGCGCAAAGGCTGACAGGCAGAGCGGCGGCGCGGGTCTATATTACCCACCTCCACCCCGATCACAGCTTCGGCAATGGCGCCTTTGCCGGGGCCGAGATCCACGCACTGCCCGGCACCCGCGCCGATCTGGAGCGTGACGGGGCGGGGTTTTCGGACGCCATGTACCGGATGCTGCACGGCTGGATGGCGGGGACCGAAGTTATCCTGCCCCAGGCCGCCGCTGCCGAGGGCGCGGTCTCCTTCGGCGGGCGCAGGCTCAGCCTCATGGCGCTTTCGGGTCACAGCGCGGGCGACTTGGCGATCCTCGATGAGGCGAGCGGCACGCTGATCGCAGGCGATCTCGTCTTCCACAACCGCGCGCCCGCCACGCCTCATGCCGATCTGGCCAGTTGGTACGCAGCATTGGACCGCCTCGCCGCCACGCCGCACCGGCAATGCGTCCCAGGCCACGGCCCGCTCGACCGGGGGGGCATCGCCATTTCCCAGACCCGCGATTGGCTCCGCTGGCTGGATGAGGCCTTGCGCGAAGCGGTCGCAGGCGGGCTCGACATGGCCGAGGCTGCCAACCTGCCGATACCCGCACGCTTTGCCGGGATAGCGCAGGCGCGATATGAGCTGACCCGTTCCGTCTCACATTTCTACCCCCGGCTTGAGGCGCAGCTGCTCCCCCGGATTGACGGGTAATCAGCCGTCATCGTGCAGCGCGTCTAAGACCAAGGAACGAGAACCAAAGTCCAATTTCGGTCGCACGCGCCAAGGCGCAGCATCCCCCTGCCGCACGGGTCGGCATAAAAAAAGCAAGACAAGGGGGAAGGACATGAAATCCCATTATCTGCTGCACGCAGCAGCCGCGGCGCTTGCCTTGGGGGCGTTGAGCGCGCCCGCCCATGCGCAAGCGACCGCAACCCAGCAACTTCTTCAGCGTTTGCACGAAAAGGGCATCCTCACTGACGAGGAATACGCCCAGATCATGGCTGAAACCAACGCCCCGGCACCGACGCCCGAGCCCCAGGCCTCTACGCAGGAGGCCAAGCAGGAGGCCGTCGCCGCCGCAATCGACATGAACCGGATCGTGCGCATGACCGAGAAGGGCATCGGCCTAGAGGTCGGCCCCGCGACTATCAAGTTCTCGGGCTCGATCAACGCCTATTACGTCAACGACAACCCCGATAGCCCGGGCCCCGGCAAGACCGTCGCGGGCGGGATCGCTTCAGTGGCTACGGATTCCTCGAACGCGGTGCGCAACGGACTGCTACCGGGATTCCTGCTGATCGACGTGACCACCAAGCAGGCCGGGCTCGATATCGGGGCGCATTTCGGGATGTATCCGGGGATCAACTCGGCCAATTATGGCGCTCTGGGGGCCAATAATGGCGGCCAGCCGACCGCGTTAGCGACTGCGGGGCTCGATTTCCGTCAAGTCTACATGACGATCGGAGGCAAGTTCGGCACGCTCAAGCTGGGGCGCGATATCGGTCTGTTCGGTTCCGAGGCGATCCTCAACGACATCACGCTGCTGGGTGCGGGCCCTCCGGGCGGCAATGTCGCCCCGGCCAACACCACACTGGGGCGGATCGGATCGGGCTATATCTACACCGATTTCCAGCCGCAGATCACCTACACCACCCCCAGTTTCGGCGGCTTCCAGGCATCGGCAGGGGTGTTCCAGCCGCTGAAGTCGCTCACCGCTCCGGCCCAAACCAACACCGCGCCGGGCTTCCAAGGCAAGCTGACCTTCGATCGGAAGTTCGGCGATGTCGGGCTGCGACTGTGGACCTCGGCTACCACCCAGCGCCACACCACTATCGGCGCGGGCACCGGGGGGCTCGTCTCCTACACCGGCCGCGGGATTGACGCCGGGGCGAAGGTTACCGCCGGGCCGATCACGGCCGTCGCCAACTGGTACACCGCCAAAGGGCTGGGCACCACCGTGCTTAACCTGCTCGACACCGATGCGCTGGGCCGCCCGCGCGGGAGCGACGGCTTCTACCTCCAAGCCCTTGCCACCTTCGGCAAGGTGTCGTTCGGCGGCAGCTATGGCGAAAGCAATCTTGATCGCACCGCCTTCGAGATCGCGGCGGGCAACACGCTGGTAGCCAAGAACTCCAGCTATGTCGGGCAGGTGCGCTATGGCCTCACCGACTGGGTTACGCTGCTGGCTGAATACAGCAAGGCGAAGAGCGAAGCCCATGGCGGCAATGCTGCCGACAGCGACAGCATCGCAGTGGGCGCGATTCTCTTCTTCTGAGCCGAGCGTGGCTACCGAAGACCGGAAAGGGGGCCGGTGGACGCGGGAGTATGATGCTGCCACGGACACCGGCTATGCTGGTCGCAGCAAACCGCTGGCAGGGAATGGGACCGAACGACATGACGGATACCGCTCAACGCTACAACCGCGTCGCCCGGGCGCTGCACTGGATCATTGCGGCGCTGATCATCGGCAATCTTGCTGGCGGCCTGCTGCACGATGCGCTGGAGGACGTGATCAACCTCATGCCGCTGCACAAGGCGAGCGGGATGACGGTGCTGGCGCTGTCGCTGGTCCGGATCGCATGGCGCGTCACCTGGCGCGCTCCGGCGCATCCGAAGGGCATGAGCGGACTGGAAGTGCTTGCCGCCAAGGCCACGCATCTGTTGTTCTACGGCCTGATGCTGGCAATGCCGGTGACGGGCTGGATCATGTCATCGGCGGGCAAGTATCCGCTCTCGTGGTTCGGCCTGTTCGATCTGCCCAAGCTACCGGTGACCCGCGATTCGGCGCTGTATAATATCGGGCATGAAGGCCACGAACTGCTCGGCTGGCTGTTTCTGGCGCTGGTGGTGCTCCATGTCGGCGCGGCGCTGCGGCACCATTTCCTACTTAAGGACAATGTCTTGCGGCGGATGGCCTGATAGCCTGCCCGGCCAAGCACGATACGAAAGTTTTCCGATGACCCTGATGCCCCGCCTTGCCGCCAGCAGCCTTGCCGTGATGCTGGCCGCGCCCCTTGCCGCGCAAGAGGCTGATCTCCCAGCCGACGCGGAGGAGGCATCGCCTGCCGAGGCCATAATCGTCACAGGGCGCGGGCTGGAACCGGCGCTTTCGACCGGGATCTACGCCACCTCGATCCTCGAACGCGAGGTGATCATCGCCAGCCCCTCGGGCCGGATCGAGGATGTGCTGCGGAATGTCGCGGGCTTCCAGCAGTTCCGCCGTTCGGACAGCCGCTCGTCCAACCCCACGGCGCAAGGCGTGACGCTGCGCGCATTGGGCGGCAATGCCACCAGCCGCGCTCTGGTGTTGCTGGACGGGGTGCCGATCGCCGATCCCTTCTTCGGCCACATCCCCCTGTCGGCCATCGCGCCCGAAACGCTGGGCATGATCCGGGTCACGCGCGGCGGCGGATCGGGGCCGTTCGGCGCAGGCGCGCTGGCGGGCACGATCGACATGGAAAGCGCCGAGCCGGGGCAGACCGCCGGGTTCCTCGGCAGCGCGGCCATCAACAACCGCGCCGAGACCGAGGCAAGCGGAGTGCTGACCCAGCGCCTCGGGCGCGGGTTTGCCGTGGCGAGCGGGCGCTGGGACCGGGGACAGGGCTTTTTCACCACACCTGCCGATCAGCGCGTCCCTGCCACCGCCCGCGCGGCCTTTAACAGCTGGAACGCCGCCCTGCGCGCGGTCGCGCCGCTGAATGACGAAGTCGAAGTGCAGGCCCGCGTCGCGGCCTTCCGCGATGATCGCACGCTGCGCTTTGCCGGCGCGGATTCCTTCAGCAACGGCGAGGAGGCCTCGATCCGCTTTGTCGGGCGCGGGGCATTGCAGTTCGATGCGCTGGCCTATGTGCAGGCGCGCGATTTCGGCAATGTCGTGATCTCCTCGACCCGCTTCACTCCGACGCTTGATCAGCGCCGCACGCCGTCCACCGGCATCGGCGGCAAGTTCGAACTGCGCCCGCCGCTGCTGGAAGGGCATGATATCCGCATCGGGGTGGATTATCGCCAGGCTGACGGGGAATTGCAGGAAGAGGCGCTGAACGCTGTTACCGGCGCGATCACCGAACGCCGCCGCGCGGGCGGAGCGACCAGCAATCTGGGCATTTTCCTTGAGGATGACTGGCAGATCGGCCCGCTGATCATCAACGGCGGCCTGCGCGCGGATCGCACCAGCATCACCGATGGCTTTTTCACCGCGGTCAATGCCGCAGGCGCGCCGCTGCGCAGCCTTGCAGCGCCCGACCGCAGCGACTGGGCGGTAAATTGGCGCACGGGCGCGCTGTTCTATGCCACCCGCCGCCTTGATCTGCGCGCGGCGGCCTATACCGGCCTGCGCCTGCCCACCCTCAATGAGCTGTACCGCCCCTTTGCGGTCTTCCCCGTAACCACCGAAGCCAACGCCAGTCTCGTCAATGAACGCCTGCGCGGTTACGAGATCGGGCTCGACTGGCAGCCGGTCAATGCGCTGGTGTTCTCGGTCACGGCCTTCGACAACAAGGTGAAGAACGCCATCGCCAACGTCACCATCACTCCCACCCTGCGCCGCCGGGCAAACCTGCCCGCGATCGACGCGCGCGGGATCGAGGCGAGTTTGGGGGCAAAACTGGGCCGTGTCAGCATCGACGGTTCGCTCGCATGGACCGATGCCGAGGTTGCCGCGCCCGGCACCGCGCTTGACGGCAACCGCCCGGCGCAGACGCCGAAATTTGCCGGCACCCTGACCCTCGCCTGGCGCCCGGTCGATGGCTGGCAGCTAGCAGGCACGCTGCGCCATGTCGCTGCCCAGTTCGAGGATGATCTGGAGACTGACATCCTCGCCCCTGCCACCACCATCGACGCCTTCATCGCCGCGCCGCTGTGGGGCAAGCTGTCGCTGGTGCTGCGCGCGGAAAACCTCACGGATGAAGCGATCATTACCCGCAATCAGGGCGGATCGATCGATTTGGGCGTGCCGCGCACGGTCTGGGCGGGGGTGCGTTACGGGTTCTGAGGACAATATCGGTTACCACTTCAGGCCAACCGGATGTCACAGGCCATTCGCGCCAAGTGCGCCTCAGCCTCCGTTTGAAAAGTCCGCAGCACTTGACGCAACCATCGACTTTGACGCGACAGGGCTACCAAAGCCGCCATTCCGAAAACCACCCACAAGCTGACATCTCAGCCCGGCGTAGCGATGCTTGAAAGCGGACGGGGCGATCAACGCAACTATGTGGCCGGACGCTGACGCAAACCCGAGGGTGGGGGGATCAGGGCTTCACCCAGCGCCCCACGAAGAATCCGTCCAGCCCGCCCTTGTCCGCCAGCATGCCGGGATGCGTGCGCAGCCAGCCTTCCGGCGTGGGGGCAAGGCCTGCGGGGAGTTCCTCTGCTGTGATCGGTGCGGGCGTCAGGCCGAGTTCGGCGTCGATCCACGCCGCCTGCTGCTCGCCCTCCTCGGCCTCCAGCGAGCACACCGCATAGACCAGCACCCCGCAGGGGTTCAGCAATTCGGCGGCCTTGGCGACAAGCGCGCGTTGCAGTTCGACCATTTCGGCGATCTGCCCCTTGCCGATCCGGTGGAGCACATCGGGGTGGCGGCGGCAGGTGCCTGTGGCGCTGCACGGCGCGTCGATCAGGATCGCGTCGAAGCGGTGCTTGGGCTCCCATTGAAGCGCATCGGCGCGCACGGGGCTGGCCTTCAATCCTGTGCGCTTCAGGTTGTCTTTCAGCAATTCGAGCCGCCGCTTGCTCATGTCGAGCGCGGTAACCTTCCACCCGGCGGCGGCCAGTTGCATCGTCTTGCCGCCGGGCGCTGCGCACAGATCGAGCGCGTTTTTGCCGGCCCCCTCACCCAGCATTCGCGCGGGGATCTGTGCGGCGAGATCCTGCACCCACCATGCGCCGTCCTTGAAATCGGCAAGGGTTTCGACCTGCGCGCCGCGTGGCAGGCGGATGTGCGACGGCGCAAGGCTCACCCCGCCCATCTGCACCGCGCGGGGCTGCGTCTCGCTCGCATCGCGCACAGCGAGATCAAGTTCGGGCGGGAACACCAGACCGGGCGCGATCGCGGCGGTCTTTGCCTCGCCCCAACGCGCCACCACCCGTTCGGGCATGGTCGGCACCTCGGGGAGCTTGGCCCCCTCCTTGTCGAGCGCGGAGAACACCCCGTGTGCCAGCCGGCGCGGCCCGCCTTCGAGCAGCGCAAGGCCGGTCGCGATCACCGCATGCGCAGGCGTTTCCAGCCGCAGCGCCTGCGCCAGCATCATCCGCAACACCATCCGCGCCTTGGCATCGTCGGGCAGGCGCTGTTTGGTCGCGCTGTCGATCAGCGCATCGATATCGGTCAGCCAGCGCAGGCTCTCGCTCGCAATCGCGCGGGCCAGCGCACGATCGGGCGCCTTGCGCATGTCCCTGATCGCGGCAGGTTCCGCCTGTTCGAGCGTCTCGCCGCGCCGCAGCACGGCATCGAGCAGGCGGAGCGCGGCGCGGCGCACGGAAAGTCCGGGGGGTAAAGCCATGGCCCCGCGCCTAACCTTTATTGAAACCAAGCGCCAGCGCGCGCATTTGGACAGGCATGACCAAAGAGAAGTCGGAAGCCGCCAAGGCCTTCAAGAAGCCCGCTCACTGGACCAACGATCCGGTGCCCGCCCCCAAGCCCGTCACCAACGACGAGAAACTGTCGCCCACCCGCTATGGCGACTGGGAACGCGGTGACGGGATCGCGGTCGATTTCTAAAGAAGCGTGCATTGAAATCAGACCGATCTTAGCCGCGCGCAGGAAGGTCCTGATTCGCTTCTGGTCCCTTTCAGACCCCCTCCAGCCCGGTTCAGACCCCCTCTTGCGGCGCGCAAATCCAATGTTTCACGTGAAACATCTGCGCCAGCACTACAGCGGGGTGAAGGTCACTTTCAGGCCGTCCTTGGGCTGCGGGATCGGCCAGTCCTGCCAGTCGGGGTTGTAACCCGCAGGCGCTTCGATCCGGTAACGCTGGAGCAGTTGGGCAAGCAGGATCTTCACCTGCATATAGGCAAAGTGGAGGCCAAGGCACATGTGCGCGCCGCCCCCGAAGGGCACCCAGGCATACTTGTGCCGCGCCTTTACCTTGTCGGGGGTGAAGCGCATCGGATCGAAGACATGGGGGTTGTCCCAGTATTCTTCCGAATGGTGGGTCCAGTAGATATTGATCCCCACCATCGCGCCGGCCGGAATGCGGTATCCGCCATATTCGAATTCCCTGAGCGCCCGGCGCGGCATCGACGGCACCGGCGGGATCATCCGCAGCGATTCCTTGAACGCCATTTCAGTGAGATCGAGCTTGGCCAGATCGTCGTAATCGAGGGGGCGCGGATTGCCCTCTCCATCCGGGCCGCCGGTCACCGCGAAAATCTCCGCGCGCAGCTTTTCCTGCCACTCGGGATTGGTCGCAAGGTGATAGATCAGCGAGGTCGCCGAGGAGGTGATGGTGTCGTGCGCGGCCATCATCAGGAAGTTCATGTGATCGACCACCTCGTCGACCGGCAGCAGGCTGCCGTCCTCACGCGTCGCGGTGGCGAACTGGCTGAACATGTCCTGCCCGCCGCCTTCCGCACGGCGGCGCAGCGTTTCCCTGGTGAAATAGTCGACGAGGAAGGCGCGGCCATCCACGCCCTTCTTCATCTTGGTGAAGGGCAGCGGCTTGCGCACCGGCGCGACCGAGGCCTGCACCATGTCGACGAAGGCCTCGTTGATCCTGTCCGCTTCCGGCCCCCAAGGCAGGCCGATAAAGCTGTCTGCGGCCAGATCGAGCGTGAGCTTCTTGATCGCGGGATAGAACTCCTGCGGGCCTGCCCATCCGGCGACTTCGCGCGCGATCCCGCGATTGAGCGCGCCCGAATAGTGCCGCATCGGTTCAGGCTTGAACGCGATCGACAGCGCGCGGCGGTCGATCCGGTGATGGTCGAAATCCATCAGCATCAAGCCGCGCGGGAACAGCTGGTCGAGCACCGGCCCCCAGCCTTGCTCTGACGAAAAGATCTTGTCCTTGTTGAACAGGAGAAGCTCGTTCGCCTCTGCCCCGATCAGCGCGATCTGCCAGCCGCCAAAGGCGCGGTTCTTGTAGACCTTGCCGTGGGTCTTGATCATCCGCTCGGCAAAGGCGTGGGGGTTGGCGAGCATCGTAAAGGTGTTGCCAACCACCGGCCAGCCCGCATCGCCCGGGATATGCGCCAGATCGGCGTCGGTCAGGCGCCCCTCGCCCCAGTGCGCGGGCGGCGCGGCAGGTTCGGTCGGGCGTTGCGCGAGGGTGGCCATGGTATCGGGATGCTCCGGGCGAAGGTTCGGATTCGCAACTGACTCTGGTGTAAACAGGCCCTGCGGTCAATTCCGGCAAGCGCCGGATAGCATCATTGATACGGGGCGGTTGCGCGCCCCCGCCTCTGCCTAAATCCAGCCGCCCAGTTCGCGGCGCAACATCGCGTCGATCATCGCAAGGCCCGCATCCGAGGTGTCGAGGCAATCGAGCACCGCGTAATCCTCGCCCCCCGCCTCGCAGAATTCCTCGCGCCCTTCGATCGCGAGTTCTTCCAGCGTCTCGACACAGTCCGCGGCAAAGCCCGGCGCTGCGACCACCAGCCGCTTGGTGCCCTTGCCGCCTTCGGCAATCAGCGTCGTGTCGGTGGACGGCTCAAGCCACGCCGCCGGGCCGAAGCGCGACTGGAAGGTCGTCTCGAACCGCACGCCTTCGAATTCGGGACGACGCCCGAGTTCCTCGCGCAGCAGCCGCGCGGTTTTCATGCAGTGGCAGTAATAGGGATCGCCCTTTTCGAGCGTCTGCTGCGGCATCCCGTGGAAGCTGAGCAGCATCACTTCGGGCCGGAACGTGAGCCCGCGCACCTGGCGGGTAAGATCGTCCGCCAGCGCCTCCAGATAATTGGGATCGTCGTGATAGGGCGGCACGAAGCGCAGCGCGGGCTGCCAGCGCATCTTGCCAAGCACGCGCGCGATCTCGTCGAACACGGTCGCGGTGGTCGCGGCGCAATATTGCGGATACATCGGCGCGATCAGGATGCGGTCGCAGCCGTCGGCCATCATCGCCTTCAGCCGGCTTTCGATCGACGGGTTGCCGTAACGCATCGCCCAGTCGACGTGAACCTTCTCGCCGAACCGCCCCACCATCGCCTCGGCCTGCCGCGCGGTGATGTCGGCCAGCGGCGAGCCGCGGTCGGTCCAGATCTTCTGGTAGGCCTTGGCGCTTTTCTGGGGGCGCGTGTTGAGGATGATCCCGCGCAGGATCAGCTGCCAAGCGATGGGCGGAATTTCGACCACCCGCGTGTCCGACAGGAACTGCTTGAGATAGCGTTTGACGCTGTCCGGATCAGGCCCGTCGGGCGTGCCGAGGTTGATCAGCAGCACGCCGATCTTGCCGCTCGTAACAGGAGGATGGTCGCCCGGAAGGCGCTGGGTCTGCCAGGTCATAGCCCGCCTAACGATTGGCAGCGGTTTCGTTTCCGCACCACGGAACAAGCCGGGCGATTATGTTGCAAAAATGTCGGGATCATATGCCGTCCGAAAGTAGCGGGAGGCGGCGCAGGCGCAAGCCCGTGGCCGAAAACAGTGCATTGGCGATTGCCGGCGGGGCGACCACCGCGCCAAGCTCGCCCGGGTCGGCGGGGGCGGCATCGCTGGCGATGAATTCGATCCGCATATCGGGGCATTCGGCGAGCGTGGGCAGGCCCATTGCGGTGTCGTCCGCCATCTCGGGCAGGCCGGCGCGCAAGGCCACGCGGTTGCCCAGCGCGATGCCGACCCCGAACACGAGGCCGCCTTCGATCTGCTGGCGCGCGATGTCGTGGTTGACGATCCGCCCGATATCGACCGCAGCGGACAGCGCGACCACGCGCACCCCGCCCTCACCCTGCCGCGCGGTGGCGACACAGGCGATCCGCGGCGCATCGGGATCATCGCCCAGCCGCGCGCAGGCAAGCCCCTGTCCGCTCTGGTCGGCGCCCCCGTCCCATCCGGCCAGTTGCACCGCGCGCTGGAGACAGGCGGCGAGCCGCACGTCGCCCCCCAGCATCGCCATCCGGAACGAGAACGGCTCGCGCTTGGCCTTGGCGGCGATCTCGTCGATGAAGCTTTCGATCGCGAAGATCGTGGGGCCATAGGCATTGCCGCGCACCCGGCCCACCGGCAGGCCGATTTCGACCGGCACATGCTCGACCAGCACCGCCGGCACTTGATAGGGCGGCACCGCACCCTGGCAGGCGAGCGGATCGGGTTGCCCGGCGGTCTCGCGCATCGCGGCTTCGGGGGTGAGGTTGCCGAACAATCGCTGGCCGAATTCGCGCGCGGCCGGCGGGGCGGCGATCCGCACGCGCATCGCCTCGATCGCGCCGTCGCCGCGCTTGGCAAGCTGCGCGCCGAGCAGCATCCATGCCGGCGCACGCGGGCGGGCGCGGATCAGCTCGTCACGGCGCGGCCAGGTCAGCTGCACCGGACGCCCGAGAGCGCGCGCGATCAGCGCGATCTCGATCGCGTGGTCGTGTTCGAGCCGTGCATCGAAACTGCCGCCCGCAGGCACCGGGTAGAGCGCGACATTTTCGGTCGAAATGCCGATCGCCCGCGCCGCCGCGATGCGCGCCTGTTCGGGGGCCTGCGTGGCGATCCACAGGTCGAGCCGGCCATCGACGAAATGCGCGGTCGCGGTCGCGGTTTCGGCAGGTGCGGCGTAGGCCGCCTCGACCTCGTAACGCCGCCCGATATCGACCCGCGTCAAGGCCGCGCCGCCGAATCCGGTTTCCGCGATCGTGTGCGCCTGCCCCGACGTCAGCACCGCATCGAGCCGCGCGGACAGATCGGCACTGTTCACCGGCGCGGCGGTGGCGAAGCGCGGTTTCATCGCCGCAAGCGCGCTGTCGGCGCTCCACCACGTGTCTGCGGCGACTGCGAGCCAGCGCTTGCTCTCGACGATCCCGGCCAGTCCGCGAATTCCGGCAGCGGCCTTGGTATCGAACCCGGTCAGCTGCGAGCCGTCGACCGGCCCGTGGCGGATCGAGGCGAAGACCATGCCCGGCAGCCGCACGTCTCCGGCGAAGCGATAGGAACCATCGACCTTGGAGGGCAGATCGATCCGCGGATAGGCGGGGGCGGCATCGAGATCGGCGGGCAGCGGCTTTTCGCGCATCGGCTCGGGTCGCAGCGGTGCCGGATCGGGCGGGGTGCGCGATGCCGCAGCCTCGGCCAGTTCGCCGAAGCTGGCGCGGTTGCCGCCATGCGTCACCAACCCGTTCTCGACCTCGCACGCCTCCCACGCCACGCCCCAGCGCGATGCGGCCTCCTGGGCAAGCATCGCGCGCGCGGTGGCGGCAGCTTCGCGGCAGGGGCGTTCATAGGCGGCAAGCGAAGTGCCGCCTGCGGTCGCGTTGAACCGGCGGCGCTGGGCGAACCGCAAGGCGAGCAGATCGTCGCTCGACCGCGAGATACCAGCAAAGCTTGCATCCCAGATACCCATCCACGCCTTGGCGAGCGGGATATTGGCATAGGCCCCCGAAAGCGGCGCAGGCTCGACCGCGATCTGCCGCCAGTCCGCGCCCAGTTCGTGCGCGACGATCTGCGGCAGGAGTGTGGTGATCCCCTGCCCCATTTCGAGCTGCGGCACCGCCACGCTGACCACCCCGTCGGCGGCGATCTTGAGGTATGCACCGAATACGTGTTCGGCGCGCGCGGGCACCAGCGGCGAACGATAGCTGCGCGGCATCAGCCACCAGGCGACCACCAGCCCCCCGCCGGCCGCCCCGCCCGCCAGCAATCCGCGCCGGGTGATCGCCATCGGGTCAGATCGCCCCGGTATCGAGCCAGCGCGCCAGCTTCTGCGCGATTCCGTGGAACGGCGCGGCCGTGTCATCGTCCTGCGCAGCGGGCGGCTCGCCCCGGTCGCCCGCCACCCGCGTCGCCAGCGTCAGCGGCACCCGGCCCATGAAGGGAATGTCGAGCGCGCCCGCAAACCGTTCCACCCCGCCGCTGCCGAAGGGATCGCTTACCTCGCCGCAATGCGGGCAGGCGTATCCCGCCATGTTCTCGACCAGCCCGATGATCGGCACATCGCCCTGTTCGAACAATTGCCCAGCGCGCGCGGCATCGATCAGCGCCAGATCCTGCGGGGTCGATACCAGTACCGCGCCATCGGGCTTGTGCGCCGACAGCATCGACAATTGCACGTCCCCCGTGCCCGGCGGAAGATCGATCAGCAGCACCTCGGTATCGCCCCAGTCGGCATCGATCAGCTGGGTCAGCGCCTTGCCCGTCATCGGCCCGCGCCATGCCAGCGCCTTGCCCGGCGCAACGATGTGACCCATCGACAGGACTTTTACTCCATAGGGACTGTCGATCGCAATCAGCTTTGCCCCGTCGGCGGTCGCGGCAGGCTTGATGTTCTCGGTCTTGAGCAGCTTGGGCTGCGAGGGGCCATAGATATCGCCGTCGATCACGCCCACCCGGCGGCCCGTCTTTGCCAGCGCGACTGCGAGATTAGTGGTCAGCGTCGACTTGCCCACCCCGCCCTTGCCGCTGCCCACCGCGATCAGCCGGCGGCGGCGGCGCTCACCGGTCAAGGCGACGCGCACTTCGGTAACCTGCGGCAGTGCGCCAAGCTTTGCGGCGATCTCCGCCTCAAGCTCGGCCCGCGCGGCCTCGGACAGATCGCCGGCTTCGGCGATGATCACCGCGCGGCCGTCGGTTATCCGCGCCGAGCGCAGCCGCTGGTTGATTTCGGCGGTCAGCGCGGAGCGGATCAGCGCCTCGTCAGCGGGGCTTTGGCTCGGGGTGTCGGAAGGGTTGTCCATTGCGCCACGCCTCTAACACCAAATTCACGCAGCGAACCCCTGTTTTTCGCAGGAACCCGTGCCTATACATGAGCCATGCAGAGAACGGATGGCTGGAAATATCGCCTTGGCGCAGGTCTCAAGGGCCTCGCTATGGCCGGCAAGAACCCCTGGGGCGGCACGGGCGGCAACGAAGCGCCGGGGGGAGACGGACCATCCAGCGATGGCGGCGGGAACGAACCGCGCGGCCCGCGCAATCCTTGGCTCCCCGGCAGCGGGGCCGAACCCGGAAAGCGGCGTTCGGCCAGCATCGAGGACATCTTCAAGGGCCGCGGTCCCGAAGGCCCGCGCCGGACCGGCGGCAACGGCGGCGGTGGCGGGCCCGGTTTCCGCCTGCCCGAACGCGCCGACGGCAAAAGCTGGGTGCCGTTCATCATCGGCGGGGTTGCGCTGCTGTGGGTCGGCGTCACCAGCTTCCATCTGATCCAGCCCGGCGAACAGGCCGTGGTGACCTGGATGGGCGGCAAGTATTCGGGCACGCTCGACAGCGGGCTCCAGATCACTGCGCCTTGGCCGCTGCAGATGGTTGAAAAGGAAAACGTCACGCAGGTCCGGCTCGAGGAAGTGCCCGGCACCAAGACCGAAAAACTGATCCTGACGGGCGACCAGAACCTGGTCGATCTCTCCTATCTCATCCGCTGGAACATCTCGGACCTGGCGCTCTACAAGTATCAGCTCAACGATCCGCGCAATGCCCTGCTCGAAATCGGCGAGGCCGCGATGCGGGCCGCCGTGGCGCGGCAAAATCTGGACTCGGTACTGACCGGGGCCGGCCGCGCCGAAGTCGAACAGGACGTACGCGCCGCGATGCAGGCGCGGCTCGATGCCTATCGTTCGGGCATCAGTGTGCAGGGGATCGAAATCAACAAGGTCGACCCGCCCTCACGCGTGGAAGAAGCGTTCAAGGACGTATCCAGCGCCCAGCAGGACGCCGATGCCAACCTCAACCGCGCGCGCGCGGTTGCGCAGCAGGTGCTTGCCCGCGCGCAGGGCGATGCGAGCGAATTCAACGACATCTACGAGGAATACCGGATGGCGCCCGAAGTGACCCGCCGCCGGCTCTATTACGAGACCATGGAGCAGATCCTGTCCAAGACCGACAAGACGATTGTCGAATCCGGCAATGTCACGCCTTATCTCCCGCTTCCCGAACTCAAGCGGCGGGCCGAAGCCCAGCCCACCCAGCAGCAGGGGCAGTAAGGACATGAACCGCGTGCTTCAGAATCCGCGCAACCTCGTCATCGGTGCCGTCGCAGTGGCGGCCGCCTTGCTGGCAAGCATGGTGATCGTGCCCGAAACGCATCAGGCGGTAGTGATCGCTGCCGGTAAGCCGGTACGCACCTTCAACCAGTTCCGGCCCGAAGTGCCTTATGGCCAGACCGGTGCGGGGATCAATTTCCGCATTCCCGTCTACGAACAGGTGCGGATGATCGACCGCCGCGTGCTCGACATCGACATGGAGCGCACACAGGTGCTTTCGGCCGACCAGCAGCGCCTTCAGGTCGATGCCTATGCGCGTTATCGCATCATCGATCCGGTCAAGCTGGTCGAACGCGCTGGAACCGAGCGGCAGTTCGAAGCGCAATTGCTGCCGATCCTCACCTCGGTGCTGCGGCAGGAACTGGGCCGCATCCCCTTTGCCACGCTGATCAACGCAGAACGCGGCACCGCGATGACTAACATCACCGCCACGCTCGACCGGCAGGCGCGCAATTATGGCGCGCAGGTGCTCGACGTGCGGATCAAGGCGGCCGATCTTCCCGAGGGCAGCCCGCTCGATGCCGCCTTCACGCGGATGGAAACCGATCGCCAGGAACAGGCGGCCACGATCCGTGCGGCAGGCCAGCGCGACGCGCAGATCATCCAGGCCGAAGCCAGCGCGCAGGCCGCCAAGATCTATGCCGACGCTTATGGCAAAGACCCGCAGTTCTATGACTTCTACCGCGCGATGCAGAGCTACCGGCAGACCTTCCTTGCCGGCGAAGGCCAGAGCACGATGGTGCTTTCGGACGACAGCGAATATTTCCGCCAGTTCAAGGGCGAACGCTGAGCCATCGACCAAGTGACGATCCGGGGCGACCGGTGCGGCGTGTGTTCAATCGCCGTTAAGCCCCGGAAAGGCCATTTGGGGGGTGCTGACCGGGCCTTGTGGCCCGCAGCGCAAAGGGTTTTTCGGAACGCCGCAGGCCTCCTGCGCATTCCACCACAGGATAAGGACCAAGAGGACGTGAACAACGTGCGATACGTGTATGGACTCTCGAGTGCGCTGCTGGTGGGCGGTGCTGCGATCTCGCTGATCACCGGCTCGCCGCTCGGCGCGCAGGTGGCGCAGAACGATGGCGCGGTGATGAACCGCGTGGTGCCCGTGCAGGGCGCGCCGGCAAGCTTTGCCGATCTCACCGCGCAGCTCCAGCCTGCCGTGGTCAACATCGCCACCCGTCAGCGGGTCGAAGTGCAGAACAACCCCTTTGCCGGCACGCCCTTTGCCGAATTGTTCAACCGCCGTCAGGGCAACGCGCAAGGCGGCAACAACGCCCAGCCGCAGACCCGCGAGGCGCAGTCGCTGGGTTCGGGCTTCCTGATCTCGGCTGACGGGATCGTGGTGACCAACAATCACGTCATCAACCCGCCCGACACCCGCGCGAAGCTTGAATCGATCACGGTCACGCTGGCCGATGGCACCGAATACGAAGCCGACGTGGTCGGATCGGACGCGGCATCGGACCTGGCCGTGCTCAAGATCCGCTCGAACAAGACTTTTCCCTTCGTGCGCTTCGGCGATTCGGCAGCCACGCGCGTGGGCGACTGGGTGGTTGCGATCGGCAATCCCTTCGGGCTTGGCGGCACGGTGACCGCAGGGATCATCTCGGCGGTCTATCGCAATACCGGACAGGGCGGCGCCTATGACCGCTACCTCCAGACCGATGCCAGCATCAACCGCGGCAATTCGGGCGGCCCGCTGTTCGACATGCGCGGCAACGTGATCGGCATTAATAACGCGATCTTCTCGCCTTCGGGTGGCAGCGTCGGGATCGGCTTTGCGATCCCCGCCGAAATCGCCGCGCCGATCGTCGAAAAGCTGCGCGCGGGCCAGGAAATCCAGCGCGGCTATCTGGGTGTCCGCTTGCAGCCGCTCGACGAGGATCTGGCGCTGTCGCTCGGCCTGCCCAAGCGCCGCGGCGAATTGGCGCAGGTGGTCGAGGAAACCAGCCCCGCCGCGCGCGCGGGCCTGCGTTCGGGCGACATTCTCACCAAGGTCAACGGCAAGGACGTGACGGCGGATCAGACCGTCTCCTTCCTCGTCGCCAACCTGCAACCCGGCACCACCGTGCCGGTGGAGGTGCTGCGCGAAGGCAAGCGGCTTGCGATCAATGTCACGCTGGGCAAGCGCCCGAGCGAGCAGGAATTGCAGGCGCAGGTGCAGAACTTCGATCCCGATGCCGAGCAGCCGATGGCGCCGGGCACGTCGGACCAGACGATCGAGCAGAAGCTCGGGATGCAGGTCATGCCGATGAGCGCGGATATCGCGCGTTCGCTCGGCGTGCCGGTCGAAACCAAGGGCGTGGTGATCGCCGCGGTCGATCCCAACGGCGACGCCGCTGCCAAGGGTCTGCGGCGCGGGGACATCATTCTGTCGGCCAATTACCAGCCCACCGCTTCGGTCGAGGCGCTTCTGGCACAGGTCACCGCGGCATCGAACGAACGGCGCGAGGCAATCCTGCTGCGGGTGCAGCGCCGCAACACGCCGCCGGCCTTCATCGCGGTTCGCCTGCGTTCCTGATCGCCTCGGGCATATGATCGATTAAAAACGGCGCCGGGAGCAACCCCGGCGCCGTTTTTTTATGGTCGCTTTCAGCAGCAGCCTTGCCGCTCACCTGCGGCTCAATATTCGGGTGGTCGCAAGGCAGGCAGCGGCGGGGCCTTACGATATTCGCGCTGTGGCCGCTGGTTCTGCGGCAGCGCTCCTCCGGTGGCCTCTTCGAGGAAATCGTCGCTTGCCGCAGCCGGGTCCTCGGGTTCGGGCAGGGCCTGGTCGGGGTCGCGCCGTCCGGGCTCGACCATGTTGCCCTGCTCGTCGATGTAGTAATAGTCCTCGGGCTCGCCGAACATCGCCTCCTCGTCAGGCTCGAGCTGCCATTCGGGCAGGTTCAGCGTGGTGTCGAACTGTTCGACCGGGCGATCCTTCACCGCATAGCGCATATAGGCGGCGAAGGCCTGCGCAGGCGCACGCCCGCCCTGAAGGCCCGGCACCGCCTTCGCATCGTCGCGGCCCATCCACACCCCGGTGGTGACGCCGGACGAGAAGCCGATGAACCAGCCGTCCTTGTTCGACGAGGTGGTGCCGGTCTTGCCGGCCACCGGGCGCCCGATATCTGCCGCGCGCCCGGTCCCGGTCTGGACCGCGGCCTGCAGCAGATCGGTGATTCCGGCGACGACGTGATCGGGCAGCCCCGGCAACGGACGCGGCGCTTCGCGGCGATAGAGCACTTCGCCGCTCGCGCCGGTCACCTTGGTGATGCCATAGGGCGTCAGCGGCGTTCCGCGCGCGGCAACCCCGGCAAAGGCCTGCGTCATCTCGATCACGCGCATCTCGGATGATCCCAGCACCATCGAGGGGTTGGTGTTGATCTTCGAATTGATCCCGAACCGCCGCGCCATCGACGCCACCGTGCCGAAGCCGACTTCGTTGCCGAGCTGCGCTGCGACGGTGTTGATCGAATAGGCAAAGGCGGTGCGCAAGGATGTTTCGCCGACATTGCGCCCGTTCGAATTGCGCGGGCTCCAGCCATCGATCGTGACCGGGGTATCAACCACCTTGTCTTCGGGCGTGTAACCCGCTTCGAGCGCGGCGAGATAGACGAACAGCTTCCACGCCGAACCCGGCTGCCGCAGCGCGGATGTCGCGCGGTTGTAGTTGCTGGCGACATAATCGGTGCCGCCGACCATCGCGAGGATTGCGCCGTCGCGGTCGAGGCTGACCAGCGCGCCTTGCGCGCCGCCCGGCGTATTGGCCTCGATCGCGGCGGTGGCCGCACGCTGCATCCCGACATCGAGCGTCGTCCACACCTCGATCGGTTCGTAGGTTTCGGGCAGGATGATATCGAGCTGCGGCAGCACCCAGTCGGTGAAATAGCGCACTGAATTCTGCCCGTCCTGCTGCTTGAGCTGCACCGCGCTGACATCGACCTGCGCTTCGTCCGCGGTGATGTAACCTTGTTCGCGCATCAGCCCGAGCACCACCTGCGCACGGTCGACCGCGGCCTGGACGTCGGCGGTCGGCGAATAGGAGCTGGGCGCCTTGACCAGCCCCGCGATGATCGCCGCTTCGCCGACGCTGAGCTCGCTCGCGGGGTGGCTGAAGAACTTGCGCGCGGCGGAATCGATCCCGTACGCGCCCCCGCCGAAATAGACCTTGTTGAGATAGAGCTCGAGGATCTGCTCCTTCGAGAATTTCCATTCGAGCGCCAGCGCCAAGACCGCCTCGCGCGCCTTGCGGTCGAGCGAACGGTTGTTGTTGAGGAACAGGTTGCGCGCCAGCTGCTGGGTGATGGTCGACGTGCCGCCAACGCGTGCGCGGCTGCCGGTGACGCCTTCGACCAGCGCGCCGGTCATCCGGACGGGATCGACACCCCAGTGCGAGCGGAACCGCTTGTCTTCCACCGCGATCATCGCGTTGGTCATGGTGTCGGGAATGTCGCCGTAGCGCATCCATTCGCCGAAGCTCGGCCCGACTTCGACCAGCTCGCGCCCGTCACGGGCCCGGATCACGATGGTCTGTCCGGGCTGCGTCGCCTTCAGCGTGGCGTAATCGGGGAGCGACGAGGCGGCAAATGCAACCGCAAAGCCGAGGAACACCAGCGCCAGCGCCAGCAGCGCGGCGCTCCACACGATCACCCGCTTCAACCAGCGGCGCCCGCGCGAGGGCGCTGACGGCTCACCGCCACCCTGCCCCCCCGAACGCCCGCCTGCCGACCGGCTTTGCGCGCGCGCGCTCTTGTTTTGCAACTGCTCACCCCTTCTCGACATGACCTGCGCCCATCTGATACCGGACCCGCACCTTCACGCCGGAACCCTTGCACGTGTGCATAGGCAAGTTGTTAGCGCAGGTGAACCGGCTTTGCATGGCCCGGCCCCGCGGCGCGGACAACCCGCCGCATCGGTCCGCTATTTAAGGGCGTCAATCCGTATCGGGGGTGAACACCAGCGCGGCCGAATTGATGCAGTACCGCAAACCGCCCTGCTCGGGCGGGCCATCGGGGAACACATGGCCAAGATGGCTGCCGCACTTGCCGCAGCGCACTTCGGTGCGCACCATGCCGTAGCTGACATCGCGGTGCTCTTCGATCACGTCGTCATCGGCAGGCCTGGTGAAGGCCGGCCAGCCGCAACCCGAATTGTATTTCGCGGTCGAATAGAACAGCTGTGTCCCGCACGCGGCGCAGTGGTATTCGCCTTCGTCGTAGAACTTGTCGTATTCACCGGTGAAGGCGCGTTCGGTGCCCGCTTCGCGCAGGATGTGGTATTGTTCAGGGCTCAGCCGTTCGCGCCATTCGGCATCGGTCAGGCTGCGGGGATCGTCGGTCATGGAGCTTCCTCTCTGGCTGGCGCCAATATCGGGTCAGCCCCTGCGATCCGCAAGCCCGCCGGGCCGCGGTGCCTGTGCCGCAGGCTGATCTGCTGCCTTACCCGTCCAGAAGCGCGTAGTGTGCGGGCGGCTTGATCACATCCATCCGCTCGGTCAGCAGCGGACGGAAGCTTGGCCGGCTCTTGAACACCGCATACCAGCCGCGCGTCTGCTCGTGTCCGGTCCAGTCGATCCCGCCAAGGTAATCCGCGACCGAAATCTGCGCCGCGGCGGCCAGATCGGCAAGGCTCATCGTCGAACCGGCAACCCACGGGCGGTTGTCGATCAGCCAGTCGAGATAGTCGAGATGGCCATGCGCCATCTTCATCGCGTTGCGCAGCGCGCCGCTGTCCGGCGGCTGGCGCAGAATCCGCTTCTTCATCCGTTCGGACAACAGCGGCGCGGTGACATCGGTGTAGAAATTCTCGTCGAACAGCGCGACCAACCGCCGGATCTCGGCGCGCTGCGCGGCGCTGCCGTTGATCATCGGATTGCGATCGACCGTTTCCTCGAAATATTCGGCGATCGCGCGGCTGTCGGGGATGGTGAGATGCTTGTCCTGATTGACGATCACCGGCGTGCGCCCCGCCGGGTTGAGATTGTAGAACAGATCGGACCCCACCCACGGGTCTTCGCGCATCAGCTCGAAGGGGATGTTCTTCTCGCTCAGAAGCAGCCGGATCTTGCGGCTGAACGGGCACAGCGGGAATTGGTAAAGGAGCCACATAGGCGCAAAGCTGTGCCGCAAGTCGCGCATGAAATCCAGCACCGCGCGCGCGCGGCGGGGGACGAATTGCTAGAGCTTTGCCGCCTCGAGCATCAGCAGACATGACGGCATGATCCGCGGCACATCGCCGGACGCAGCCAGCGCCTGCGCCTCGCTGTTGGCGAGTGCGGCGATTGCCACCCGGTCGCGCCCGGTCTCGTCCATCAACTGCGCGAGCGCGCGGACAAAGAATTCGCGGCCGCGCACTGTCAGATCGGGCCATCCCTTGGCCTCTGCCTCGCCTTGCGTCTGCGCGCGTGCGACAAGCGCAAACGCCGAAGCACAGCGGAGCAGCGCGCGGTTGTCCTGCGACAGCGGCGCGGGTTCGGGAAGCGGCGCAGGCGCGGCAGGGGCAGCTTGCAGCGCCATGGCGGCGGACAGGATCGCGGTGAGCATGGCCCGCTTTATGGCGCGCCACCTGAACCGCTGGCTACCGAAATCGACATTGCCGCCTGTCGCCATCCGTCCTAATCCGCAACCGGTCTTATGAGAGGAGACGCATTTCCATGTTCAGTCACGTAATGGTCGGCACCAACGACTTCGACCGCGCCAAGGCGTTCTACGATGCGGTGCTCGCCACTTTGGGCGCAGGTCCGGGCAACATCAACGAAGCCTCAACCGGCCACAAGCGCGCGTTCTGGTTCCATAATGGCGGGATCTTCGCGATCAGCCAGCCGATCAACGATGAGCCTGCGGCCTGCGCCAATGGTGCCACGATCGGTTTTGCCTGCGACAGCCTCGAACAGGTGCAGGCGTTTCACGATGCGGCCGTGGCTGCGGGCGGCAAGTCGATCGAAGACCCGCCGGGTCCGCGCACCGGCGCGATGGGCACGCTGAACCTCGGTTATGTGCTCGACCTCGACGGTCACAAGCTCTGCATGCTGCACCGCGCGGGCTGATCTTACCGGCTTAATTGGAACACCGCGAATTCGGCGCGCCAGTTTGCCGCTGGCGCGCCGATCTGTTTCTCGTTCGAAAAGAACCACGCGCGTTCCACCTTCGCGCCCTTGATCCGCGCAAGTTCGCGAAAATCCTCGACCGTGACGTGGTGGATGTTTTCGGTTTCGTACCAGCTCACCGGCAGCGCGCGGGTCACTGGCATCCGCCCGCCGAACATCAGCGCGGCGCGGGTGCGCCAATGTGCGAAATTGGGGAAGGAGACGAAGGCACGGCGGCCCACACGAAGCAATTCATCGAGGATCAGGTCGGGCCGGGTCGCGGTCTGCAAGGTCTGGCTGAGGATCGCGTAATCGAACGCCTTGTCAGGGTAATTGGCCAGATCGAGATTGGCATCGCCCTGCACCACGCTGAGGCCGCGCGACACGCAGCGTTCGACCAGCGCGCCGTCCAGCTCCATCCCGCGCGCGTCGCAACCGCTGGCGCTTTCCAGCTCCGCCATCAACGCCCCGTCACCGCAGCCGATATCGAGCACGCGGCTACCCGGCACGACATGCGCAGCGATCGCGGCGAGATCGGGGCGCAGTGTGCTCACTCCACGAAACCCTTTACCACCCGGTCGAGCTGGTCGTGGGGTAGCAGGAAGCTGTCATGGCCATGCGGCGCGCTCAATTCGACAAAGCTGACCTTGGCGCCCGCCGCGTTCAGCGCGTGGACGATATGGCGGCTTTCGGCGGTAGGATAGAGCCAGTCGGTATCGAAGCTGACCAGGCAGAACCGCGCGCTCGTCCCGGCAAAGGCATCGGCGAGTTTGCCCCCGTGTTCTTCGGCGATGTCGTAATAATCCATCGCCCGGGTGATGTAGAGATAGGAGTTGGCATCGAACCGGCGGGTGAAGCCGCTGCCCTGATACCTGAGATAGCTTTCGACCTGAAATTCAGCATCGAAGCCAAACCCCTTGGCTTCGCGGTCCTGCAGGCGGCGGCCGAATTTCTCGGTCAGCCCCGCTTCGGACAGGTAGGTGATGTGCGCCGCCATCCGCGCCACCGCGAGGCCGTTGTCGGGCTTGGCATCGAGCGCATAGTAATCGCCCCCGGCCCACGCGGGATCGGCCATGATCGCCTGCCGCCCGACTTCGTGAAAGGCGATGTTCTGCGCCGAGTGGCGCGCGGTCGACGCGATCACCAGCACCCGCGCCGCGCGCTCCGGCCAGTTGGCGGCAAGGCTCAGTGCCTGCATTCCGCCCATCGATCCGCCCACCACCGCATGCAGCCGCGCAATCCCCATCCCGTCGAGCAGCGCGACCAGCCCGCGGACCATGTCGCGGATGGTGATTACGGGAAACCGCATCGCATAGGGCGCGCCATCGGGTGCAATGCTCACCGGGCCGGTCGATCCCATGCAGCTGCCGATGACATTGGCGCAGATCACGAAATGGCGATTCGTGTCGATCGGCTTGCCCGGCCCCACCATCCGCTCCCACCAGCCCGGCTTGCCGGTGATCGGATGCGGGCTCGCAAGATACTGGTCGCCGGTCAGCGCATGACACACCAGCACCGCGTTCGATGCGTCCGCCGCAAGCGTGCCGTAAGTCTCATAGCCGATTTCGCCGCCTTCGAGCACCTGCCCGCTGTCGAGCGTCAAGGGCGCAGGGATGCAAAAGACCTTGGAGAGCGGGGCGGCGTTCATCGGGCTTGCGAATTGGGCGAGGGCCGTCGGCATGTCAATCGCCGCACGCTTGCTGCGCTTTTTCGCGCTGTATTCGTGGGCGCAAACTGGTTATCGCGCCACGCACATGAACAAGCCCCAACCCAAGCCCTGGATCGCCGAGATCCATGCCTATGTCCCCGGCAAGTCGCGGTCGGCTAGCGGCGCGCCGCTGACCAAGCTTTCGGCAAACGAGAACCCGCTCGGCTCGAGCCCGGCGGCGCTCGCCGCTCTGGCACAAGCGCACGTGGCGGCGGACTATCCCGATCCCGATGCGCGGCTGCTGCGCGAGAAGATCGCCGAGGTCCACGGGCTCGACCCGGCGCTGATCGTGTGCGGCACCGGTTCGGGTGAATTGCTGCATTGCGCGGTGCAGGCGCTGTGCGGTCCGGGCGACGAGGTGCTGGCCTCGCGCTATTCCTTCTCGCTCTATCCGCTGCTCGCGCAAAAGGTCGGCGCGGTGCCGGTGTTTGCCGAGCCCGACGGTTACGGTGCGAGCGTCGACAACCTGCTTGCCGCCGTCACGGACCGCACCCGCGTGGTGCTGCTCGACAATCCGAACAACCCGGTCGGCACTTTCCTGCCCCCGTCCGAGGTCGCGCGCCTGCATGCAGGCTTGCCGTCGGACGTGCTGCTGGTGATTGACGAGGCTTATGGCGAATATGTCGATCCCGCCTTCCAGAGCGAGGCTTTCGCGCTCGCTGCGGCGCATGACAACGTGCTGGTCAGCCGGACTTTCTCCAAGGCCTATGGTCTTGCCGCCGAAAGGGTCGGCTGGGTAACGGGCGCGGCGCACCTGATCGATCTGATCAACCGGTTGCGTGGCGCGTTCAACGTGTCGGTCAGCGGCCAGAAGGCGGCGATCGCGGCGCTGGGCGATCAGGAATTTGTCGCCGCCAGCCGCGCGCACAACACCCGTGAACGCGCGCGGTTGGCCCGGGCCATCGCGATGCTCGGCAACCACGGGATCGCGGCCTGCCCGAGCGAGGCCAATTTCCTGCTGGTCGATTTCAGCGGCGCGGTGACCGCGGTGGCGGCGCTCGATGCGCTTTCCGATGCGGGCTATGCGGTGCGTCACCTGCCCTCGCAGGGCCTGCCCAATGCCTTGCGCATCACGATCGGCAAGACCGACGACATGACCCGCGTGATCGCTTGCCTGCGGACATTGTGCGGAGAAGCCGCGTGAGCGTGCGCTCGGTCGCGATCATTGGCCTCGGCCTGCTGGGCGGGTCGATCGGGCTGGCGATCGGCGCGCGCGGCCTGCCGATCACAACCACGGGTTGGGACCGCGACCCTGCCGTCCGCGCCCGCGCCGCGCAGCGCGGACTGGTGGCGACGGTGTGCGACACCGCCGAGGCTGCGGTCAGCGGCGCGGATCTGGTCATCCTGTGCGTGCCCGTGGGGGCGATGGGCGATGCCGCACGCGCGATCGCGCCCGGCCTTGCCCCGCACGCGATCGTCAGCGACGTCGGCTCGTCCAAAGCCGCGGTCGCCGATGCGCTTTCGCAGGCGCTTCCGGACGCGTGCATCATCCCTGCGCATCCAGTCGCCGGGACCGAGCAGAGCGGGCCGGACGCAGGCTTTGCCACGCTGTTTGCCGGACGCTGGTGCATCATCACGCCGCCCGAAGGCTGCGACGCGGGCGCATTGCAAGCTCTCTCGGAATTCTGGACTGCGCTCGGCTCGAAGGTCGAGCTGATGGACGCAGGGCACCACGACCTCGTGCTGGCGGTCACCAGCCATATCCCGCATCTCATCGCCTACACCATCGTCGGCACTGCCAGCGATCTCGAGGATGTCACCCAGGGCGAGGTCATCAAGTATTCCGCCGGGGGTTTCCGCGATTTCACCCGCATCGCCGCCTCCGATCCGGTGATGTGGCGCGATGTGTTTCTCAGCAACAAGGGCGCGGTGCTCGAAATGCTTGGCCGCTTTACCGAAGACCTGACCGCGATGCAGCGCGCGATCCGGTCGGCCGATGGCGAGGCGCTGTTCGACCTGTTCACCCGAACCCGCGCGATCCGCCGCGCCGTCATCGAACAGGGGCAGGATGACGGGCGGCCCGATTTCGGGCGCGAACACGGGGATTGACCATCCGTGCGTGCATTCGCCCGCAGCAATCGGCCAGATCATGGTCAATCCCGCCCACGGCGATGCCACGTGGGCGCCGCTTAACGCTTCATTTGCCCGGCGCAGGTTAGACTTTCGGTTCCCGCAGACAGGCAACCGGAGCTTCCTGTGTCGAACGACAAGGCAAGATCTTCCAACGCCGCGCACTCTGTCGAAACGCGGTCCGGCATGCCGTGGCTGCGCCGCGAAATCTGGGCCTTTTCCGACGATCCCGATGTGCTGATTGGGCAATACGCCAATCTCAAGCGGCAGGTGCCGCTGCTGTATCTCCTGCTCATCATAATCGCGCTCGCCAGCTTCTGTCTGATGGTGGGCAATGTTCCACTCTTGCTGGTCGGCGGGGTGTCGGCGGCCTTTGTGGTAATCGGCACATTCAGGATCGTCTCCTGGCTGTTTTTCCTGCCCGAACCAGACCGGATCAGCGTCGCCGAGGCCCGCAACCTGCTTCATCGCACGACGCTGGCGGTGATCCCGATCTGCCTCTCCTATCTGGCTTACTCGTTCCTGCTCGATGCCTATGGCGACCCGTCACAGCGCGCCGGTGTGGCGATCTGTCTGGTGATGACCGCAATTGGCTGCATGTTCTGCCTGATGCATCTGCCGCAGGCCGCCTTTCTGGTGAATCTGCTGACCATGGTGCCTTATGCAACCTACCAGCTGCTCACCGGCAATGAGACATTTCTGATCGTCGCTGTGATCGCCGGGACGGTAACCACGCTGATGATCCGGGTGTCGCTCAACGCTCACGAGGCATTCACCGAACTGATCACATCGCGCGCCGAGCTTGCGGTCCAGCGCGGCGAGGCCGAGCGGTTGGCGGGCGAGAATGCGAGCCTTGCGATGACCGATGCCCTGACCGGGATGCCCAACCGGCGATTGTTCCTCGGGCAACTGGCCGACCGGGTGCGGAACAATGCGCAAACCGGAAGGCCGTTCGTCGTCGGCATCCTCGATCTCGACCGGTTCAAGCCGGTCAATGACATTTACGGCCACGCCACCGGCGATCAGCTGCTGATCGATATCGCGCGGCAGCTGCGCGCGATGACCAACGACAGCCTGCTGATCGCCCGGCTGGGGGGCGACGAATTCGGGCTGCTGGTGGATGGCGATGCGGCCGAAGCTGCTGCGGTCGGCAATCAACTGATAGCGCTGCTCGATCAGCCGTTCGCGATCGACGGCCATCAATTGTCGCTTGGCTGCTCGATCGGATTTGCTGCGTTCCCCTATGAGGGTGCGACTGCAACGTCGATCTTCGACCGGGCGGATTATGCCCTTTATCATGTCAAGGCGGACAGCCGAGGTGCCTTTGCCTTCTTCACCAGCGATCTCGAAACCCGCCTGCGCACCGAAACCGAACTTGAAACCGCATTGCTGTCGGCCGGACTTGCCAGCGAGCTGCGGGTCGAATTGCAACCGATCATCTGCCTTGCCACAGCGCAGGTTCGCGGGGTCGAGGCGCTGGCGCGCTGGAACAACGCAGGCATCGGTGCGATCGATCCGGCCCGGTTCATCGACGCGGCCGAACGGCTCAATCTCATGGGCAGCATCACCACCACGCTGTTTGCCAAAGCCGTCGCGCACATGAAGGCGCTGCCATCGGGGATCGGTCTGTCGTTCAACCTGTCGACCTGCGATATCGTTACACCCAGCACCATCGACATGCTGATCGGCACGATCATCGAGCAGCAGATCGCGCCCAGACGGGTGACCTTCGAAATTACCGAAACCGCGCTGATGAAGGATTATGGCCGCGCGATCGCGCATATCGAGCGGCTGCGCGCGATGGGCGTATCGATCGCGCTCGACGATTTCGGCACCGGATTTTCGAGCCTGAGCTACCTCAGCCGCCTGCCGATCGACAAGATCAAGATCGACCGCAGTTTTGTCGCGAACCTTGCCGAACCGGGGGTGCGCAAGATTGTCGCCGCCATTCTGTCGATGTGCGACACGCTCGGGGTGGAATGCATCGCCGAGGGCGTCGAAACCACCGAGGACTGCCTCACCTTGCGCACCCTGGGTTGCACGCTTGCACAAGGATATGTCTTTGCCCGGCCGATGGGCATTCGCCGTTTTCGCGAATGGCTCGAAACCAACCGCGAGATCGGCGGAACGGCAGGCTTGCGATCCGGGCTCAAGATGCTTCCCGCCTTTGCCGAATTGCGGAAACGCTACCCCCACCGCGCCTGAATGCGGCAAGATTGAGCCGGCCTCCCGCGGGCAGCCGTCGCAGCGTCAGGCGTTGAGCGCGTTGATCGCGGCGTGCACGCGGGCCTCGACTTCGGGGCGCGGCAGGCCTGCCGGAATCGTTTCTCCGACCTTGTAGGTGATGTGTCCGGGACGTTTGATGACGTGGTGATAGGTCGCGCCGCTATCGACCGCGATCGGCACCACCGGCAGCCGCAGCAACTTGTAGAGCCCGGCAAAGCCCGCCTGCAGCGGAGGCCGTCTGCCATGGGCGACCCGGGTGCCTTCAGGGAAGATCACCAGCGCGCGCCCCTCGTCGACCCGCTGTTTGGCAAGCGCGAGCATGTGGCGCAGCGTTTTTGCGCCGTCTCCGCGGGCGACCGGGATCAGCCCGTAAACCAGCGCCGAATGGCCCCAGCCCGGAATACGGAACAATTCCTGCTTGGCAAAGACCGCCGGCGCAGTGAACAGGCGCGGGGTGTCGATCGCTTCGAAAAAGCTTTCATGCTTGACCGCGATCAGCACCGGCCCCGTGGGCAGAACGCCATCGAGCACCACCTTGATGCCGAGCAGGTGTTCGACGCACCACAAATGCCAGTGGCCCCATCGCGCCACCACGGCGCGCAATGCACTGGGGCGGGCGATCACCGCGATCACCGAAGCCAGCACCAGCACCGTGCTGCCGCCATAGAACAGGACATAGAACGCGAGCGATCGCAGCACGGCGACAAGCGTGCTCAAAGATCCGCCAATCCTGCCGCGCGGCTCGCGATCAGCTTGTGGTATTCGAGAAACAGCGTGCCGAGGTCGGGCTGCGACGGCACCGCATCGCGGATCACGGTGACATGGCCGGGCAGCATCCGGTCAAGCTCTCCCGCGGCGCGGCGCATGTGCCAGTCGGTGGTGACGAGGCGCAGCGAACGCACCTCGTTCTGCGCCACCCATTTGGCGGTTTCGGCAGCGTTCGACCTCGTGTCGACAGCGACAAAGCCCAGCGTCACGCAGCAGGCCATCCGCCGCGCGGACACGCCGAATTCGGCGGCGAATTCGCGCGGGCGAACCTCGGGATCGACCCCGCTCACCAGCATCTTGCCCGCCTGCCCGCTGTCGAGGACCTGCAGACCGCGCGCGATCCGTCCAGGTCCGCCGGTGGGGACGATCACCGCATCGGTTCGCACGCCATCGGCCGGTCGCGGCAGCGCGACGACAAACCACAGGAACCCGATGGCCCACACCAGAACAGCCAGAGAGATTGCACGCCGCACCATATCCCCAAGGCCTAAAGCATGGCCTTGAGGGCATAGGCAATGGTGATCCTTGCCGTCACCATTGCCAAAATCACACCAGCCAGCGGAATTGCGGCAATTATCAGCCAATCGGTCAGCAACAGCCCGCCACCACTCACCATCCCGCTGCCGAGCGCGGCAAACTGTTCGCCGAGCAGCCATACCGCTGCCACGCCCAGCCCAGCCCCCAGCAATGCACCCGCCGCAGCTTCGCGCAGCACATCGCGCAGGAACACTGCCGCAATCTGGCGCTCGCTCGCGCCGAGCAGGTGCATGATCTCGACTGTGTCGCGCGCGCCGGCAAAGGCATTGCGCGCGGCCAGCCACACCGCCGCCGCGGTCGCCAGCGCGACGAGCACTGCCAGCCCCAGCGCGAGCCACTGCAACGCTGCAAGCGCATCGCCGACTGGCTGCAGGAAATCACCCTGCGCGTCGACCCGGCTGCCCGGCACCTTTGCCGCAAGTGCAGTCCTGATACCGGCGATCTCGTCCGGACCTGCGGTGCGCGACAGTTCGACATCGATCAGTGCCGGGATCGGCACGTCCCCGCTGCGCGCCGCGTCACCCAGCCACGGCTCGAGCATGGCGACCAGTTCAGCCTCGGGAACGACACGCACCGAAGTCACCCCGTCGAGCGCGGTCAGAACCCCGACTGCGGCGTCGCTGCGCGCGGTGCGAAGATCGGGGTTCGGCTCGATCACCTGCACGCTTACCGCGCTGGCCAATTCTCCTGCTGCGGTCGTGGCAAGATTGCGCAGCGCGAGGCCCCCTGCTGCTGCCAGCACCACCAGCGCGATCAGGATGGCGATCACCCACGGGATCGGCCCGGTCAGGCGTGCGGGCGGCAGCAGCCGTGCTGCCGCGCGGCCGCGGGGACGTTCGGGCTCGGCTTCGGCGCCGTCGGTCTCGGCCGGAAGCGGGGGCAAGGTCGTCACAGACTGCCACCGCTACCGGCGCGCGGGGGATAGCGCAGTGCCCCGGTCGGATCGGACAGCTGGCCCTTGTGCAGCCGCATGATCAGCGAATCCGGCACCTTCTTGAGCAGGTGGACATCGTGGGTTGCCACCACGACGGTGGTGCCCACGCGGTTGTTCAACGCCTCGAACAGGCGCAGCAGCTTCAAGGCCATATCGGGGTCGACATTGCCGGTGGGCTCGTCCGCGATGAGCATTTTGGGCCGCGCAATCACCGCACGCGCAATCGCGACGCGCTGCTGTTCACCGCCCGACAGGCTCGGCGGGACGGCATGTGCGCGGTGCGACAACCCCACCCAATCGAGCATGTCGCCCACCGCGCGCTGCACCTTCTTCTCGTCGGTCCCCGCCAAACGCAGCGGCAACGCGACGTTGTCGAAGGCGGTGAGATAGGGCACCAGCCGGAAATTCTGGAACACCACCCCCAGCCGGCGGCGCAGTTCGGGCAGGCGGCTTTGCGGCATCGTCACCAGGTCGTGCCCGAACATCCGGATCGCCCCGCGCGACGGGGCCTGCGACAGGTAAAGCATCTTGAGAAGGCTGGTCTTGCCCGCCCCGCTCGCACCGGTCAAAAAATAGAAACTGCCCGGGTACAGCGTGAAACTCAGATTGCTCAGCACCTCGGGGTCGGTGCCATAGCGCAGCCCGACATTGTCGAATTTTACCTGGCCGGCCACAACATCGTTCATCACGTCGACCTAACAGCGGGGTGCGCAGCGGAAAAGCCGCCGGATGCCGCCAATGCCCCACAAAGCCCGATTTTCTGCGACGGAATGTGGAAAACAGCAGGTAAATAGACGCCGCGCGAATACTTGCTCTTGTGTGCTTGCACGCGAAAGCTATTGCAAAATGCGATATGATCATCGCTTGCCCAGCCTGCGGCACACGTTACGCGGTCCCCGATGCGGCCATCGGCGGGGAGGGGCGCACCGTGCGCTGCGCCAAGTGCAAGCACAGCTGGTTCCAAGATGCATCGGAACCCGCCGGGACCGCGCCCGCTGCGCCGGCACCCGCCTTGCACAGTCATCGCGAAGATACTCCGTCACCTCAGGCAAGATCGGCTCCGCCCGCGTCCGTGCGCCCACCAGCGCCGCAGCCAGCCTCCCCTGCTGCCACGCGCGAACAGGCCGCCGCGCGCATGGCGCCGCGCGTGCCGTCCGCCGATCAGTCAGCTGCGGGCCCATCGATCAGTCACTGGCGCACCCCCGAGGCTGCGCCGGATGCAACGCTGGCGCAGGATAGCGCGGCCCTCAACGACAGCGCCGCAATCGCAGCCCGCGCGCTGCGCCGCGGCCGCGGGCCGGAAGGCGATGCGCTGCCACAAGCCGATGCTCCGGTGCAGTCGCCCGTGCGCCCCGCTCCCGTCCCTTCCTCGCTCCCTTCCGATCATCCGGCCACGCCATCCTTCGATGATGACGTTTCCTATACCGATGCGGATGACGATGGCGGATCGCAGTTCGATTACCGCGCTCCCTTCACCCGGCGGCGCAACCCGCTCAGGATGTGGACATTGGCGGCGGTTCTGTTCGCGCTGCTTGCGACGGGAACGGCTGTGGCGGTCAATTATTACGGCCTGCCCGAATGGCTGCCCTTGCAGCGCCCCACCTTCGGCGTCGGCCAGCCCGGCCTGACGCTCGATTTCCCCAAATCCGAGCAGCGCAAGGAACCGCTTGAAAACGGCGAAGTGATTTTCCGCGTGCGCGGCACGATCACCAACACCGCGAGCGAAAGTCTCGATGTCCCCAATCTGCTGGTGGTTTTCAGCGACCGCCGCGATCGCAACATCGGTGACTGGGTGATCCAGCCCGCCAAGCGGCGATTGGCCCCTGGCGAGACAGTGACCGTTACCGAAGCGATCGCCAACATCCCCGCCAATGCTGCGGGAGCGGCGCTGGGATGGGCACCGCGCTGAAAGCTTTTTGATGTCGTGCGTCAAAGGGGTTGCACGCTACCGAACCCCTTGCTAGGGGCGCGCTCCTACCGCGGGAGCAGCAAGCTGGCTGCCCCGACAAACCCGAGTGCGGTCGTGGCGGAATTGGTAGACGCGCAACGTTGAGGTCGTTGTGGGCGAAAGCCCGTGGAAGTTCGAGTCTTCTCGACCGCACCATTTGAGAGTTTCGAGATTTCTGTCTCGCACCCTTCCGGCCTCGCGGTCTGTTAACCGCGCTCTAATCTCTCTTACCGCTTGTCACGCTGATGGCTTTCCTGCCAGCTTTTGCTGCTGCGCCGGCTTTTCGGATTGGCGACTGATCCATCGCGGAAAGAATATCAGTGCATAAGTTGGTCGACTTCGTCACGATTGCGTTCCGCAATCGATAGCGCAAAAGCCTTCGATGGCTTCCGAGACGCTCGCTCCGGTGCGCTTTGGCCGTGAACCAGGCCGAGAAGGCGCCTTTGTAACAGTTCATCCTTCGCGAGATGATAAGAGGGCCGCCCCCGAACGTTTCGTTTTGAAACGCTCACGCGGCCCCTCCCTCGACAAAAAATTTCCCAATGGTTAGTGAGTTGTTAACCGGACGACAAAGGCTCCAACGATTCGCCGATGTCGCCATGGCCAGGTCATGCGAAGGCCTTTTCAAATGGGGGGGAATAATGCGTCTGCTTGCCGGACTACTTGCTGCCGCGTGCCTTGCATCGCCTGCTGCTGCTGACGAAATCGACAACGCACGTACCGTCCAGATTGCGGTCGATGGCTCGATCCCCCAGCGCTGCTCAATGGGCAGCATCCCCAACATCGACTTTGGCGATCTCAACCGCGGCAATCTTTCGATGCGTGCAAGGGTCGCATTGGATTGCAACGTGCCCTTCACGATGGTCGTCTCCGGCTCGACCGGCGGATTGACGCACACCACGATGCCACTGGGCCAAGGCCCTTATTCGGGTGTCGTGCCCTACGCGCTGGGCATTTCCATGGCGGTTCGCCACCCTTCCGTTGAAACCGTCAACCGAGTCTTTGATAGCCGCGAGTTGCGGAGCGGGGGCACGCTCTCCTCCAATGGCGGCATCGCGACTGATGGCATGATGCTGTCGATCGAACTTGGCACGCCTTCAGGCGAAGCCGGGCTTCTCGCCGGCAACTACGCAGAAACAATCACCATCACGGTGTCCCCGATGTAGCGCGGGCAGAATTCTCTTGCGTCGAAGGACGGTCGATTGAGCGGCATCGCGGATGCCAAGCCGGCCAGAATTCATCCGATTGCGAGACAATAAAAGATGCGAGGCACCGACGCATCTGGGTTGCGAATATCGGTGCAAACGCAAAGCCCAAGGGCATATTTGAAAGAGGGAATACTACTATGAAGAGCGCACTTTATCTCGTTGCAGCCACCGCAGCCCTGATCGCTACCGGCGCCCAGGCCCAGTCGCACACCTCGACGCGCGTTCAGTTCAACAACCCTGTGCTCGGTGCGACGAACATCGATACGCCTTTCACCTTTGGCGAAGCTCTCGCCGGGGCAGCGAACAACGGCCTGCTGTTGTTCAACATCGGCACTCGAATCACCACGACTTCGACCGCTGCCGACGATACCGAAGCGGCCACCCCCACCGTGGCGAACACCTTCACGCTGACGGGCACCGTGAACCGTGACTGCTCGTTCTACGCCGGCAACACCGCTGCTGCGCGCTCGATCGACTTTGGCGTTATCGGCGTTCGCACCGGCAACAACGAGAACGTCAATGCCGCATTCGAAATGGCCGGCCCGGCAACTGCCAACGTCCAGACGCTGACCGCAGGCTGCAACACCAACAACGCCGTCGAAGTCAGCAAGGATGACATCCGCGGCATGGTCAACGCCAATCCGGGCGGCTACGACACCGACGAATTCCAAGCGAACATCCCTTACTCGGTGACCGCAACCTGGACCGGCGTGGGCCTCAACGCCGTGACCGCCGGTACGTCGCAGACATTGACCGTGGCTGGCAACGCAAACGCCGGTTCGCTGCAGCAGGGCGCATGGCGTTCGGCGATGAACATCGCCTTCAACGCACCCGCCATCACCGATCGCGGCCTGGTCGCCGGCACCTACACCGGCACGACCACCGTCACGCTGCGCGCACTCTAAGTACCCCGACGGAATGGGCGGTGCCAGCGCGCACCGCCCATGACATTTCCGAAAACGGCAGCGGGTGCTGCCACATCACGGGGGGGCATATTCATGAAACTCGTTCTCAAGACTTTAACTGCAACTACCGCTCTGATTGTTTTTTCAAGCACGGCCTATGCGCAGACGCACAGCATCATCAGTCCGGTGAATGAAAGCGTCACCATTCCCGTGACGACCACCAACACGATCACCACGATCGTCTCTCAACGTCCGAACCCTTCTTTCAATCAGGGTCAGAACAACCAGCCGCAGTTTACTACTAACGGTTGTCCATCAAACCCCAATTGCGTTGCTACGCCTGTTACAACCACGACGACGACAACAACGAATGTGGTGCAGACGTCTTTCACGATTTCCGGCTCGGCAGCAGATGACACCGAGGCGGCCACCCCCACCGTCACAAACAGCTTCACCCTGACAGGCACCGTGAACCGTGACTGCTCGTTCTACGCCGGCAACACCGCTGCTGCGCGCTCGATCGACTTTGGCGTTATCGGCGTTCGCACCGGCAACAACGAGAACGTCAATGCCGCATTCGAAATGGCCGGCCCGGCAACTGCCAACGTCCAGACGCTGACCGCAGGCTGCAACACCAACAACGCCGTCGAAGTCAGCAAGGATGACATCCGCGGCATGGTCAACGCCAATCCGGGCGGCTACGACACCGACGAATTCCAAGCGAACATCCCTTACTCGGTGACCGCAACCTGGACCGGCGTGGGTCTCAACGCCGTGACCGCCGGTACGTCGCAGACATTGACCGTGGCTGGCAACGCAAACGCCGGTTCGCTGCAGCAGGGCGCATGGCGTTCGGCGATGAACATCGCCTTCAACGCACCCGCCATCACCGATCGCGGCCTGGTCGCCGGCACCTACACCGGCACGACCACCGTCACGCTGCGCGCACTTTAAGCCATCAGCCAGAAGGAAGGGGAAAGCGCAATCTTTCCCCTTTTTTCACGTCTGATGCGCATGCTCGAATTTCAACAAACGAACGGGACTGCAGATGTTGACAAAATTCTGGCGTCGTAGCGCGGCAACTTTGGCAGCCTTGGCGCTGGTGTTGGGCCCGATGCCCGCATCTGCCATGCGGGTATCTCCGATGGTCGTTGAGATGGAATCGCAAGCGGGTGCTGCAGTCGCCCGGATCGAGGTTCAGAACATCAACAAAGGCGGCTTGGCGTTCGAAACGCGCATCTATCGTATGACGCTGGATGCGGACGGCAAGATTTCGGAAGTACCTGCTGACGAGGATTTTCTCGTGTTCCCGCCTCAGGGTGTCTTATCGCCGGGCGCACGGCAGGTCGTGCGGCTGCAATGGGCCGGGGCGCCGGACATCGCCGCTTCGCAGGCATATTATGTTTCCGTCAATCAGCTGCCGATCAAATTTGCCCCCACCGATGCAGGCAGCCTCGCCGCGCAAGTGCAGGTTGTTTACAACATGCGAGCACTTGTGGTTGTCGCGCCCCCCGGGGCGACACCCAATGTCAGTTCCAAAGCGGTGCGACCAGTAACCTACACGCCCGAAAGCCCGGTGGGATCAACCGAAGTGGCGCAAAGTGTGCGTGGACTGGAAGTCACTCTCACCAATTCCGGTCGGCGTCATGCGATGATGTCGGGCTACAACTGGCGTTTCGAAGGGACCGACCTTGAAGGCAAGCCCATGCGCGTCGATGTTTCGACTGAAGAGCTTAATCGCGCTGTAGGTACGGGTTATGTTCCCGCTCTGGGCCAACGCACGTTCCGGATACCTGTGCTTGGATTTTCGGATCAACCTGTCCGCCTAACGTTCTTCCAGTGACGCGCCTGATCATTTTATCGGCCGCAGTGCCGCTAATCTTCGCTTCGGGCGTCGGGGCTCAGGTCGTCGTGCCGCTTCCACGTTCAACGCCGGCCTCGCCGTCCGAAGGCGACACTGTCCCCCCCTTGCCGGTGTCTGTTGGCGAACCCGACGGTATCGCCGTCCCTTTGCCGGGAGCTCAGCCACCCGACGAAACAATTCAGCCAGATTTGCCCATCGGTCCGCACGGACGTCCGGATATCAATCCCTACGACCGTGATATCGATATGACGGTGCCGCTGACTTTCCTTACCCGCTCGCTGGGCGACATTCCCATGCGATTGACAGCGGATGATCGTTTCCAGCTCGAGTCAGAGACATTTCTCCGTCTCATGCGCACTGTCCTCAACGACGAAGCGCATGCCGAACTTTCGGCAACTCTTGCACCGCTACGCACTTTTGGACCAGACGATTTGGCAGAGACGGGCGTCAGTCTTACCTATGATCCAGCGTCGCTTGCTGTCGTGGTCGTTCAGGTCCGTCCCGATCAAAGAGCAGTGGAAGATTTGTTCGCCCCACCGCGCGATGACCTTAACGACGTCAATTTGGCGCCAGCGGCTTTATCTGCCTATGTTAACGTTAACGCATCACAGACGTATCTGTGGGGCGCGGAGGATCAACAGCGCCCGACAATCAATCTGGACGGGGCGATACGTTTCAAGAAAATCGTATTCGAAGCTGACGCTTCGCTCGGCGAAGAGTTCGGCTTGCAGGACACAAACTATCGGTTCGCACGCAATTATGCCCGGCTCGTCTATGATGAACCTGAGAAATATCGCCGGTGGTTTGCCGGAGACCTTGATCCGGAAGTACGCGGCCAGCAATCGTTCGTGCAGATGGGCGGGGTCGGCGTTGCTCGCCAGCAACGTCGGTTCAACACTTTTCGTGCCGCCGTTCTTCAAGGCAATCGCCAGCTAGTCGTCCAACGCGAATCCACGGTCAGGTTTTTTCGCAACGGCAGCCTGTATCGCGAATTGCGTTTGCAGCCCGGTCGCTACGATTTCAGCTCGCTTCCACTTCTTGCCGGCAGCAACGATGTTCGGGTGCAGGTGCAGGACACCACAGGCAGCGTGCAAGACTTGTCCTATTCGCAATATCTCGACCCAATCGACCTCGATCCGGGCGATTATGAATACGGGGCCTATCTTGGCGTAACGAGTCAGCAACTTGGGCGTGCACCGGATTATCGCGGCTCGCCGGCGTTCACGGGATTCTTCCGTAAAGCTTTTTTCAATCGGCCCGCCATCGGCATCGGCTTTCAGGCAAGCGAGGAAGTGCAGGCTCTCACGGGACAGACACAGTTCGTCCTGCGCGACGGTGCGCGCCTGCTGATCGACGCCGGGGCCAGCCGATCCAACTTCGCGGGAGCCGGCTATGCCGCCGGCGTTGCGTACGACAGGTTCTTTGATCGCGGGGGTCTTGCAGACAATTTCTCGATCAGGGCCGACTATGTGTCGCCCGATTTTTCAAACCTTTCCAATCCCGAAGGGTTCAATCTCACAGCGATTTCGATGACTGGCCAATATACCCGGCAATTCAGTCAAAATGTGCTCGCGACAGTAAGCGGTTCCTATCTCAAGGGAAGGCAGGACACCGGCGATACCTATCGCATCGGTGTGACCGCATTTTATCGCATCAGCGAACGTTGGACGGTACGTGCCGGTGCCGATTACGCCGGTTTCCCCAGTAATTTTGCCATCGGCAGCGGTTTCAGCGCCAATATCGGCTTGGTGTTCCAACCGGATTATCGCCGCCGTGCCGAAGCTCGCTATGAGTCCCGGGATAACCTTGCGGAACTTTCCTACGTTCAGAGCGGGCTCAACGAACTTGACAGCGTTGGCTTTGGCGGTGTCCTTACGCGCCGCGATGATGCCGTCCAAGCGCAAGGCTTCGCCAGTTATTCGGGTAACCGGTTCGACGCATCGCTAAGCCATGCTGCGTTCGGCCCATCGCTCTCCTCGATCGATCAGTTGCAAGCAACATCGGTTCGAGTCGGAACCACGATCGCATTTGCCGATGGTATCGTGGGCGTCGGACGACGTATCAACGACAGCTTCGCGCTGGTTCATGCCCACAAAACCCTGGGCGATCGTTCGGTGGTGGCAGGTGCGTCACTCGCGAAAAACAATTATCTCGGCAAGAGTGGTGCACTCGGCGCAGCGGTGAACAATTTCCTCGCGTCCTACGTGACGCAATCAGTGCAATACGACGTGGAAAATCCCCCGACGGGGTATGACATTGGTGCAGGCGTTGTTCGGGTCAGGCCTCCGTATCGCAGTGGCTATGCCCTGCGTGTAGGTACCGATGCATTTATCAGCGCCACCGGAACGCTGCTGCGAGGCGGAGAACCGGTCTCGTTGGCTGGTGGGCGCGTGACGCTTCTCGATCTGCGCGATGGCGAAAACCCGCAGCCGCTACCGTTCTTCACCAACTCCGTTGGCCGATTTGCGATTTCCTCGTTGATCCCCGGGCGCCGATATCGGGTGGAAACCTACGGTAACAATGGCACGATTGATCGCGGCTTCGAATTCACTGTTCCTGCCGATAACTCCGGACTTGTTGACCTTGGCAGCGTGGCTGCTGGTTCAACCCGATAAAAGGATCCATGATGGTGCGTCTCACGCAATTAGCCTTTGTCGTCGCGCTCGCGGTATCCGGTTGCATTGCTCCTGCCACGGCGCAATCCGTGCCGCGAGGAGACGGCTCCAATGGAAAGCCCCAAGTCACTCCGGCTGCCGATTGCCGGTTGCGGATCAACGCCACGCCGACGGCATGGATCATCAGAGGGTACGACCCATACGAGACGGTTCCACCCGAAGCCATTTTCAGCGCCACGTTCGTCAACGATGGCACCGCCGAATGTCGGTTCACGCCAATATTCGAGTTGGCCCAGCCACCTTTCGGTCTTTCGTCCGGCAAGGGAAAGCCGATCGGCTACGCGCTCATCAACCTTTCCGATTCGCAGGATGCAACACCGAGAGCGGGACGGTCGGTTCGCAATTCTTCCGAGCAACGCACAATCGAACTGGCCGCGAACGAAAGGCGCACGGTCACCTATCGCCTCGTCGCGTCGCCCGACGAGGTGAATAGTTCGGGAACCTTCACCCAGGACGTAATCCTCGAAGCGCGGGATCAGACCATGCGCACGCTTGGCGGAGCGCGGATCGTCCTCGGCCTTGAAGTTCTTCCTTCGGCGCGGATCGGACTGGCCGGCGCCTATCGCATTTCGGATGGACAGGCGATTGTTAGCCTGGGCGAATTGCGCGAGGGTCCGGCCCCCGTTCCTTTGCAATTGCGGGTCAGCAGTACAGGGCGGTATGACCTTAACGTCACTTCGCTGAACTCCGGCAAACTGCGACTGAATGGCACTGAATGGACAGTGCCTTACTCGCTGACCATTGGCGGAAATGCGGTAAATCTGTCAGGAATGGATCGTTTGCAGGGGCCATCGGAAAATGGTTTGATCCGCGCCGTCCTGCCGATCCAGTTTTATATTGGCGACGTTTCGCGCAAACGGGCGGGCACCTATTCCGATCTTATCTCGATCTCGGTCACCGCGCGATAGCAGGCGGCTTAACCAATCGAAAAACATTACGCACTAATGTCATCGTCACTGAGCCAATTCAAATGGTGGGGTGAAGGTGATACAGGCAACAAGAGCGATCTGCGCCGTTAGTTTGTTGGCAACGGCTGCGCCGGCGATGAGCACGGATGCGCGGTTCAATCTTCGTGCAGTGGTGCCAGTCTATTGCCAGTTGCAGCAGCGAGGCCCCGGCATACTTGAGGGGGAGAACGGCTCTTTCTCGCTTGGCACTTTTCGCGAGTATTGCAACGCACCAAGCGGATACACGCTCACCATTCGCTACGCCCCGGGTACATTGGAAGGCACGGTGATTACCGCCGGGCCCGATCGCGTGGTTCTGGATGGGTCAGGACGAACTGTCCTCAGCCGCTCACAAGGCCCCCGCTTTCGCAACCGGGATTTTTTTGCCACGCCCGGTGAACGAGGTTTCGATACCGACAGGATAACGTTCGACCTTGTTCCGACCTCCATCGGTTGAACTGGTCTTCACAGGCCATTTGGCGCCGAACCGCCAAATGCAGTGAACACCCGAAACCGGCGGATCCGGCTACTTGGCAAGATAAGTTAGAGCCGTGTTGCGCATCATAGCTCTGGTCGATCACCGCGCGAGTTATGTATTGCCGCGCTTGAATCCTTCAGACGTTGGGGCTGCACCGCCGACTCTCGCGTCCCTCTCGCTCGGACAACCTGCAATTGCGGAAACTTTGCGGGGTCACGTCGACCGCAGCGCAAAGATGATCCGGTGGCAATAGGCCTGCCCCGGTGCAAGCGCGATCGAGCCGAATGCCGGCTGGTTGGGCGTGTCGGGAAACATCTGCGGCTCGAGCGCGATGCCATCGCCCCTGCGATAGGCCCGCCCCGCTTTTCCGATTGCCTGCCCGCCAAGCGCGTTGCCGGAATAGAACTGCACCCCCGGCTCGGTCGAATGCACTTCCAGCACCCGGCCCGAAGCGGCGTGTGCCAGCCGCGCCACCAGCCGCGGCCTCTCGCTGCGGGCGCGGGCCACGGCCCAGCTGTGATCGAAGCCGTTTCCGATCCGGATTTGCGGGTCACTCGCATCGCCGAGACGCTCCGCGATAACGCTTGGGGTGCGGAAATCGAACGGCGTGCCGGCCACCGGCGCGAATTTGCCGGTCGGGATCGCGAAGGCATCGATAGGCAGATAATGGTCTGCCGGAATGGTTAGAACATGATCGAGCGCGGAGGTCGCAGCGCCCTCGCCCGCCAGATTCCAATAGGCGTGATTGGTCAGGTTGACGATTGTCGGGCGATCGGTCGACGCGCGGTAGGTGATCGCAAGGTCGCCCGTGTCACTCAATGCATAGGTCACTGTGACGCGCAGCGCGCCGGGAAAGCCCTGATCGCCGTCAGGGCTGGTATGCGCCAGCGTGACGCTGGGGTGCGCGCCAGAGGATACCGCAGCAATATCCCACAGCGCCTTGTCGAAACCATCCGGCCCGCCGTGCAGCGCATTGGGCCCGTTGTTGCACGGCACGGCATAGACCGCGCCATCGAGCGCGAACTGTCCGCCGGCGATGCGGTTGGCAACACGGCCCACGCTGGCCCCGAAATAGTGCGGATTGGCAAAGTATTCGGCCAGAGTTGCATGGCCCAGCGTGATGTCTGCCTTGGCCCCATCTGCATCCGGCATCATCACCGATTGCAGAATTGCCCCATAGGCAATCACCGTTGCGCTGATGCCGCGCGTGTTGGCGAGCGTGACCGCCTCCACGGCGCGGCCATCGGCGAGATGGCCGAACAGGTGCCGATGTGCGCCTGGGGCGGCGGGATGAGGTGGCCGTTTCATGCTATCCAGCGCTCAGACAGCAACTGGAGCCGTTCGGCAAGATGCCGTTTGGCCGCGATCCATGGCCCCATCACGGCACTGTCCCGAAAGGCCAAAGCGGTCCCGCGGCATAACCGCCGCACTTGCCCACACTTTGTTAAGCCAATCAAGGCAGTGAGTGTGCGTGACGCCGATCCCGCGCCCCGATTCTCTCCGCAATCTCGGTCTGGAGGCAATGCCCGACCGCGACCTGTTTTCGCGCATCACGGTCCTTGCCAGCACCGTGCTCGGGTGCCCGATCTCGCTCCTTTCGGTGGTCGAGGATGACCGTCAGTGGTTTCTGGGGCGCAGCGGCATCGATCTGGAGCAAACCCCGATCGATGCATCGTTCTGCGCACGGTGCGTGCGCAATTCGGCGCCCTTGCTGGTGGACGATGCGCATGCCGAACCCTCGTTCGCTCAATCGGCGCTAGCCATTATTGCACCTTTCCTGCGCTCCTATATCGGCGTGCCGGTACGCGGCGAGGATGGCACGGTAATCGGCGCGCTGTGCGGCATTTCCCCGGAGCCCGGCGCCTTCCGCCAAGACCAGGTCGCAATGCTGGAGATGCTGGCCGAATTGGCCGAGCAGAGCATCGCGCTGCACACCCGCACCCGTGCGCTCAGCAATGCCAATGCGGGGCTACGCCAGCAGACGCGGATCTTCCGGCAGGCCGAGCGTGCGGTCAACATCGGCAGTTGGTGGGTCGATCTGGCCACGCGGCAATTGCACTGGTCGGACCAGGTGTTTGCGATCGCCGGGCTGCAGCCCAGCCCGTCGATCAACCTGCGCGATGTCGTGCAGCTCTATCAGCCCGAGGACCGCCCGCTGGTCAGCGCGGCGATGGACGACACGATCGATGAAGGCAAACCCTTCATGTTCGAAACCACGTTCCACCGGGCCGATGGCGAGGCGCGGCGGATCAGGATGGTGGGCGAACGGGTCGATATCGATGGCCGGCCCGATTATGTCGCCGGGATCATTCTCGATTGCACCGAAGAGCACCTGCGCAATGCCGCATTGCAACGCGCTGCCGAACGCGACCGGCTAACCGGCCTGTTCAACCGCGCGAGCTTCGACCGGAAACTGGCCGATGCGATGCAGCTGGCCGGCACCGAACCGGTGACGGTCGCCCTCCTCGACCTCGACGGGTTCAAGGATATCAACGACACGCTGGGCCATCTGGTGGGCGACCGCGTGCTCGAAACGATCGCGGCGCAATTGCAGCTCCATGCCAGCGAAGGCGTCTATCTGGCGCGTTGGGGCGGCGATGAATTCGCGATGATGTTCCCGGCGCAGATGGGCCTGTCGGGCGTCACCCGCTTTCTCGAACGCCTGCTGCACGAACTGGGCGAGATCCCGCCGCTGGGCGCGTCGCAGCTCCGCATCGGGGCGACCTGCGGGGTGGCGCGAATGTGCGAGGCGGCCAGCAGCGAGGAGATCATGCGCCGCGCCGACCTTGCGCTCTATCGCGGCAAGGATTCAGGTCGCGGCAGCGTGGTGTGGTGGGACCAGCAGATCGAGGCCCGCCAGAGCGAACGCCAGCAGGCGATCGCGCGGCTGCGCAGCGCATTGGGCAACGGGCGCGCGCTGGCCGCCTACCAACCGATCATCGCGCTCGATACCGGGCGCGTGGTCGCGGTCGAGGCGCTGCTGCGCCTGCGTGCCGAAGATGGTTCGCTGATCTCCGCAAGCGAGGTGTTCTGCGCATTGCTCGACCCTGAATTGTCGCGCCGGGTAAGCCGCGTGATGCTTGACCATGTGGTTGCCGATGGCCCAGCATTGCTGGCGCTGTTCGGCCCGGACACCCGCATCGCGATCAACCTGTCCGATGCGGATCTGCGGCAAGGCGATTTCGTGCGCCATCTGATCGATGTGATCGACGACAGCCAGCTTGGCCCGCACAACATCACGATCGAAGTCACCGAAACGATGCTGATCGATCCCAGCGGGCACCTGCGCGCTTCGCTGGCGATGCTCGACGAATGCGGGTTTACCGTATGTCTCGACGATTTCGGAACAGGGTTCTCGTCGCTCACCCACCTGCGGGCCTTCCCGATCCATCAGGTCAAGATCGAACGCGATTTCATCGCCGCGATCAGCGAGGATCACCAGTCGCGGCTGATCATCCAGGCGATCGTCCAGATGGGCCACAGCCTCGGGCTCAACGTGGTGGTCGAGGGGGTCGAAACCGACGAGCAGGAAATCTTCCTGCGCGCGATGGGCTGCCGGATGGTGCAGGGCTATCGCTATGGCCGCCCGGGGCTGCTGGCCGAGGTCGAGGCAAGCTTTGCTGCGGCCGCGCCGCCGGCCCGCCGCCGCGCCTGAATTACCGCGTCAACACGGCCTCGGCCGGCGCGTCGCCCTGATGAAAGATTAGCGTGGCAACATTCGTGCCGCTGCCGATATTCACCCGGTTTTCCTGCCGCGCCCAGACATTGGTGAGGATCTGGGAATTGATCCGCAGTCTGCCCGGCGCGCCCGCCACAGGTGCCGGGACTTCCTGATAGACCCACAGGCTGCCGCCGATGATTTCGCTGCCGACATACGTCGGCTGCACCACAGTGCCATCCACTTCTAGCATAAACCGCGTGGTGACATAGGCGGCAAATGCCTCCCGGCTGTCGGCGCTGCCGACGATGTCGGGGTTTTTGCTCCCCTGAATGCGCAGGACGTGCTCGGCATCGTGGACGGGCACCTGATGCGCGATCTCTATCCCACCCGAACGCGGGTTTTGCGAAACCGTGCTGATCGCGATTTTCTGCTGGTGCGCCGATGCGCCCCCCGCTGCGGCGAGCGGGGCGAGCACAAGGGCAAGCACGGTGAGAAAGCGGCGCAGCAGCATCATTTCTTCTTCTTGTCCGGTTCGGCGCCCGCAGCCTCACCCATCAGATCGCGCGACACGCGCGACTTGGCGGCCTCGTCCTTGAAGGCTTCGATCCGGCTCGGGATGATGCGGCGTGGATACTGGTTGTTCTCGATATCGGCATCGCCGGTTTCCCATTCGGGATCGACCACCACCTCGGCCAGTTCCTTGCCCTTGGGATAGACCAGGAGCTTGGCCACCTCGCGCGAATTGCGGCGCCAGATTTCGGCCGGGATCGACAGCTTTTCCTTCGACCCGTCCTTGAACGTCAGCCCGAGGATGATCGGCATGACAAGCCCGCCCTTGTTGCTGAAATTGAGGACGTAATAATTGGCATCCTCCTTCACCGCACGATCGAAGGCAGCGCGTTCCCACGGGGCCAGCCCGGCGAGGAAATCGGTGTAGGCCTTGGTATCCTTGGGGGTGACGGTGAATTCGTCGTTCTTGTCGTAGAAATCGGTGACACCGGGATTTTCCATGACCCAGATCGGCAGGCCCTGTTCCTCGTTCAAGCGGACGCCGACCAGCCCGGGCTCGTCGGCACGCTCACGGCGGCGGCGGGCCAGATCGATGTCCGGATCCTTCGAATCCATCTTCATCCGGTAGATAGAATCGAGACTGATATCGACGTGATCGGTGGTGTAGAACCACCCGCGCCAGAACCAGTCGAGATCGGTGCCGCTGGCTTCCTCTATCGTGCGGAAGAAGTCGGCCGGCGTCGGGCGCTTGAACTTCCAGCGGCGCGCATATTCCTTGAGCGCGAAGTCGAAGCGTTCGCGCCCGATGATCGTGTCGCGCAGCAGATGATAGGCAGCCGACGGCTTGCCATAGGCGTTCGAGCCGAGGTCATTGACCGAATCCGACTGGGTCATGATCGGCTGCTGGGTGGTGGAGACCATGTAAGGGATCATGTCGCGCGGCAGGCTGCGGGTCCACGGCATGTTCGGGTCCCATTCGTAGCCCGCAACCGAATCGAGAAAGGAGTTGATGCCTTCGTCCATCCAGGTCCACTGGCGTTCATCCGAATTGACCGTCATCGGGAAATAGATGTGCCCGATCTCGTGGATCACCACGCCGACGAGGAACATCTTTTCCGCCAGCGAATAGGTCCGGGTGCCATCCTTGTTCAGCGTGGTGCGCGGCCCGTTGAAGGTGATCATCGGATATTCCATCCCGCCGACCGGCCCGTTGACCGACTGCGCGGTGGGATAGGGATAATCGAAGCTGAAGCGCGAATAGACCTTGAGCGTGTGGACCACGGCAGCGGTGGAATATTTGCGCCACAGCTCCCCGCCTTCCTTGGGCCAGAAGCTCATCGCCAGCACGGTCTCGTTCTCCGCGCCCGGCTGCTTCACCCCTTGCGCGTCCCACATGAACTTGCGGCTGGAGGCCCAGGCGAAATCGCGCACGTTGGCGGCGGCGAATTTCCACGTCTTGGTCCCGCGCGCCGTGCCGCTTTCGGCGGCAGCGGCTTCGGCGGGCGTGACGATGAACACCGGCGCATCGGCGGTCTTTGCGGTTTCGAGCCGCTGGCGCTGCGCGGAGGTAAGCACCTCGTCGGGGTTCTGCACCATGCCGGTGCCCGCGACGATGTGATCGGCAGGCACGGTCAGATCGACCGCGTAGTCACCGAATTCGAGCGTGAATTCGCCGCGGCCCAGAAACTCCTTGTTGTGCCAGCCCTCGTAATCCGAATAGGCGACCATCCGCGGGAACCACTGGGCAAGCAGGAAGATATCGTTGCCGCCCTTCTTGGGATCATCGGGGAAATTCTCGTATCCCGAGCGCGCGTTGACCGCGTCTTCCTCGACGATGTTGAACGCCCAATCGATCGCGAACTCGGTGCTCTGCCCCGGGGCAAGCGGCTGCGACAGGTCGATCCGCATCAAGGTGCCGACGATGGTGTGCGGCAGCTTCCCACCGTTCAGCGTGGTGACCGCGTCGATATCGTAGCCATAATCGTTGTCGGCCATCGCCTGCTGGCGGCGCAGTTCTTCCATCGACAGCTTGGTCGGCTCGGATCCCGAACCCAGCGTAACCTTGGGCCCGCGCCGGCCCGCGCCGCCGAAGGCATCGGTCAGCTCGGCCATCGAATCGCGCTTGAAGATGTTCTGGTCGAGCTGCATCCACAGCCACGGCAGGCTGTCGGGCGAGTTATTGGTGTAACGCACCGTGGCGCGCGCGGTCAGGCGGCGCCTGGCCTCGTCGAGCGTCGCGGCGATCCGGTAGTCGACCTTCTGCTGCCAGTACTGATGCCCCGGCGCGCCGCTGGCGTTGCGGGTGGCGCTGGGATCGGGCAGCACCTCGTCGAGTTGGCGGAACTTGTCCTCGTAATTGCCCTTGGTCTGCTGCACGCCCTGGGCGGCGGCAGGAGCGGCAAACATGAGGGCGGCGACGAACAGCACGAAACGCAAGGGCGTTCTCCGGAAGTGAAGCAGGCGCGTGAGAGAGCGCAATTCTGCCACCTGCGCAAGCCGTTAAGGTGCGCGGGGCAGCAATTTCCTGTCGTGCATGGCGCGAGCGCCACTTGTGCGGTATCGCGCGTTCCCGATGGCCCTGCCCGATTTCCATGTCCTGCACGAAGCCGCCTGCGCCGCCGGAGAAGCGACCTATCGCGATCCGGCAACGGGTTACACCGTGTTCACCCGTCTGGCGCATCTCAAGCGCGGCAAGTGCTGTGGATCGGCCTGCCGCCATTGCCCTTACGGCCATGAAGCCGTACCCAGCGGGCGCTGATCATCCGGAGACTCCAAGCATGAAGACCCGCGCCGCCGTTGCCTTTGCCGCCAAGCAGCCGCTTGAAATCGTCGAACTCGATCTCGAAGGCCCGAAGGCCGGCGAAGTGCTGGTCGAGATCATGGCGACCGGCATCTGCCACACCGACGCCTATACATTGGACGGCTTCGACAGCGAGGGCATCTTCCCCAGCGTGCTCGGCCATGAAGGCGCGGGGATCGTGCGCGAGGTCGGCCCCGGGGTGACCAGCGTGAAGCCGGGCGACCATGTCATCCCGCTCTACACCCCGGAATGCCGCCAGTGTAAGTCATGCCTCAGCGGCAAGACCAACCTGTGCACCGCGATCCGCGCGACGCAGGGCAAGGGGCTGATGCCCGACGGCACCACGCGCTTCAGCTACAAGGGTCAGCCGATCTATCATTACATGGGCTGCTCGACCTTCTCGAACTTCACCGTGCTGCCCGAAATCGCGGTCGCCAAGATCCGTGAAGACGCGCCGTTCCAGTCCGCATGCTACATCGGTTGCGGCGTCACCACCGGCGTCGGCGCGGTGACCAACACGGCAAAGGTGCAGGTCGGCGACAATGTCGTGGTGTTCGGCCTTGGCGGGATCGGTTTGAACGTCATCCAGGGCGCGCGGCTGGCGGGCGCGAACATGATCGTCGGCGTCGACATCAACCCCGACCGCGAGGAATGGGGCAAGCGCTTCGGTATGACCCACTTCCTCAACACCAAGGGGATGAGCCGCGAGGAGACGGTCGCAGCGATCGTCGCGCTGACCGATGGCGGGGCGGATTACACCTTCGATGCCACCGGCAACACCGAAGTGATGCGCACCGCATTGGAAGCCTGCCACCGCGGCTGGGGCACCAGCGTCATCATCGGGGTGGCCGAAGCGGGCAAGGAAATCGCCACCCGCCCGTTCCAGCTGGTAACGGGCCGCAACTGGCGCGGCACCGCGTTCGGCGGGGCCAAGGGCCGCACCGACGTTCCCAAGATCGTCGACATGTACATGACCGGAAAGATCGAGATCGACCCGATGATCACCCACGTCATGGGCCTCGAAGAGATCAACACCGCCTTCGACCTGATGCACGAAGGCAAGTCGATCCGCAGCGTCGTGGTGTTCTGACAAGAGCCGCGGGGGGCCTTGGTTAACCCGGTGGTTACGCGCTTGCGGTAAGGCCGGGCAACCGGCGCCTTTGCCGCAGCAGGTGACCAATGTACGAAAGCAGGATTGCAGCCGACCACCTGACGGTCGCAGCGGTTCCGGGCCTAGCGCCCGAGATCGATGCGCTGGCGGCGTGCAACGTGCCGGGTCGGCGGTTCCTGCGCCGCGCGTGGTATGGCGCAGGCGGCAACAAGGGCGCGCGCAGTCTGGTGCTGCGCGGCGGCGACGGCGCGGTACTTGCGGTGATCCCGACCGTCCCTTTCGGCCCTGCAATCGCGTGCGCGCGCAAGGTGCCCGGCCCGTACTGGCCGCTGCGCAGCCCGCTGCTTGCACGCGATTGCACGGCAGCCGCGCTGGCCCACGCGTTTGACGATCCCGCCGCGCATAGCCTTGGCCCGGTGTGGCGCGCAGGCCCGGCGCGGGCCGATGATCCGGCGATCATCATGCTGCGCGATGCCGCACGGCAGGCGGGATGGAGCGTTCTGGTGCGGCCTGCTGGCACAGGCTGGGTGGTGGACTGCAACGCTGCCCGCGCCGAAAACTGGCCGCGCGCCTCGACCGCCCGCCGTCTCGCCCGGCTGGAACGGCGGCTTGCACATCACGGCAAGTCCGAGTGGCGGATCGTGCGCGGCCGCGACTGGAGCGAGGCGGTGCTCGAAGAGCTGGCCGCAGTCGAGGCCGCCAGCTGGATCGCCGCCACAACCGATGGCAGCGGCGCAAAATTCATGGCCCCGCACCAACGCGCCGCGTGGCGCAGCGTGCTCGCCGATGCAGTGCTGGCCGACATGCTGTGCGCAACGATCCTGACCATCGATGGCACGGCGGTCGCCTTTTCCTTCGATCTCGACGATGGCCCGGTGCGTTACGGGATCGCGGGCACCTATCGCAGCCCCTTTGCCAAGGCCGAAGTCGGCAAGCTCGCCAACTACCGCGCGCTGGCCGATGCGATTGGCGCGGGGCAGGACGTGGTCGATCTGGGCGCAGGCGACAGCGGCTACAAGCGCGCAATGGGCGCGCGCGCCGGTTACGAACTTGGCGACTACCTCTTCGTGCGCAGCGCCGCCGCAGCGCGGGTGATCGCGCGCTTCTGGGGCCCGGCGGCAAAGCATGGCTGACGGCGTGCCCCCCGCCCCGCCGCGATCCTCGCTTGCCGCGCAGGTGCGCACTGCGGTGATCTGGCGGTCGGGCAGTCAGATCGGCACGCAGATCGTCTCGTGGGCCTCGACGCTGATCGTGATCCGGCTGCTTGCGCCGCAGGATTATGGCTTGTTCGCGATGGCGCAGGTGATGCTGGTGCTGCTCAACACGATGAATGGCTATGGCCTTGCCTCGGCGCTGATCCGCGAGGAGGAAGTCAGCGACGAGCGCCTGCGCCAGACGCTCGGCATGCTGATGCTGCTCAACGGCGGGCTGGCGCTGATCCAGTTTCTTGCCGCGCCGCTGGTCGCTGCCTGGTTCGAGCAGCCGATGGTTGCCAACCTGCTGCGCGTGCAATCGCTGCTCTATTTCACGATCCCCTTTACCGCGCTGAGCCACGCGATCCTGTCGCGGCGGATGGATTTCCGCCGTCCGGCGCAGGTCCGGCTGGTGGCGGCGATCGCGGGAGCGGGCACCGCACTTGCGGGCGCGCTGTCGGGCTGGGGCGTGTGGACGCTGGTCGCCGCCCCGCTGGCGATGCTGACGACCGAAGCGATCGGCATGGTCCGCGTCGCGCGCGCACCGCTGATCCCCGTTTTTCGCTTTGCCGGTGCGGGCCACATCGCCGGGTTCGGCGGGGTGATGACCGCAACGCAGCTGTTCTGGTTCGTCCAGAGCCAGGCCGACGTGATGATCGCGGGCCGCGTGCTCGACCCGCACGAACTGGGCGTTTACACCACCGGCCTATTCCTCGCGCAATTGCTTGCCGGCAAATTCGTGCCGCCGATCAACGAGGTCGCCTACGCCGCCTATGCGCGCCAGCATGCCGAGGGCGCGGCGAGCGATCTGGGCGCGGGCGCTCTCTTGGCGACGATCCGGCTGGTGATGCTGATCGCTCTGCCCGCCTATGCCGGGCTGGCGGTGGTCGCGCCGGTGCTCGTCCCGGTGCTGCTTGGGCGACAATGGCTCGAAATCGTGCCGCTGCTGCCGATCATGTCGGCGGCGATGGTGATGATGACGCTGCAAATCCTGTTCGCGCCCGCCACCAATGCGCGCGGCGTGCCGATGGCGGCGCTCAGGATCACGATGATCGGTAGCGCGGTGATGACCGCGGCCTATTTCATCGGATCGCATTTCGGGCTGATGGGTTTTGCCTGGGGCTGGGTCGGCGGAATGGCGGTTCTGACCGCGGTCACGATCCGGCTGTCGGGCGGTCTGCTGGGCCTGCGGCTCGGCGCTCTGGCGCGCGCGGTGTGGCCGCCTGCGGTCGCTGCGCTGATCATGGCGGGAGGCGCGGCATTGCTGCTGCACATCCTGCCGCCGCTGCCCGATCTAGCGGCGCTGGCGATCACGGTGACAGCGGGCATCGCGTTCTACGGCGCAGCGCTGCTTGTCATCGCGCCCGACCGGTTGAGCGAGGCGCTCAGCTTCCTGCGCAATCGCGGCGAAAGCGAGCCTGCCCCGCCCCCCGCTCCCGCCCCGGCGGAATAGCACCCCCTCTCAAATTGGCGTGATTGACACTGCGTGTCCGATGCTCTTGGGTCGCGCCATGGCATCACCGCGCGCTGCACCCGTCACCCGTTTCTACCCTGCCGGCGGGATCGATCTGGCGGTTCACGAATGGGCATCGGAGGGCGGCGGCGTGCCGCTGGTGTTCGCCCACGCGACGGGCTTTCACGGCCGCGTATGGGACACGATCATCGCCGCCTTTCGCGATCATCCCGTCTATGCGATCGACCTGCGCGGTCATGGCCTGTCGCGCGCCGGGCCAATCGGCGACTGGCGTGTGCTGGCGAGCGATGTCGCGGCGTTTCTGGCGCAGGCGGGGCTTTCGGGCGCGGTCGGGATCGGCCATTCGATGGGGGCGCACACGCTGTTGCAGGTCGCTGCCGACCGGCCTGCGGCGTTTTCGCGCCTCGTGTTGTTCGATCCGGTGATCCTCGCGCCCGATTATTACACCGCCGCCGAGACGCTGTTTACCGCAGACAACCCGCACCCCGCGATCCGCCGCAAGCGCGATTTTGCCAGCGCCGAGGCGATGAGCGAACGCTTTGCCGCGCGCGATCCCTATGACCTGTTCGATCCCCGCGTTTTCGCGGATTACTGCCGCCACGGGCTGGTTCCGGCAGCATCGGGAGAGGGCCTGGAACTGGCCTGCGCGCCCGAGGTCGAAGCCAGCGTCTATGCCTCGAGCCGCAGCAACGGGGCGATCCTCGATGCGGCGCGCGCGGTCGATATTCCGGTGCTGGTGGTGCGCGCAAAGCATACCAGCCTCAACGATTTCAAGAGCTCGCCGACCTGGCCCGGGCTTGCCGGGACCCTGCCCAAGGGCACCGATCTCTACCGCCCCGACATGACGCATTTCCATCCGTTTCAGGACCCGGAGGATGCGGCGCGGATCATCGCCGGTTTCATCGCGCACTAGCCGGCCCTTGACCAATGTTTCACGTGAAACATTGGCGGATTGTCATCCCGCTGCCTCGAGCAAATCGCTGACATCCTTGCGAATTTCCGAAAGCCTCTGATGGTCGGGCTGTAGGATTTGCCCGCCCAGCTGGGCTGCAAGCCCGCCATAGAAGGCCTTTAGGCTTGCCCCCAGCGGGTGGCCCGGCGCGACCGAGCTGGCGAGCCACAGCATGATCGTCTGCGCGCGCGAAATCGGTTCGCGAGAGGGGGTCTGCCCCCGGTCAAAAGCGATCAAGGCATGGGCTAAAGCCGCTTCGCACTCCTCAAGACAGATCCTGGTGAGGTCTGCGCTGCCCGATGCCGCGATCCGCGCATCGAGCGTGACGCGGCGATAGGCGGCGGCGGGGTTCTGGCTGAACATCTGCATCATCGCCCCCATTTACCGGTCGCTGTTCGACCACATGTCGACCTGCTGGCGCAGGAAGGTCAGCGTCGATTGCGCGGCCGAGACACGGCGTTCGGACGCGGTAAATTCGCCCGTCAGCCGCAGCCGCAGCGCTTCCTGCTGCTCGGCGATCCTGGCGAGCCGCTTTTCATTGGCCGCCTGCTGCATTTCATAGCGCTTCAACGATCCGCCCAGCGAGGAAGGATCGGTGGTCAGGCTGTTTTCGCGCGCAAAGCGGTCGAAGGTAGCGAAGACCCCGGTCGGCCCGGTGGTGAACATCGCCGCGACCGCATCGGGCGCGGTGTCGAGCGCGCGGTTGAGCCTTGCGGTATCGAGCTTGAAGGTGCCGTCGCGGTTCAGCGCGAGGCCCAGATCGCCCAGCGTGCGCGGGTCGTTTCCGGCCGCGCCGGGCATCACCACCCGCGCCGCAAGCCCCGCCAGATCGCGGCGCAATTCGCGCGCGCCCGGATCATTGCCAAGCTCGCCCCCGACCGGCGCGGCGAGATCGTTGATCTGGCCGACGATATCGTTGAGCGCGGTGACGAAATCCTCCATCACGCTGGTGATTGCCGCGGTGCTGGTGCCGAAGGTCAGCGTGGTGGGCGCGCCGGTGTTCGTTGCGGTGAGATCGAGGCTGAAGCCGCCCGGCAGCCCGGTTACGCGGTTCGATGCGCTGGTCATCGCCACCCCGTCGAGCGTGAAGGCGGCATCGCGCGCGCTTGCCTGCAACTGGGTAGCGCCGGTCGCCGCGCTCCAGCCGAAATATTCCAGATCGCCCGCCACCGCGCCGCCGCCCGCGCCGGTTGCCTCGATCTGGAAACCGTTGGCTGCGCCGTCCTTGCCCTTCATCACCAGCTGCGCGCCGCCGGTGCCGGTCGCGACATAGGCGCTCACCGCGCCGCCGCTGGCGGAGTTGATCTTGGCGGCGAGCGTGGCGAGCGTGTCGGTATCGGTAACCGTGATGTCGATCGCAGCGCGCGCCGCATCGGGGCTGAAGCTGCTGCCGCTGATCGTGCCGAACCGCAGCGACAGCGTGCCAGCGCCCACCAGCGCGGAACTGCTGGCAAGGGGGCGCGACAGCAGCGTCTGGCTGCGCGCAAGCTGGGTGACCTCAAGGCTGAAGCTGCCGCGCGGTGACAGGCCGGCGGGCACACTGACCTTGGCGATCGCCGGATTGGCCAGCTCGCCCTTGGGCGCAAGATCGCCGGTGCGCAGCCGTTCGCCCAATGCCGCCGACAGATCGGTCAGTCCCGAGCGCAGCTGCGCCGCAGCGGATACTTGCGCGGTCAGCGCGGTCTGGCGCGCGGTGATCTGGTCGCGCTGCGCGGCAAAGCTGGCGGCGGAAATGTCGCTCGCCAGCTTGATGAAATCAACGCCGCTGCCCGCGCCAAGGCCTGAGATGATGGAGGAGCCGGAGGTCGTGGTCATGACAGGGATAACGGACGGGGGCGGACAAGTTTAAGCATGGGTATCGGGCCTTCCATCGCCATCGAAACGCAAGGCACCCGGCACATCCACCACGGGCCGGCGCGGGCGCGCGCCGCGTTTCAATGCCAGCACGAAAGCGACCAGTGTGGCGAGCGCGACATAGAGTTCCTCGCGCACCATCTGGTTGGGCCGGGTGGTGAAATAGACCGCGCGCGCAAGGCTTGGGTATTCGAGCACGGGGAGCCCCAGTTCGGCGGCGATTTCGCGCATGGCGAGCGCGGTTTCGCCGCGCCCTTTCGCCAGCAGCAACGGCGCAGGCGCGCGCGCGGGATCGTATGTCAGCGCCACCGCGAAGTGCACGGGGTTGACGATCACGAACTGCGCGTCCTGCATTGCTTTCGCCACACCCCCGCGCGCCAGATCGCGCTGGCGCTGGCGGCGCGCCGATTTCATCTCGGGCGAGCCTTCGGACTGCTTGTTTTCGTCGCGCACTTCCTGAAGGCTCATCTTCAGCCGCTTGTCGCGCTGGAAGCGTTGCAGCGGATAGTCGATGGCAGCGATCACCACGAAGCCGATCAGGAGCGCGGTGCACAGCGAGGTGATCGCATCGAGCGCATGGGCGACCTGCGCTTCGAGCGGGAGCGTGCCCAGTGCGAGCAATTGCGGCACGCGGTCGCCTGCCCACACCCACGCGATTGCGCCGAGCAGACCAAGCTTTGCCAGCCCCTTGCCCAGCTCGATCAACCCCTGCACGCCGAAGATCCGCTTGATCCCCGACAGCGGGTTGATCCGCCGCGGCTTGAACCCGGCATTGCCCATGATGAAGCGCCCGTCCTGCCCCAGCAGCAATTGCGAGGCGGTGGTGAAGACCGCAACGATTGCGCCCAACGCCAGCACCGGGGGCAGCGCGGCAAGCGCGGCATCGCCCATCATCGCGCCGGGCGCAAACCCGTCGAGCGCACGGCGGTCGAACTGGAAGCCCGCGCGCGCGGTCGCGGCCATGCCGTCGGTCAGCCAGCCGCCCAGCGCCCATAGCGCCATCGCGCCCGCACCCGTTGCCGCCAGCGTCGCCAGTTCGCGCGAGCGCAGGACATCGCCGTTCTTGGCCGCATCCTCGCGCCGTTTCTGGGTCGGGGCGAAGGTCTTTTCCCCGGGGGTTTCCTCGGCCATCTTACGGCGCCCCTGTCGGCTGGATCAGCGCCGCCGACGCGTCGATCGCGTCCATGATGACCCCGCGCAGCTGCACGCTCATCACCGGCAGCGCGATGATCAGCGCGGCGATCCCGGCAAGCACGCCTGCGGGCAGGCCGAGCGCGAACAGGTTGAGCGACGGGGCCGAGCGCGCGATCAGACCGGTGACGATCTGCACCAGCAGCAGCACCAGCACCACCGGCAGCGCGATCGCGGTCGCGGCTGACAGGCCGAGCCCGAAGAACATCACCACCGCCTCGGCCCGCCAAGCGCCGAATGCGAATTGCCCGGCGGGCAGCAGGCGGTAGCTTTCGACCAAGAGATCGAACCACAAGAGATGCGCGCCGGTGGCGTAGAACAGCAGGCTGAGGACGAGGCCGAAGAACGTGCCCAGCGCGCCCGCCTGCGCGCCGCTGGCCGGATCGATGCTGGTCGCGATCGCGAGGCCCATCGTGCCCGAAATCTGTTCCGCGGCGATCAGCGGCACGGCAAAGGCGAGTTGCAGCACGAAGCCGAGCATCAATCCGACCGCGATTTCCTGCACCAGCGCCAGCACCGCAGCAAAGCTCATCATCGCAGGCGGCGCGGGCAGCGGCACCCAGGCGGCGACGAAATAGCCCAGAGTGATGCTGAGCAGGATGCGCAGTTGCACCGGCACCGCCGTCCCGCCGATCATCGGCACCGCCATCAGCGCCGCCCCGCAGCGCACCGACAGGAACAGGATCAGCCAGAGCTGGGCCTCGATGCTGCCGATCCCGAAGTCGAGGACGTTCATCCCGCCGCCCGCATCATGCTGAAAGGTTGGCGACCTGCGCCATGATCTCGCGCGTGAAATCGGCGAGCAGGCCCATCATCGCCGCGCCCAGCACCACGAACACCAGCGCGGTGATCGCCAGCTTGGGAATAAAAGACAATGTCTGTTCGTTGACCGAGGTCGCGGCCTGGATGACCCCGACGACGAGGCCCACCACCAGCGCCGCGATCAGCACCGGACCTGCGATCAGCGCGGTGACCCACAGCGTCTGGTCGGCCAGCGCGAGAAGCTGGGTATCCTCGCCCATCACGCGAAGCTCAGCGCGAGGCTGCCCATCAACAGCGCCCAGCCATCGACCAGCACGAACAAAAGCAATTTGAACGGCAGCGAGATGATCGTCGGCGAAAGCATCATCATGCCGAGGCTCATCAGCACGCTGGCAACGACAAGGTCGATCACGAGGAACGGCAGGAAGATCATGAACCCGATCTGGAACGCGGTTTCCAGCTCGCTCGTGACGAAGGCGGGAAGCAGGATCGAGAACGGCACATCCGCGCCGCTGGCGAATTTGCCCGCGCCGGCGATGTCGGTGAACATGATGAGGTTGGCCTCGCGCGTCTGCGTCATCATGAACGCGTGGAACGCTTCGCCCGCCTTGCCGATCGCCGCATCGGCGGGCAGGCTGCCGGCAGCATAGGGCGCGATCGCCTGCGCGTTGACGATGTCGAGTGTCGGCGCCATCACGAACAGCGACAGGAACAGCGCCAATCCGGCCAGCACCTGCCCCGGCGGGGAGCCTTGCAGCCCCAGTGCCTGACGCAGGATCGACAGCACCACCAGAATGCGCAGGAAACTGGTCATCATCAGCACCAGCGCGGGCAGGATGGTGAGCAGGCCCATCACCACCAGCAGCTGGAGCGACAAGCTCAAGGGGCTGTCATCGCCTGCGCCCTTGTCGCCCAGCGCGCGTTCGATCGCGCTGCCGACCCCGGCCTGCACCGGATCGGGCACGCCGACCGCCGGCGCCGAAGCGGCGGCATGCGCCAGATCGGGGCTTGCCAGAAACATGGTTAACAATGCGAGGCACAAGAGCCCTGCGCGCAGGAACGGACCGGGTTGCATCACACGGTCTCCGGCAGTGCGGGCGTGGGCAGCGCGGCGGTGGCGGCGGAGGTCTCTCCCAGCCGCACCAGACCCTGCCGCGTGCAGCCGAGCAGGATCTCGCGGTCATGGAACCGCACCACGGCGAGCTTCATTCCCGGCGCGATCAGGCTTGTCTCAAGCAATTGCAGACGGCGGGCTGCACCATGGGCGGACGGCGCGCCGTGCAGGCGGGTCTGGAGCCAGCGCGTCAGCCACAGGCTCCCCCAGATCAGCCCCGCCAGCACCGGCAGCAGCAGCGCCAGACGCAGGAGATATTCGACCATCGGATGCGACCCCCGGCCCGGTTACAATGCGTCGTCCGCGGGGACGACCGGATCAGCCATGCCCACCGGCGCAGCGGTGGCAGCGGCGCCGGGCGCGGGCGGAACGTCCTGCCCGTCCTCGCCCACCAGGCTGACGATCCGCAGGGCAAAACGGCCCTTGTCCGCCACCACCTCGCCGCGCGCGATCACGCGGCCATTGGCGGTGACATCGAGCAGTTCGTCGGTCAGCCGGTCGAGCTGCACTGTGCTGCCCTCCCCCAGCATCAGCACGTCGCGCAGCGGCATTTCGGTGCGGCCCAGTTCGACCGACAGGCGCACGGCGACATCGCCGAAACGCGCAAAAGCGGCGGGTTGATATGCGGTCATGGTGCGAGCCCTTCAGCGGTTGCGGAATGCGGATTGGGAAATGGTGCGGGGGAAGGCTGCGCGAGCCGGGTCAGACGCACCGCCATGCGGTCCTCGGCGGTGCCCACCGCGCCGTGCGCGACCAGCGTTTCGCCGATCAGCAGCGGCACCTGCCGGCCGACCGTCAGCGGGATCGTGTCTCCCGGCCGCAAGGCCTGAAGCCGGCCAAGCGACAGGTTGAATTCGGCCAGCACCACGTGGAGCGGCAAGGGCATGTCGGCAAAGGGCGCGGCCAAGCCGGTGGCGGACACGTGGCGCGTGCGGGGCCGCTTGCGCCGCTCCCCGCCGGGCAGGAGGCGCGCCAGGCGTTCCTCCGCCACCACCAGCGCCGCGCGCCATGTGCTGCCCTTGCGATTGGCGATCTCGATCACGCAGAACAGCGTGTCATCGTCCATCGCGAAGGGTTTCAGCCGCGCCGCGCTTTCGCTGCGCACGATCACCTCGCCGCGCGCGGCAAAGCCGGCGGGCGGGGGCATGTCGCCGAAGCTGGCCGTGGTGATCGCGCCCGCGATCATCGTTGCGGTTTCCTCGACCAGCAGTGCGGCCGAGCGCGGGAGCGTTTCGGGGATATTGCCCGTCACCCGCCCGTCCCCGCCGAAGCTGCGATCGGTCAAGGCGATCGCGGTCGCGAAATCGAAGCTCAGCAAGGCGGTTTCCGCCGAAGCGGCGCAGCGGATCAGCGAATTGGCCGCGAGCGGTCCGATCCGGCGCAGGGCCTCCGCCCCGCTCAGCCGTTCGGGCTCGGTGATGCTCACATCGAGCCGGTCGCCCGACAGCAGCGCGGACAGATCATCCGCCAGCAGCCGTGCCAGATCGCGCCGCCAGGCGGCGATCATGGCCGCCCGTTCCTCGGGCCGGGGGCCGCGCCTGATCAGCTCGTCGCAATGCACCGCCGCGGTGCGTGCGGGCGTGAAGTCCTGCGCCATCCTCATTGGACCAGGAACCCCTTGAAGTGGACCGCATCGATCCCGCCGAACCCTTCGTTCTCTTCGAGCACGTGGTTGGCCGCCTTGGTCAGCCGCGCGGAAAGCTTTTTCTTGCCTTCGACATCGTAGGCTTCGGCTTCGGTGGTGGCGGCAAGCTGCGCGATGAAGGCGGAACGGATCGCGAGTTCGTGGGTCTTGACCCATTGCAGCACGCGCCCGTCGCGCCGGGTCGAAACCGCCAGCTCGACCTGGATCAGCCCGGGCGAATCGGCGAGGTTCGCGGTGAAGGGCTCCTCGAAGGAATAATAGACCGTGCGATACTTGCTGCCGCCTTCGCCATAAACGGGCGCGGCGGCTTCCTTGTCCTTGCCGTCGCCGGCGGGGGCGTAGGGGTCTTCCTCGTCCTTGCGCACCAGCTTGGGCTCGTCGGGCTCAGCCTCGCCTTCCTTGTGGCCGAACACGCCCATTGCAAAGGCGCCGTATGCCCCGCCCGCGCCAAGGCCCAGCAGCAGCACCGCCCCCAGCACGATCTTGAGGATTCCGCCCTTGCCGGACTTGCCGCCGCCTTCGCCCTCGGCCTTGTCCTTACCTTTGGCCATGCCGTGTCAGCTCCCCGATATCCGTATGCGTGTGATCAGGCGAAAAGCCCGCCCTGTGCCCTGTGTGCGGCGCTTGCGTCGGAGCCCTCGTCGCCCTCGCTGCTGCGCCCGGCGAGGGTCGCAGTGGTGGAGGGGCGGCGGTGGTCCGGCGCAGCATCGCCGCCGTGTGATCCTGAATGCCCCGGGTATGGTTGAGACGATCCTTGACCCCCGTTAGGGGAAGCTCCGTAACGCTGGTCGCCAGCCCCATTCTGGGACGCACCGTGATGCTGCGCGAAGCTTGCCGAAGCGTCGGCGGCAGCGACGGCGCGGGTGTCCAGCGCGGCGTGGATCGCCGGGACGAAGCCCGGATCGCGGCTGGCGAGCACCGCGCGCCACTGGTCGGGAGCGGCCTGTTCGAGCCTGACCGACACCGCGCCGAATTCGGCATGCTGCACCGTCATCGCCGGGCGCGCCTCGCGCACCGCCTCGCGCAGCGATCCGACCTGCGCGATGGTCGATTCGATCGTGCCTGCGGCGGTGCGCTGGTCCCCCCCGCGATCGGCGGCGGCGGACGCGGCTGCGGCCTGCGGCTGCGTCTGCGTCTGCGTCGGGAATTGGGCTGGCGCGCTGCCTTGCGGCAAGGCAGCGGGCGCGGCCATTGCGGTGTCGCCAGCAGGCGCGGAGGCCAGTGCTGGTGCGGCGGTCGGCGCGGACGGCATTGACGGGGCGGCGGTCAGCGCAGCGTCATCGCCGCTATCCGCAGGACGAAGGGCGGCGGATGCCGCAGGGCGCGGCGGCCCGGATGGCGGCGCGGCAGCGTCGCGCGGCTCGCTGCTCAGGGGGGATGGCGCCATTGCCTTGGCGGCTGGCGCGGCCACGGCTTGGCCGATCGGTGCGCCCGGCAAAATGGGCTGACCCGGTTCGAGAGCGATCGCCTGCGTTGCCATGATCGGGGGCGGCGATACGGCGGGAAGCGCGGGGCCGGACAGCGGGCTCGTCGCCGCGCCGGAACGTTCGCTTGCGACACCGCTTCCGGCAGGGATCGCTGCAAGGGAGGCAACGGGAATCGCAGCCGGGATCGGCGCGAGGGGTGCGGCCGCGACGATGACCGGCGCAGCATCCGGGTCGGCCGCGTCATCGGTGCCTAGCCCTTCGTCTGCTTGGGCCATCTCGGGGGCATCGATGTCGGCGAGCGCGGGAACGGCAGGGCTATCGGAAACGATAGCCGGATCGGCCATGCCTTCGGACACGACATCGGCCAGTGCACGCTGCGGTTTCGGCGCGCTGCCTGACGCAAGCGGCAATCGCGCGCCCGTCCCCGGCAAGTCCTTGCCGGTCGGCAACAGCATCGCTGCCGCGCGCTCCGGAACGGATGCAATGGACAATTCGGCGGGAAGTTCGGGCGCTGCGCCTCCAAGCTGCGGCGCAGGCGGCAGTATCGGTGCAACCGGCGGCGCGGCGTCCGGGGCGGGGTCGGGCGCGCCGCCCTCGGGCATCCGGATCGCGGGCGTGCCCAGCGCTGCGGCATCAAGCAATCCGGCAAAATCCAGCGTCGCTGCCCCGCCGCCCGCTGGCAGCACCGCAGCTTGGCCGACAAGCGGCGAGGGCGCGGCGGACAATTCGGGCAGGAGCGGGAGGAAGTTGGGCACGGTGGGGGTCATCCTCATAGATGGGCGGTCAGTCGTTGCGGGGGCGATGCAACTTGCGTGCCAGCGGCGCGGCGTGACCTGCCTCGCGCCGCGCCGCCACTGCGGCCACGGCGCTCCGGGCCTCGGCGGTCATTTCGGCCAGCCGCCGGCTGCGCGTTTCGGCGCGGGTCAGCGTTTCGCCAGCCCAGGCGCGTTGCCGAGCGGCATCCTCGGCCGCCTCGGCCGCATTCATCGCCAACTGCGCGAGCCCTGCGGTAAAGACCGACCGCCGCTGCAAATCGGCGCCGCTCGTCACGCCCGCAGCAGGTGCGCTTCCCGCGACCAGCGCGCGGCTGCGCTGCGCCAGCGCCGCACCGCGCGCCTCGCTTTCGAGCGCTTCGGCAAGAGAGCGCAGCGCCTGCTTGCGCGCGACTTCGGCGATCAGGCTCTGGCGGCGCAGCAGCGCGAGCCGGCGCGCCTCACGCGTCATGGCCGCCCATCAGGCTGAGCAGTGCCGCATGGCTGTCCGCCAGCGTCACGGCATGGCCGCGCGGCTGGGTGAGGAAAGCATCGATCGGCCCGCTCAGCGCCAGCGCCTCGTCGAGCAGCGGATCGCCGCCCGCGCGGTAAGCCCCCATCATCACCAGATCGCGCCCGCTTTCGCGCGCCGCGATCAACGCTCGCAGCCGGCGCGCCGCATCGAGCACAGCGGGCGGCACCAGATCGTCCATCACCCGGCTCAATGAAGCGGGAATGTCGATCGCAGGATAATGCCCGCGCGCCGCCAGATCGCGCGACAGCACGATATGCCCGTCGAGGATCGCGCGCGCGGTATCGACCACGGGGTCGTTGGTGTCGTCGCCATCGGCAAGCACGGTATAGACCCCCGTCACCGCCCCGCCGCTGCGCGCCGAATTGCCCGCGCGCTCGACCAGCCGGGTGACCGCGGCGAGCGCGCTGGGCGGATAGCCGCGCGCCGCGCCCGGTTCGCCCAGCACCAGCGCCAGTTCGCGCGCGGCGTGCGCGACGCGGGTCAGGCTGTCGAGGATCAACAGCACACGCTTGCCCTGACTGCGGAAATATTCGGCGATGCTGCTGGCATATTGCGCCGCGCGCAGCCGCAGATTGGGCGCGTGATCGGCGGGCACCGCGACCACCACGATTCCGCCGCGCCGGTGCCCGCCCATGTGGCGACTAACGAAATCCGACACCTCGCGCGCCCGTTCGCCGATCAGCGCGACCACGGTGACATCGGCAACCGCATGTCCGGCGATGGTATCGACCAGCACCGACTTGCCCACCCCCGACCCCGCCATGATGCCGAGCCTTTGCCCGACGCCCATCGCGGCCAGCGCGTTGATCGCGCGCACGCCGCAATCGAAAGGATGTTCCACGCTCGCGCGTTCGAGCGCGCCTTCGCGCCGTCCGCCCAGCGGCCAGACCTGCGGCAGGTCGAGCCGCGGGCCGCCGTCGATCGGATCGCCCAGCGCATCAACCGCGCGGCCCAGCAGGGCGTCGCCGACGCGCACCTCACCCGGCTGCCCCAGCGCACGCACCCTGGCCCGCGGACGCAGCAGCATCGCATCACCCAGCAGCATCATCAGCGAATGGCCGGCACGAAACCCGATCACTTCGGCAAGGCATTCCGCGCCCGCATCGTTTTCGATCAATCCCAGCGAGCCGACGGGCAGCGGCAGCCCTTCGACCTCGATCAAACCGCCGTCGCAGGTCACCACGCGCCCGGTCAGCACCGGGCCGCGAACCGCGGGGGCGGCGCGCATGCGCGCCAGATCGAGCTGCAATTGCGCGATCATCCGCGCACCATCGCCGCCAGCGCGCGGCGCCATTCGGCCGGGCCATCCGAGGCGGTGCCTTCGGGCCCTTCGATCATCACGCTGCCCGGCGCGAGCGCAGGATCGGGCACGATCCGCATCCCGCCGCGTGCACTGTCGTCGATCAGCGCGATGTCATCGGGATGGAGATGGAGCGTGAGCCGGTCGGGCGCGCCGCCGATCCGTTTCGCCGCGGCCTCGGCCCGCGCGCGCAAACCCGCAGGATCGCGCGCCGCTTCGCCCAGCACCCCTTCGCACAGCGCCAGCACGGTGGCGGCCAGATCCTCGGCCAGAACCGCGCTCGCCGCTTCATCGAGACTGCGGAAATTGAGCCGCAGCGCGCGCTGTCGTTCGGCAAGCGCGGCGGCTTCGGCCTGCGCGGCGGCGCGGCCTTGCGCGGCCCCATCGGCAAAGGCGCGCGCGGTTGCCTCGGCCAGCGGATCGGGTTCCGGCGGGTCGGGCTCGGGCTCGGCTTCCACCGCCACTGCCGCCACTTCAGGGCTGAACAGCGGCGCGGCGCAAAACCCGCTGCCGCCGCCATCGGCAAGCCGTGCCAGCCACGCGGGCGCGGCATCGGCGGGCAGGATTTCGGCATCGGGGGAAGCGGCGAGCGCGCCAAGCCAGTCAGACAAATTCGCCGCTCCCGCTGCCGATCACGATCTCGCCCGCATCGGCAAGTCCGCGCGCAATCTCGACGATCGCCTTCTGCGCGGCGATGACCTCGCTCTTGGCCAGACGGCCGCGCAGTTCGATCTCGTCGCGCACGCCGTCGGCCGCACGGCTCGACATGGCCGCGAAGAAGGGCGCGCGGTCGGCTTCCTTGAGGCCCTTGAGCGCGTCGACCAGCTTCTCGTTGTCGACATCGCGCAGCAGCCGGCCCATGCCCATCGGGTCGAGTTCGAACAGCATTTCGAAGGTGAACAGTTCCTCCTCGATCTTTTCGGCCAGCGGGGCATCGCGTTCGGCGATCGCGGGCAGCACGGTGTTGCGCAGTTCGCCCGCGGCAAGGTTGATGAGGTTGGCCGCATCGCGCGGGCCGCCCAGCATCAGCGCAGCCGTGCCGAAAGTCGCGCTGATCCGCTGGGTCAGCAGCGTGTCGATCGTGGTGATCGCGGTCACCGAAATCGTCCCGCTGCGCGCCACGCGTTCGACCACCAGCGTCTGGAGTTCGAGTGGCAGCATCGCGAGCACCTCGGCGGCGGGTTCGGGATCGATCAGCAGCAGCAGCGCCGCGATCACCTGCGGGTGTTCATCGAGGATCAGCCGCACCAGCACCCCGGGCGCAAGCCATTTCGCCAGTTCCAGGCTGCGCGGCGGGGCATCGGGTTCGATCCGCTGCAACATGCTTTCGGCGCGCGCCGGGCCAAGCGCGCGGTCGAGCAGCGTGCGCACGCGGTCGGTGCGCCCGCGCATCGGCAGGATCTCTCGCGCCGCCTCGCCCGCAAAATCGGCGAGCGCTTCGGCCATGTGCGGGGTTTCGATCTCGCCCAGCGCCATCATCGCGCCGCCGAGCTTTTCCAGTTCGGCGGGCGAGAGGCGCGAAAGCAGCCCGCTCGCCTCCTCGTCGCCGAGCAGCATCAGGAACACTGCGGCACGGTCGACCCGGCTGAGCAGCGCGGGCGCAGGCGCGGGCGGCTGAAGCGCGGGGACGGGTTCGGCGGTCATGCGGCCTCCGCTGCGGGCTCGGGGGTGTCGGGGGCGTCGAGCATCCGCTGGAGCACTTCGACCGCGCGTTCGGGTTGCTGCGCGGCAAGCTGGCGGACCAGTTCGACCTGGCGCGGCAGATCATCGAGCGCGGTGCCGCTGTCGTCGCCCGGTGCGTCGAGCATCGCCGGATCGCGTCCGTCCACGGCGCCTTCGCCCTCGGCGGAAGCCTCTCCCAACGCCCCCGGGGCGCTGTCGGCCGCGGGCGATTTCTTGTCCCGGATCCTGCCGATCAGCGGCTTCACCGCCAGCAGCAACACCAGCAGCACCGCGATCAGCGCAGTGCCGTAACGCACCAGCATCGCAAACCACGGCTCTTCGTAGAAGGCGGGCGGTTCGAGATCGGCAGGTTCGAACTTGCTTGCGACGACCTGCACCGTGTCGCCGCGCTGGGTGTTCGCGCCCACCGCCGCGCTGACCAGCGCCTGCAATTGCTGCGCGGTCATGGGGGCTGCGGCTTTCAGCGCCTCGTCGCTCACCGCGACCGCGACCGACAGCTTCTTGAGGCTGCCCGGCCCGGCGGTGGTCACCGCCACCTCGCGGCCCAGTTCATAGGCGCGGTCGGTGGCGGTTTCGGTGTCGGTGGTGGCGGCATTGGCAGGCGGCGCGGGGTTGGGCGCACCGTCGACGAGCTGCGCCTGCGGCGGGGGCGTGTTGGCCGGAACACCCGGCACGCCGCCGGCGGGCGCGGCCCCGGTGCGCTGCGCATTGCGTTCGCTTTCGGAGCGCACCACGCCTTCCTTTTCGTAGGTTTCGCGCGCGGTCGTCACATCGCTGCGATCGAGTTCGACCTGCACCTGCGCGCTGAAATTGCCGCTTCCCAGCAAGGGCATCAGCAGCGCATCGAGCTGTTCGCGCAGCTTGGCTTCGTGTTCGCGTTGCAGGTCGAGCCCTTCGCCCGCCGCCACGCGCGGGTCGGACAGGAGCCGCCCGTTCTGGTCGACCACGCGCACTGCGTCGGTGCTCATCCCCGGCACGCTGGCGGCAACCAGATTGCCGATCGCGCTGACCTGTTCGGGCGACAGGCTGCGCCCGTTCACCAGCCGCACCATCACCGAGGCCGATGGCGCGCTGTTTTCGCGCACGAAGACCGAACGTTCGGGCGTGGCGAGGTGGACGCGCACGCTTTCGATGCCGTCGATCTCCTTGATCGTCAGCATCAACTCGCGTTCGCGCGCCAGCCGCAGCCGTTCGCCTTCGAGCGTGCGCGAAGTGCCCAGCGGCATCGCGTCGAGCATCGCCTCGGCGCCTTCGGGCGCGGCGATCCCGGCGTTGCTCGCGACCAGCATCTTGGCGCGGTACACATCGTCCTCGGCCACCGACAGCGCGCCGGTGCCGTTGTCGATCGCATAGGCGATCCCGCCGCCTTCGAGCGTTTCGACCACCTTGGCACGCTCGGCATCGGTGAGGCTGGTGTAAAGCACGCGGTCGGGGCCGGCAGAAATTGCCATCCACACCATAGCCGCCGCGCCGACTGCGGCAAGACCGCCCAAGGCCGGCAGGGCGCGGGCCAGCGCGGGCTGGCTGACGAAGCCGGCCACTTGCGGCGGCAGCATCGTGCGCCAGCCTGTTGCAGGCGCCGGGGCCGCGGGCAGGCCCGGCATATCGGCGGGAACGGGAAGCGCGTCGACCATCTATCAGCCCCCCATCCGCATGATGTCTTGATAGGCATTGAGCAGCTTGTTGCGCACCTGCAACGTCGCTTCAAAGGCGACACCGGCTTCCTGGCGGGCAAGCATCACCTGCGCGATATCGGTCACCGCGCCGCGTTCGTAGGCGACCTGCATCGCGCCCGAATGTTCCTGCACCGCATTGACCTGCCGCAGCATCACGTTGAGCGTATCGGCAAAGCCTGCCCCGGGCGCCTTGACCGGCGAAGCCGCCGCGCCGCTGGCCTCGCTCGCCGCGCGCACTTCGCGCAAGGCGCTGCTGCGTGCGAGCACCTGGCTGCGCAGCGCCATCACGTCGGCAACCCCGAACCCTGCCCCCAGCGCGTTCATGCCGCCCCTCCCGCGGCCAGCATCCCGGCCCCGCGCATCGAGGCGAGGCGATAGCGCAGCGTGCGTTCGGAAATGCCGAGGCTGCGCGCCGTGGCGAGCCGGTTGCCGCCGTGGCGGGTGAGCGTTTCGAGGATCGCCTGCGCTTCGGAGGCGAAGGCCACATCCGACAGCGAGCGCGGTGCGGCCGCCCGTGCGGGAGGCGCGTCCGCCGCCAGCGGCGCCGGGCTGGCAGCCGCGCGCACCGCGGTATCGAACACGATATGCGCAGCGGTCAGCATCGCCGCGCCGCCCGCCAGCAGGATCGCGCGGCGGATGACATTTTCCAGCTCGCGGACATTGCCCGGCCAGGCATGCATCTCAAGCGCGGCCAGCGCGTCGGACGAAAGCCATCCCGGCCCCGCGCCGGTCGGCACATGGCGCAGCAACATCGCAAAGGCGAGCGGGGCGATATCGCCCGGCCGGTCGCGCAGTGCCGGCAGCGCCAGCGGAAAGACGTTGAGGCGGTAAAGCAGGTCCTCGCGGAAGCGCCCTGCCTCGACCTCGGCGGCGAGATGCCGGTTGGTCGCCGCGACCACGCGGACATCGACCTTGACCGGCTTGGTCGCGCCAAGCGGCAGGATTTCGCCTTCCTGCAAGGCGCGCAGCATCTTCGATTGCAGCGCCAGCGGCAATTCGCCGATCTCGTCTAGCAGCAACGTGCCCCTGTCCGCCGCGCGGAACAGGCCCTCGCCCGCTTCGGCAGCGCCGGTGAAGGCGCCCTTCTTGTGGCCGAACAGCAGGGCTTCGAGCATCGCCTCGGGCATCGCGGCGCAATTGACCGCGACGAACGGCCCCGCCGCGCGCGCGGAGAGGCGGTGGACGAACCGCGCGAGCACTTCCTTGCCGGTGCCCGTCGGCCCTTCGAGCAGCACCGGAATATCCGACGCCGCGATCCGTTCGGCCAGCGTCAGCAGGGCCATCGTCTGCGGATCGCCTGCAACGGGCCAGCCGCCCTGCGCCGAGGCCGCGATCAGCGCCGCGCGCGCCTCGCCAAGCGCTGCCGGATCATAGGACAAGGCAACCTGGCCTTCTCCGGTCAACGCGAGGGCAGGCTGAGTGCGCGCATGATCGAGCGCGATCGCCACCCGGCCACTGCGCGCAATCCCCGCAGCCATCACCGGCGGCATCGCATCGCCCAGCACGATCCGGTCGCGCTGCCAGCTGCCACCCATCAGCGGCAAGGTCATGCTGGTCAGGATATCATGCCCCGACCGGCCAATCTGCGCCGGTGGCAGATCGGGAGGCGCGCAGCCTGTCATCCCCTTGGCAGTGTGGCTGTCGGCCGCCTGCTCCTTTGCAGCTTGCATCGTGATCGCCCCTGGTCGTTTGGTCTCGGCAAAGCTCTGCCGCATTCAGGCTGGACAGGAGGCAAATTTAAGCCCCCGTAGCTTTCCCTATTGGCGGCGCGACCAACACCTAGACGCGGATCACGCGATGCAGGGGCAGACCACACGAAACAGATTTATCCAATTGATTTAAGGTGATATATTTTCCCGCTTAAACATCCCGGAAAGCGACCGCTCTATGGGCCAGCAGCGACGGGCCCGTTCGTCCTGCCTGACCATTCGGGAGTTTGCACAATGAACGTCATCAACACCAACACCTCGGCCATGCGCGCCACCAACTCCGCTGTGGCTGCGGGCAAGATGCTCGGCACTGCGATGGAGCGTCTGTCGAGCGGCAAGCGCATCAACAGCGCCGCCGACGACGCCGCCGGCCTCGCCATCGTCAACTCGATGACCTCGCAGATCCGCGGCATGCAGCAGGGCGTGCGCAACGCCAACGACGGCATCAGCCTCGCCCAGACGGCGGAAGGCGCGCTGAACGAAGTGACCAACATGCTCCAGCGCGTTCGTGAACTGGCCGTGCAGGCCGGTTCGGACACCTACGCCGACACCGACCGCGACAACATCCAGGCGGAAGTCGACGAGCTGACCGCGCAGATCGGCCAGGTCGTTGCCAACACCGAATTCAACGGCGTGAAGCTGTTCGACGGTTCGGTCACCACCGTCACCGTGATGGCCGGCGCCAACGCTGCCGACACCGTCGACATCACCCTTGAGGACCTCAGCGCCTTGGACGGCACTGCCGGTACTTACGACGTCACCGGCACCGACGGTACCGCAGCGCGCACCGCCCTGACCGCCGTCGACACCGACATCGAGCTGATCTCGACCACCCGTGCAACGCTCGGTGCGAGCCAGAACCGCCTCCAGTCGGCGGTGAACAACCTCACCAACGTTTCGACCAACCTGTCGGATGCGCGTTCGCGGATCCAGGACACCGACTACTCGCAGGAAACCACCGCGCTCGCCAAGGCCCAGATCCTCGGCCAGGCCTCGACCGCGATGCTCGCTCAGGCGAACCAGTCGCAGCAGAACGTGCTCTCGCTGCTGCGTTAACCCGTTCGTCACGCGCACGCTTGCTCCTCCCCTGGGCGGCGGTGCACGAGAGCCCGGAGCCTTTTGGCTCCGGGCTTTTTCGTGTCCGCCAGCCTGGCGCGCCGAATGACGCCGACAAAAGGCTTTGCGCCCGCACCGAAAATCGCGGCATGGGAGCGCGGCAGACGGCAAATTCGCGTGCTCTGCCGATGAGGCTCGATGTACGAATTCAGTTCGACCCATATGATGCTCGCCGCGCTTGGCCTGGCGATCATCCTGTCCCACTGGCTGCCGCGTTTCATTTCATGGCGCGAGCCGGCTGCCTCTGCCCTGTTGCTTCTCACCGGGTTTGCCGCCTTTTCATGGTTGCCGGGGATGCCGCCCGCGCTCGATCCGCTTGCCGCGCCGCGCGTGTGGGAGGTCGCTGCGGAATTCTGCGTGATCATCGGACTGTTCGGCACCGGATTGCGGATCGACCAGCTGGGCGGAAAACGTCTGTGGAAGCCGACCATCCGGTTGTTGGCGGTGGCGATGCCGCTGACCATCGCAGCGCTCGCGCTGGTGGGATGGCAGGCTGCCGGATTGACCCTGGCGGGCGCTTTGCTGCTGGGCGCGGTGCTGGCGCCGACCGATCCGGTGCTTGCGGGCGATGTTCAGGTGGGCAGACCCTCCGAAGGCGGCGAGCACCCGGTGCGTTTCACGCTGACCACCGAGGCCGGTCTCAACGACGGGCTTGCCTTTCCCTTCGTGCATCTGGGCATCCTGATCGCGACCACCGGTGCGCTGAGCGCAGGGCTGATCGGCGAATGGATGCTGCGCGATGTGATCTATCGCATTGCGGTGGGGGCAGGCGCCGGTGTGCTGGTCGGCTGGCTGCTGGGGAAAATCCTGTTCGTCTGGCCGCGCAACAATCCGCTCGCCGCGACCGAGGCCGGCGTCGTCGCCTTTGCCGGGGTGATCTTTGCCTATGGCGTGACCGAACTGGTCGAAGGCTATGGTTTCATCGCGGTCTTCGTCAGCGGGATGGTGCTGCGCCGGCAGGAATCGGAGCATGAATTCCACACCCGGCTGCACGATTTTTCCGAATCGCTCGAACACACGCTGACCGCGCTGATCCTGGTCGCACTGGGCGCCGCGCTGCCTGGCCTGTGGCCCTATCTCGGCTGGCCCGAAGCGATCATCGCGCTGTCACTGGTTCTCGTGATCCGCCCCGCAGCGGCATGGGTTTCGCTCGCGGGGCTCGGGATCGCGGCGCGATCGCGTGCGGTCATGGCGTTCTATGGCGTGCGCGGGATCGGGTCGGTCTATTATCTCGCCTATGCCGCGCACCATGTCGAACTGGTCAATGAAGGGTCCTTGTGGGCGATCATCGCGGCAACGATCGCGCTGTCGACCATCGTCCACGGGTTGACCGCTGCGCTCGCGGTGGAACGGGTGACCGAACCGCAGGCCTGACCTCGCGCGCACGGGCGCCTCAATCGCGCGCCGCCAAGGCTTGCGGCATGCGCCCGCGCTTTAGCGGAGGCTCGGCTGCTGGCGGCATCGACCTTGCCAGTGGCGCGCCGCGTCCTTCGAGCAGCAACAGCGAAATGCGCCGGTTGCGGGGATCGGCGGGATTGTCGCCGATCAGCGGTTCGGTTTCGGCGACGCCTTCGATCCGGGCAAAGCGCGGCTGCGCCACCCCGCCCAGCACCAGCGCCTGCCGCGTGGCTTCGGCGCGGCCGGCGGAAAGCGACCAGTTGTTGGCCTTTATCCCGCCGCGCCATGGCAGCGAATCGGTGTGCCCGCGCACGATCAGCGGCGCGTTTTCTTCCGCCAGCGTATCGGCCATCACCTGCAGCAATTCGCGCGCCGGCTTGGTGAGGATCGTGGTGCCCAGTTCGAACATCGAGAAATCGGCATTGTCCATCAGATCGATGCGGATGCCTTCGGGCGCGCGCATCACGCGCACCTGCCGCGCAAGATCGCGCAACTGGCGGCGCTGCATCAGCTTGTTCTGGATCTTGTCGTGCAACTGCTTGAGCTTCTGCGTTTCGGCATCGCTGCCGCGTCCCGTTTCCGAAGGGCCGCCGGTCGCGCCGCGCGGGATCGTTATCGTGCGCGTCCCGGTCTGCCCCTGCCGGTTGGGGTAATTGTCGGCATCGGTCAGCGACGATCCGCCCAGCAAGCCGTCCGATCCGGCGCCATCCTTGCGCAGCTTGACCAGCGTGGGCGCGAAATAATCGGCAATGCCCTTGCGCTGCTTTTCCTCCGTCGCGCCGAGCAGCCAGAGCAGCAGGAAGAACGCCATCATCGCGGTCACGAAGTCGGCATAGGCGACCTTCCACGCGCCGCCGTGATGGCCGCCCTCGACGATCGTCACCTTCTTGACGATGATGGGCGCGGGGATGGCGCTGCCTGCGTCGGCCATGTCAGCGACCGCGCATCATGTCGAGCAGGTCGGTCAGCTTGGGCCGGTGCGCGGGCGGAAGGCCCGAACGCGCCGCTTCGAGCACCAGCGGCTGCGGATAGCCGTGCAGGCTGGCGATGATCACCTGCTTGATCGAATGGAAGATCTGCTGATCGTGAACGTTGATCTGCTTCAGCCGCGCACCCAGCGGGCCGGCGAGGCCATAGGCAAGCAGCACGCCGAGGAAGGTGCCGACCAGCGCCGACCCGATCATCTTGCCCAGGATCGCCGGCGGCTGGTCGATCGCGCCCATCGTCTTGATGATCCCGAGCACCGCCGCGACGATCCCCAATGCGGGCAGCGCGTCGGCGAGCGACTGGATCATGTGCTGCGGCTCGTCCATCTCGTGCATCTGGGTCTTGATCGAACTGTCGATGATGTCCTCGACCGCATGGGTATCGAGCGTGCCCGACGAGACCACCATCAGCGTCAGCGGATCGCAGATCATCGCGGTCACGACGGGATCGGCCTGAAGGCGCGGATACTCGGAAAACAGGGTCGAGGACGCAGGTTCTGTAACGTGGCTTTCCAGCGCCACCGCGCCTTCCGAACGCAGCAGCTTCATCAGCTTGGATGTCAGCGCGATCGCATCGATATGGTCCTGATCGGTGTATTTCGGCCCCTTGAACACGCGCCCGAAGCCCGCGCCCAGGAGCTTGATCTCGTGCATCGAGTTGCCGATCAGCGTCGCCCCGGTGGCGGCGCCGCCGATCATCATGAATTCGAGCGGGAGCGCGGCGAGCACCGGGCCCATGGCGCCGCCAGCGAGCATGAACCCGCCGAACACCATGACCAGAAGCACGACAATGCCGATAGCAGCAAACACGTCGGCAATCCTCCTAGCGCAGCGCGTCGAACAGCGTCAGCGAGCTGACACGGGCAAAGGCGGACTGGCTTGCTTCCAATGCGGTCAGCGATTGCTGGAGCCGCGCGATGGCTTCGGCAATGTCGGTATCGCCCACGCGGCTGCGCCGTTCGGCCAAGGCGACACGGCGGTCGGCCTGCTGGGTTTCGACCTGTTCGACCCACGCCATCCGCGTGCCGAGGATGGTGGTCGCGCGGTTGGCACTGTCGAGCGCGGCATCGATCCCGGCGATGCTGGCATTCGCGGCCGCCACCGGATCGCCCGCCCCGCCCTGCAAGGCGGTGGTCAAGGCACCCAGCACGGCAAAGGCGCTCGATGGGGTCCCGCCCAGATCGAATTCGAACACTTCGCTTCCCGGCAGCCCGCGTTCGATCGCGGTTCCGGGGGCGACCGGCACCGCGCCGCTTTCGGGCGTTCCGATGTAAGTGACATTGCCCGCCGCATCGCGGGTGAAGGCAGCGCCCGTCGATTGGCCGGCAAACAGCGTCTCGCCGGTGAGCGAGACCGCGTTGGAGCGATTGAACAATTCCTGCCCCAATTGCTCCAGTTCGAAAGCGATCGCGCGGCGACCATCGGCGCCCGTCGGGGTGCTCGCCGCTTGCACGGCAAGCTCGCGCGCGCGCTGAAGCACCGCGGTCACCGCCTGCACCTCGCTCGCGGCTGCGCCCAGGTCCTGGCCGAGCCGCGCGGCATTGTCGCCCTCGACCATCGCCAGCGCCTCGCGCCGGGCAACGCTGCGCAACTGCGCGGCTGCGGCCGGATCCTGCGAGCCGCGTTCGATCTTGCGGCCCGTCGCTATCTGGCTGCGGGTGCGTTCGATCCCACTGCGCAGATCGGCCATCTGGGCGAGCGAGCGGTTGAAGAACGAACCGGCGGAATTGGTGATGGAACCCATGTCGGCGCGCTCCCCTTATCTCAGATCAAGGACGGTATCGAACAGCTCGGCAGCGATCTGGATCACCCGGCTGTTGGCCTCGAAGGCCTGCTGCAAGCGAACCAGATTGGCCGCTTCGGTGTCGAGATCGACCCCGGTTTCGCGCAGCAATTCGGCCTCGGCGCTGGCGGCCACCACGGCGAGCCCGTCGGTGCGGGTTTCGAGCGCGGAGACCTTGCTTGCAAGGCCAAGCAAGAGCGCATCGGCACCTGTGATCGGCCCACTGGTATCGCCGAGCGCGGCGATCAGCGCCGCCAGATTGGCGGTATCGCGGCTGCCCGCTGGCGCACCTGCGGGGGCGGTGGCAAGTCCGTCTGCCGATGCGAGCACCATCGTGATGCTGCCCGCTCCGGTTCCGGAAAACAGCGGTTGGCCGGGCGTCCCGGCGATCCCCACGCCATTGGCCTGCGCAGTGTTCGACAGCGTGATCGCCGAGAGCGCTAGCGCATCGAGCCCGGTCTGCAGATCGGCCATTTCGGCCAGGGCGGCAGCGCGGCCTGCCATCCCGCCACTGGCAGGCACAAAGGCGCTGCCACCCAGCGTGAAGGTAACCGTGCCGTCGGCGGCAAAGCCGGTGGCAAGCGTCTGCGTGGTGCTGCCGGTGACCAGCGCGGTCGGCGGGGTGCCGTTGACGGTGACATCGGCAGTGCCGTTGGCGTTGATCGTCGGGGTGATCCCGAATTCCTTGGCGAGGCCGGCCAGCGCCTTGTCGCGTGCATCGAGCAGCGCGGCGCGGCCCGCGGTGCCTTCGCGCGCACCGACCAGATCGGCGTTGATCTTGGCCAGTTCGCCCGCCAGCTCGTTGACGGTCAGCGTCCTGGCGCTGACTTCGGCCTGCACCAGACTGCGCGCATTGGCGAGCGTGCCGTCGGCGATGCGGAAATTGCCCGCCATCTTGCGCGCCGCTTCCAACGCGGCGAGCCGCAGCGCAGGCTCGGTCGGGTTGTTCTGCAAGCGGGTAAGCGCGGCTTCGTAATCGACCAGACCGGTATAGACGCCCGAGGTTTCGAGCGCGCTTTCGGCTTCCTTCATGGCGAAGAACTGTTCTTCCGCCGCGGCCAGCGCCGAGGCCGAATCGCGCGCCTGCCGCTGGACCAGCCCGCTCTCGGCCCGCTCGATCACGCCCGGCCTCACCCCGCCCAGCGAATCCTGCGCGTTGTTGCCGATACTGCCGGTCATCACCAGCTCGCCCTGCGTCAGCGTGCGGCGCGAATAGTGCACGTTTTCGGCGTTCGCGATGTTTTGCGCCGTCAGCTCGAGGCTGCGGCGGGACGCGGTGAGGCCCGAGCGGGCAATGGTGAAGATCGCGGTTGGCATCAGCTGTCACCTTTGACGGGGAGATATTGCGCGAGGCTGGCTTCGATACTGCGGGCAAACCCCAAGGTGCCCGATGCAGCGGCGATGTCGGCGAAATGTTCGTCGCGCATCGTCTGGAACTGCTGCATCCCCCCGCCGGTCAGCGGGGTTTCCTGCGCAAAGCTCGCCGCGCGCGCGCTGGCGAGCATCTTGCGCACCATGATCGCCTCGAAGCCTTCCGCCGCTTCGCGCAGCGCAGCGCGTTCGGGCGAGAGCGCAGGCGCGGCCGCGCCGCGCACGGGGCCGAGCGGCCCGATCACAGCACCACCATTTCGGCTTGCAGGCTGCCCGCCTGTTTCAGGCTTTCGAGGATCACCACCAGATCGGATGCGCCCACACCCAGGAGGTTCAGCGCGTCGACGATCTCGTTCAGCGATGCGGCGCCCGGCATATAGGCGACGCGGTCGGATTGTTCCTCGATGGAAATGTCCGAGGATTCCTCGCGCGCCGTCTCGCCGTTGCTGAAGGGGGCGGGCTGCACGATCGCTGGGTTCTCGTCGATCCGGATCACCAGCTTGCCGTGGCTGACCGCCGCGGGCGCTAGCCGCACCGCATCGTTGATGACGACCGTGCCCGTCCGGCTGTTGACGATCACCCGCGCCGCCACAGGCGCAGGGGTGACGGCGAGCATCTCGATCTCGGCCATCATGCCCGATCGCACATCGTTGCCCGCCGGCAGCGCGAGCGCGATCGAAACCCCGTCGGCGATGCTCGCCATGCCCGGATAGCGCGTATTGATCGCATCGCGCACGCGGGCGGCGGTGAGGAAATCGGCCTTGTGAAGGTTGAACCGCAGCGCAGGCGCCGTGTCGAACCCGGTCGCGACCGCGCGCTCGACGCTGGCCCCGTCGGCGATCCGGCCCACGGTCGCGACATTGACGCTGACCTGCGACCCGTCGCGCCCGCTCACCCCCAGCCCCCCGACCGCGACATTGCCCTGCGCCATCGCGTAGATCTGTCCGTCCGCGCCATACAGCGGGGTGAGCACCAGCGCCCCGCCGCGCAAGGACGATGCCTGGCCCAGCGTCGACACGGTGATGTCGATCCGCTGGCCGGGCTTGGCAAAGGCGGGCAATTCGGCGGTGACGATCACCGCAGCCGCATTGCGCAGCGTCGGGCTGACACCCGGCGGCAACGGCAAGCCGAGCCGGCCCGAGACGCCGCGCATCGCTTCGGTGACATAGGCAAGGTTGTTGTCGCCCGTTCCGGCAAGGCCGACCACCACGCCGTATCCGGTCAGCTGGTTGGCGCGCAGGCCTTCGAACTGGCCAAGATCGCGGATCCGTTCGGCATGGGCGGGCACCGGGATCTGCCCGGCGGCAAAGGCCATCAGCACATAGAGCAGCGTGGCAAGGATGCGGGTGCGGAACATCGGGGCGGGCCCTCTCGTCAGAACGGCGAAATGAGGTTGAAGAAGCGGCTGAGCCAGCCCGGACGGCTTGCCTGCTGCACCGCGCCTTTGCCCGAATAGATGATCCGGGCATTCGCGACCTGCGAGGAGGCAAGGCGATTGTCGCTGTTGATATCGACCAGCCGGATGCGGCCGGCAAACTGCACCCATTCGTCTCCCTGGCTGAACATCATCTGCTTTTCTCCGACCACTTCGGCGGTGCCGTTCGGGTAGATCGCGGCAATCGTGACCGCGACCGCACCGTTGAGCCGGCTTTGCTGCGCGGCATTGCCTGCGCCTGTGAACGACCCTTCGGCCGCAGCTTTAAGGGCATCGGGCTTGAGGAAATCGAGCGGGCCGGAGGAGGGCGGGGTGATCCCGAAGCTGCCTTCGCGGCTGGTCTTGCCCGTCGTGCTCTTGACGGTGGTGGTGGCTTCGGTGAGGATGATCGTCACCATGTCGCCAAGACTGCGCGCGCGCGTGCCCGTCACCAGCCCGGCATAACCGTTCGACGGCTGGAAGATCGCGCCGGCGCTTGCGCCCTGCATTGCCGGCATCGCGGCGGCATAGGGATCGCCTGCCGTGGCCGCGGTGATCGCGGTGCCGGGCGGCGGAGGCGCGGCAAAGCCCGCTTGCGGCCCCTGCCCTGCGCCCATGCAGCCTGCCAGCAGCGCGGATGCCGCAGCAAGCGTGACAGCCGATTGCCTCATCGTGCGCCTCACAAGGTCTGGTTGGCGTTGCGCAGCATCTCGTCGACCGCGCTCACCATCTTGGAATTGATTTCGTACGCGCGCTGGGCCTCGATCATCTCGACCAGCTCCTCCACGACATTGACGTTCGATCCTTCGAGCATCCCCTGCCGGATCTGTCCGCGCCCGTTTTCGCCCGCAAAGCCGGTTTCGGCAGGGCCGCTGGCGGCGGTTTCGACGAGGAAATTGTCGCCGATGTTGCGCAGGCCCGCCGGATTGACGAAGCTGGAGACCGAGAGCTGGCCAAGCTGCGTGGGCTCGGCATTGCCCGGGGTCAGCGCGGTGACCGTGCCGTCGGGCGCGATGCTGATCGATTGCGCGCCCGCCGGAATCTGGATCGGCGGCTGCAGCGCATAGCCTTGCGCGGTGATCAGCGTGCCATCGGCAGAGCGCGTGAAGTTGCCCGCGCGGGTAAAGCCCGGTTGCCCCCCGCCGGGCAGTTCGACCTGGAAATAGCCATCCCCGTCCAGCGCCACGTCGAGCGTGTTGCCCGTGGGGTTCATCGTGCCTTGCGTCTGGATGCTGGTGGTGCCCTGCACCTGCACCCCGGTGCCAAGATTGAGGCCGACCGCATAAGCGGTCTGCCCGGTCGAGGCCTGGCCCGCGACGCGCTGTTCCTGATAGGCGAGCGTGGCAAAATCGGCGCGGTCGCGCTTGAACCCGGTGGTGCCGATATTGGCAAGGTTGTTGGCGATGACGCGCATCCGCATGTCCTGGGCTTCAAGACCGGTGCGGGCGACGTGGAGGGCGGATGTGGGCATGGGTCGGGTCTCCTGTGATTAGCGCAGCGCCATGAGGCCGCTGCCGGCTTCGTCGAGGCTGCCTGCGGTGGCGATGATCTTGGCGCGCTGTTCGAAAGCGCGCTGCGCCTCGATCATCTGGACGAGGGTGTCGGCGGTTTCGACATTGGACATTTCGAGCGCGCCGGTGCCGAGCCGCGCGGTAAGATCGGGTGGTAGCACGCCGGTGCCTCCAGCGGCGGCGGGGACCTTCAGGAATCCGTCGATCCCCTTGGCCAGCCGAGTGCCTTCGGAATTGACCAGCCGGATGCGGCCCACGGGTTCCGCCGCAGCGCCCGGCGCGGCGGGATCGGCGGCCAAGACGGTGCCATCGGCGGCAAGGCTGATTCCGAAGCCCGGCGGCAGCGTGATCGGCGCGCCGTTCTCACCCAGCACCGCCAGCCCCTCGCCGTTTTCGAGCACGCCCGTCGCGCCGACGCGCAGATCGCCGCGGCGCGAATAGACTTCGCCCTGCCGGTCGGGCGACTGGAACGCGATCAGCGCCTTGCCTTCGAGCGCGACATCGAGCGGATTGCCTGTGGGCACCACGCGCGCCGCCTTCATGTCCGCGCCGCGCACATTGCCGCGTGCAGGCGCGCGCGCTTCGAGCGTGCCGTCCTTGAGCGTTGCCGGGGTCACCGCGAAGATTTCCTGGCGAAAGCCCGGCGTCGAGGCGTTGGCGAGGTTGTTCGCCACCACCCGCTGCCGGTCCATCGCCGCGTTCATCGCGGTCATCGCGGTGTAGATCAGCCGGTCCATCGCCTTAGCTGCGCAGGTTCAGCACGGTCTGCGAAATCTGTGTCGCAGTATCGATCGCCTTGGCATTGGCCTGGAAATTGCGCTGCGCCGTGAGCAGCGCGACCATTTCCTCGGCCAGATCGACGTTCGAGCGTTCGAGCGCGCCGCTGATCATTTCGCCATAGGTGCCGATGCCCGGATTGCCGAACACCGCAGCGCCGCTTTCGCCGGTCGCCTGCCACTTGGTCTGGCCCGCGGCACGAAGGCCGTTGGGCGCGGGGAACGTGGCGAGCGCAACCTGCCCGACCGGCTGGGTCGAGCCATCCGAATAGGCCGCAATCACGATCCCGCGCACGTTGATCGTGACGTTGGCGAGCGTGGCGGTGCCGTTGGTGACCGGCACGTTGATATCCGCAGGCACAGCCGAGGTCGGGTTGCCCGCCGCATCGACCGGATAGGCCTGCAGGCGGTTGCCCCACGAATCCTCCATCTCGCCCACCGCGGTCAGCCGGAAGTTGCCATTGCGGCTGTAACTGACCTCGCCCGAAAACGGATTGGCGAGCGCGAAGAAGCCATCGCCGTCGATCGCGAGGTCAAGCGCGCGCCCGGTCTGTTCGAGCGGGCCGAGCACGAAGTCCTGCGTGATCCCGGCAATCGTCGCGCCGATGCCGGGGCTGCGGCGCGGGTCGGTGGCAGAGCCGGTGGCGACCAGATCAGCAAACTGGACCGAGCTTTTCTTGAAGCCCACGGTTTCGGCGTTGGCGATGTTGTGAGCAATGACGCGCAGGTCCGTATCGGCGTTCTTGAGACCGGACAGCGAAGTGAAGAACGACATATGGCTTTATCCTTCGGTTGAGGGGACGGGTCAGGGCGCAGGCGCGTTGACAGCGCGCACGGTGGCTTCCTGCGCCGAAATCAGGCGATCGAGCTTGGCCGAGATTTCTTCGAGCGTGGCGCCGCTTTCGGTGGTCGCGGCGAGCGCGGAAAACTGCGCCATCTGCGCCAGCATTGCCTGATTGTCGGTCGGCGCGAGCGGGTCCTGGTTCGACAGCTGCGTGGTCAAAAGCTTGAGGAAATCGGCCTGCCCCAGCGATTGGGTTGCCCCTTTCAGCCGCGAAGGCGTGTTGAGCCGGTCGAGCGTGGTCTGCGCGGCGGAATTGACGGTGGTGGTTGTGGTGGTGGTCATCACTGGCTCCTCAGGGTTTCGAGCATCAGTTGCTTGGCGGTCTGGAGCGCCTGCACCAGGTTCTGATATTGGCGCGCGCTTTCCATGATCTCGACCATCTCGGCGGTCTCATCGACGGGGGCTTCGAAGACGTTGCCGTCCTTGTCGGCGAGCGGGTGCGAGGGATCGTAACGCTTGGTCGGCGCGGTTTCGGCGCGCACCAGACCGCTGGTGGTGACCCCGGCGATGCCCGATGCGCGGTCGAGTTCGGTCGCGAACACCGCGCGGATCGGGCGATAGGCGCCTTCCTCGGTGGAGGAGACCGATCCCGCATTGGCAAGGTTCGAGGTGGCGGCATTCATCCGCACCATCTGCGCGCTCATCGCGCGGGTGGTGAGGCTGAACAGCGTGGTGGGGGTGCGTTCGGGCATTGGCCTCACTCGCCCTTCAGCGCGCGGGTGATGGTGTTGACCTTGCCCTGCACGAAACTGAGCGTCGCGGAATAGGCCACCGCGTTTTCGGCAAAGGCGACCTGCTCGCGGTTCAGTTCGACCGTGTTACCATCCAATGAGGGCATCGTCGGGCGGCGCCACACCATCCCGGCCTCGGGATTGGTGGCAACGCCTTTGCGGCCCTGATCCAGCCGGGCATCGAGCGCGGCGTTGAAATCGATGTCGCGCGCCTTGTAGCCCGGGGTCGCGGCATTGGCGATGTTCGAGGCGATCACCCCCATCCGCTGCGACCGCAAGGTCAGCGCCGCGCCGTGGATACCGAAAAGTCGCTCGTTCACCTGTTCGAACTCCTGTCTGCGCCGCGGGGTGGCCCGCAGGTCGCAAGACGATCAGCACGAACCGTGCCAATTTCGCAGCAACGCGCAAAACCGCACCATCGATACGGCGTGCGGCATGCGCAGCGGCAGGCTTTTGCCGCCATCGCTGCCGCCTCAGGGCAAACCCGTGCCGCGCTTAATCCGCGGTCAGCAGCGCCGTTCTGCAGCGGTGTCACCAGCCGGAGGGATCCCGTCATGCCGAGCCAGTTTTCCGTCCTGTTCGACCCCGGCGCGCTGGCGATCGTGGCATCCGGCACCGTGCTGGCTACCGTGGCGCGCTGCGGCTGGCGCGAGTTTGGCGGGGCTTTGCGGATGGCGGCGGGGACACTGGGCGGCGGGTTCTCCCCCGAGGCGAACCGCAAGGCCTTGGCGGTCGCGATCAGCGCGATCCAGCGCAATGGCCCGCGCCGCGCGGACCCGCCGCTGCCGCCCGACCGCGCGCTGGGATTGCTGCTGGAGACCTATCTGCGCCGCGGCGCGCATGATGCCTTGGCGCCTGTGCGCCGCGCCGAGCGGGCGCTTGCCGAGGCGCGCCGGATCAATGCGGCGCAAGTCTTCGCCTGCGCGGGCGAGCTGGCGCCGGTGTTCGGTCTGATCGGCACATTGTATGGCCTGACGCAGCTTGCGCCTGTCGCCGGGGGCAGCGCGGCAGCGGCGATCATGGGCGCGGTATCGACCGCGGTGCTGACTTCGCTGTATGGCGCACTGATCGCGCATCTGGTGTGTTTCCCGCTGGCCAGCGCGATCGAACGCCGCGGGCGGGCCGAAGAGCAGGCGCGCGATGCGCTTGCCGACTGGTTCATCGCCGGGATCGGCGGTGCGCCATCGCCTCCGCACGAACGCCGCGCACATTTGCGGGGGGTGGCATGATCCGCTCTTCCGCACTGCCCCGGCCGGGTCAGACGCGGATCGGGCATGGCTGGCAGCTGATCCTAGCCGATCTTGCGCTGATCCTGTTCCTGCTGTCGCTTTCCGCGCTGCCCGCTGCCGAAGCCGAGTCCGGTCGCCATCTGGCTGCGCGCGCGGTGCAGGAGCAAAAGACGCGCGAAACCGCCGAACCCGAAGTCGCCGCCGCGCAGGCCTTATTCCGCCCGGTTGCCGGCGGCCCGAGTCTGGGCGACTGGCTGCGCGCGCAGGCCCCCGATCCGCGCGCGACCGTGACGGTCTTCGCGATCCACACCCCCGGCGCAGAGGCCGCGGCTTGGGCCCGCGCCGAAACGCTCGCCCAGCAGGCGCGCGCCGCGGGCACGCAGGTCCGCACGATCATTGCCGCTGGCTCCGTCGACGAAGTCTACGCCAGCCTTGCCTATGACCAGACCATCGCCTTGGCGATCCGGCCCGCCCGCAGAGCATCCTAGGCGCTGGCGCGGTCTAACCCAGTTCGATGCGATTGCGGCCTTGCTGCTTGGCCCGGTAAAGCGCCGCATCGGCGCGGGCGAGCGCGGCGCGGGTGTCGGCATCGTCGTCGACCTGGGCAACGCCGCCCGAAAAGGTGATCCGCCCGAACGGCTGGCCGGTGTCGCGGTTCATCAGAATGCGGCCGGCCTGCGCGCGGCGGATCGCATCGAGCCTGCCCTTGGCGGCCTCCTTTGCGAGACCCGAGAACAATAGCACGAACTCCTCTCCGCCGTGGCGCGCGGTGAAGCAGTGGTCGCCCGCCATCTCGCGAAAACTCGCCGCCAGCGCGCACAGCACCCGGTCGCCTGCGGCATGGCCGTGGCGATCGTTGACCTGCTTGAAATGATCGACATCGCAAAACGCGATGCTCAGCGGCTCGCCCTTGTCGCGCGCCTCGATCGCGGCGGCGACCAGCTGGCGTTCGAACGCGCGGCGGTTGGGCAGACGGGTGAGATGATCGACATCGGCCTCGCTGCGCGCGCGGGCGAGGCTTTCGCGCAAGCGGTAGATCTCAAGCTCGCTGCGCGCCATCGCCGCTTCGATCTGTTCGATCCGGCTCAGCATCGCGCGCGACAGGTCGATCACCTGCGCGAATTCCTGCGGCCCGGCGAGCGCCTCGATCTGGTCGCCGATTGCGCCGCGGTGATCGCTGGTTTCGGTCTGCGCATCGCGTGCGGTCTGCGCAAAGCGGGTGAGCGCATATTCGAGCTTCTCCGAAAGCTGTTCGAGCGCAGCGATCCGCGCATTGCCATCGGGATCGTTGCGCAGGACCGTGTCGAGCCAGCGCTGGTCGATCGGCTCGCCGCAGGCCTCGCGCTGCACCAGTGCGCTGGCAAGTTCGGGGCTGCTACCCGACAGCGCGCCGCACACCGCCGCCATGTTGGGCGCGGTCACTTCCAGATCGTGGCGGGCAAAGAACGCGCCGATATCGTCGAGCAGTTCGGTTCTTGCAGCCTTGGCCCGCGTGCCGGTGGTATGTGCCCGGCGATCGGGTTTGTCGCGGATGCGGGTCGCACGCGAAGTGCGGGAGAAGCCGGTTGAAAAGGCCATTGTGATGAAACCCGAAACAAGGGGTGGGTGCCGAATGCAGCCACCCTATCGGCCTATGCCTAAGCTGCGGACCCAAGCGATCCGGGCAAAATACCTAAACCCGCCTTGGCACGCGTCTTGCTGCGGGCGAACGCGCGCCAACCGCGCTGCACACAAGGATTGTGACCCGATGACCGCTTCGATGACTTGGCACGATGGCTGGCGGCTGAGCCCGCTGGTGCTGCCGATCCTGCTGCCGCTGTGCGATCCGCCCGCCGCTGCGCAGACCCGCGCGCTGACCAGTCCGGCGGCGATCGATGCGGCCGTGGCCGAATTCACCAAGGCCCCGATCGGCGCGCCCGGCGGGGCACGCATGGCAGCCGATCCGCGGCTCGCGCTCGCCGCCTGCGATGGCCCGCTGGCAGTGCGCTGGCACACCCCCGCACACAGCGCGGTGCAGGTGGAGTGCCCGGGCCCGACCTCCTGGCGCATCTTCATCGCCACCCTGCCGCAGCCGGGTGTTAGCACCGCGGGGGCCGCCGCTGCCCCTTCCGCGGTCAAGCGCGGCGATGCCGTGACGCTGGTGGTGCGCGGGCGCGGGTTCAGCGTGCAGAAGCCCGGCGAAGCGATGGAGGCCGGGCGCGTGGGCGACTGGATCCATGTCCGCACCAGCGCCAAATCCGAAGGCCTGCGCGCGCGGATCGAACGGCCCGGCATGGTCGTGATCCCTGCCGGATAACACCCCCTTAAAGCCTGCCACCGCGTGCCGTTCTGGCCCGCATAGACCTGATCGAAGGACCACCGCCATGCCCTCTATCGAACTGAGCAAATTGCCGAGCGTCAGCGCCGCCCGCGCTGTCGCATCGGGCGAGCGCGCGCAGATCGAAGCCCGCCCCCGCAATGCCGCCCCTGCTGCCGGCGCCGCGCCGGGCGGGGTCAGCCTCGAGGTCAGCAGCGCAGCCGAAGCCGCCAGCCCGCCGGTCGATGCCGAACGGGTGAGCCAGATCAAGGCGGCGCTGCGCGACGGGTCATATCCGCTGGTCCCGACCAAGATCGTCGATGCGATGATCGCTGCGCAGGTCAGCCTGTCGATGCCGGAACGGGTCTGATCCAATGCCTGAAATCCTTGTCCCTGCCACCCGGCCCGCGCTTCATGCCGTGCCGACCCCCGCCCCTGCCCCTGCCCCTCTGGTGCCGCTGGCGGCAGGCTTGCGGCAGATGATTGCCGTTCTGGAACGCGAACGGCAGGCGCTTGCCGCGCTCGATGCCGATGGTTTGATCGGCGCGGCGCGCGACAAGGAAGCGCTGTGCGATGAACTTGCCGCGATCGGGCCGCAGATGCTCGACGGAGAGACCCGCACGCTGGCCGAAACCGCACGCCAGCTCAACGAGGTCAACCGCCGGGTGCGCAATCTCCTCGCGGCCAACGTCGCGGCACGGATCGAGGCACTGGCAGGATCGCGCCGGATGCCGCGCGCGACCTATACCCCCGCGCGCGCCTAAGGGTTCATACCTGGGCCGGAGCCATCCGCAACTGGCACGCGCCTTGCAAAACCCGCCTGTGAAAGCCCCGCGCCACCGCGGGCGCTCCCGTCAGGCGGAAAAGCGCATGAACCCCTCTCCCCTAACGTTGAATTTGCCCGCAGGCAGCTTGCGCGCCGGGTTCGATGCCGCCGCGCGCAGTCATGCCGCAGCACAGGCCGGGATCGCGGATGGCGGCCGTGTTGCCGCGCGGCAGATCGCGGGCGGGGGCGGTTCGGTCGAGGCCGCGATCGCCCGCGCGGCGCAGGCGACCAGCATCGATTTCAACTTCCTGCTTGCACAAGCCGAGGTCGAATCCGCAATGAACCCCGAAGCGCGCGCCGCCACTTCGAGCGCGACCGGGCTTTACCAGTTCATCGAAAGCACCTGGCTCGGCACGGTCAAACGCCACGGGGCGCGCTTCGGGCTGGGCGCGGTGGCCGATCAGATCGCGATGAGCGAAAGCGGCAATGCCTGGGTCAGCGATCCTGCGCAGCGTGAGGCAATCCTCGCCCTGCGCAACGATCCGCAGGTCGCCGCGCTGATGGCGGCGGGGCTGGCCGAGGACAACCGCGCGCATCTGATGCCGATCCTTGGCCGGCAGCCGAGCCACGGCGAATTGTATCTGGCGCATTTCCTCGGCGCGGGCGGAGCGGGCCGGTTCCTGAGCGAATTGCAGGCGAACCCCTCGCAAAGCGCGCCTGCGCTGTTCGCCCGTCCGGCGGCAGCCAACCGCGGGATTTTCTATGGCCCCGATGGCAGCCCGCGCAGTCTGGCGCAGGTGATGGATGTGATCGAAGGCAAGATCGGGCGCGCGCTCGACCGCGCCAGCGATGGCAGGGCGCCGCGCTTTGCCCGCGCCGATTATGTGCGCGGCAACACCGCTTCGGGCGGGTTTACCCCCGCGCCCTATCTGATCGCCGATGAAGGCGTGTTCGGCCCCGGCCCCTCGCCTGCCCTCACCCATACCGCGGCGAATTTTCCGCGCAGCAACGGCAGCCGGCTGCCGCGTGCGCCGATGTCGCAAATCCTCGGCAACACCTTCGGTTCGGACCCCGCCGCCGCCCCGCCGCAGGTTCGCCGCGCCTATGACCGGCTGAAGGCGCTCGGCCTGTGAGCGGAACCGCGCTGATCCCGCTTTCGCGCACGGCGCGGTTTGGCAATGCTTCGGTATCGCTGGCGCTGCCGGCGGGCATCTTCGCGCTGCTGGCGCTGATGGTGCTGCCCGTGCCGGCGATGCTGCTCGACATCTTCTTCGTGCTCAACATCGCGATCTCGATTGCGGTGCTGATGGTGGCATTGAACGCGCGCCGCCCGCTCGATTTCTCCAGTTTTCCCAGCGTCCTGCTGTTCGCGACGCTGCTGCGGCTTGCGCTCAATGTCGCATCGACCCGCGTGGTGCTGGTGCACGGGCACGAAGGCGGCGCGGCGGCGGGCCATGTGATCGAAAGCTTCGCCGCCTTCCTGGTCGGCGGCAATTTCGCCGTCGGCCTGTTCGTGTTCGCGATCCTGATGATCATCAACATGATCGTCATCACCAAGGGCGCGGGCCGTGTGTCCGAGGTGTCCGCGCGCTTCGTGCTCGATGCGCTGCCGGGCAAGCAGATGGCGATCGACGCCGACATCGCCGCCGGGCTCGTCACCGCCGACGAAGCGCGCGAACGCCGCCGCGAAGTCACGGTCGAGGCCGATTTCTACGGGTCGATGGATGGTGCGAGCAAGTTCGTCAAAGGCGATGCGGTGGCCGCGCTGCTGATCCTCGGGGTCAATATCGTCGCCGGTTTCGCGATCGGGATGATCAGCCACGATCTCACTGCGGCGGAGGCGGGCGAGGCTTACGTGACGCTGGCGGTGGGCGATGCGCTGGTGGCACAGGTGCCGGCGTTGCTGCTGTCGATTGCGGCGGCCGCGATCGTGACCCGCGTGTCGGACACCCGCGATCTCACCGGACAGATCGGCGGGCAGTTCGCCGATCCGCGCGGGTGGCTGCCGGTGGCGCTGATCCTTGGCGCGGTGGGCGTGGTGCCCGCGATGCCGCAGGCGATCTTCCTGCCCGCCGCAGCGGTCGCGGCAGGTATCTGGTGGACGCTCAAACAGCGTGCCGCCGCCCCCGAACCCGTTCCCGAGGTGATCGACGACACCCCTCCCGATCACATCGCGCTCGCCGATGTGGCCGACAGCACGCTGGTCACGCTCGAGCTTGGCTATGGCATCGTCGGGCTGGTCGATGCCGCGCAAGGTGCGCCGCTGATCACGCGGATTACCGGGATCAGGAAGCAATTGTCGCGCGATCTGGGCTTCGTCCTGCCGCAGTTCCGCATCCGCGATTCGCTCGATCTCGCGGCGCAGGATTACGCGGTGATGATGGGCGGCGTGAGCATTGCGCGCGGGTCGGTGCGGCCGGGCAAGCTGCTTGCGATCGACGCGGGCGATGTGCGCGCCGGGCCCGGTGGCTATGGCGGGCTGACGGGGGAGCCGACGCGCGATCCCTCGTTCGATTGCCCTGCCTTGTGGATCGCACCGGGCGCGCGCGATCATGCGGTGGCCGAAGGGTTCCTGGTGGTCGATCCCGCTTCGGTGATCGCCACCCACGCCAACCAGGCACTGCTTGCCGAAGCGCATCAGCTGCTCGGCCCCGACGAGGTGCGCGAATGGGTCGATGGGCTGAAAGCCCGCGCGCCGGCGCTGGTCGAGGCGGTCTATCCCGATCCGCTGCCGCTTGCCGCGCTGACCCGCACTTTGCGCGCGCTGATGGCTGACGGGATCGGGCTGTCGCACCCCCAGCCCTTGTTCACCTCGCTGGCTCTGGCAATGCAGAAAACCACGGATTTCGATGCGGTTATCGATGCGGTGCGGGCCGATATGGCGCAGCGCCTCGTCGCGCGGATCGCCGCGCCGGGCGAGCCATTGAAGGTCGTCACGCTCGATGCGGGGCTTGAATCGGCGATCCTTGGCGGGATGATCGATCCTGCCACCGGGCAGCCGCTGATCGAGCCCGATTGCGGCGGCATGATCGTGCGCGAGGCAGCGCGGATCGCGGACGAACAGGGCGGGCCGATCGCGCTGATCGTGCAGCCCCCTGCGCGCCGTGCGCTGACCGCGCTGCTCAAGGTGCGCAGCCCGCGCTGTCTGGTGCTCTCGATTGCCGAGCTTCCCGCCGCGCAGCCGATCGCGGTGGTCGGCGTGATCGGCGCGCCCGAAGAGGCCCCGCCACTGGCCCCGCCCCGGCATGAGGAGATCGCCGCATGAAGCACGATCACGCCGGATTTGCCGCGCCTTCGCAGACACTTGGCGCGCACCCCTATGCCCCTTCACGCGCCGAGGTCGAGGACCGCGTGCGCCGGTTTCTCCCGCTGGTGCGCCGCACCGCATGGCACATCAACGGGCGCGGGCGCGAGGGGTTGGAGATCGAGGATCTGGTGCAGGCGGGCATCCTCGCGCTGACCGAATGCGCGCAGCGCCATGCCGGGCCGACCGAGGACGGCTTTGCCGCCTATGCCAAGATCCGGGTGCGCGGGGCGATGCTCGACGAGGTGCGCCGTCTCGCCCATGACAGCCGCACCGCGCGCAGCCGCCGGGCGGAATACGAGCGCGCGCTGGCAAGCTTGCGCGGCACGCTGGGCCGGGCGCCGAGCCGCGCGGAACTGGCGCAAACCATGGGAATTTCCGATGCCGAACTGCTCGCGATCGAAGGTTCGGGCGTGCGGCTTACCCCGATCGACGATGCCTATGACGAGACCAGTCTCGCCTTTGCCAGCGACGATCCCGACCCGTTCGAGGCCTTGTGCGCGGCGGAGGATCGCGAGCGCTTGCTCGCGGCGATGATCGAGCTGCCAGACCGGCTCAAACTGGTGCTCCAGCTGTTCTTCGTCGAGGAACTCAACCTTACCGAAATCGCCGCCGTCCTCGATGTCAGCGTGCCGCGCGTCCACCAGCTGCGCGCCAAGGCGCTGAAGGATTTGCGCAGCCTGCTCGATGCCGCCGCAATGCCCGGCTGAACCGCGAGTGTTTCACGTGAAACACGCCCGCTAAACGCACCAAACCGGGGTCTGAAGGGGGTCAGACAGGGGTCAGGAGGGGGCAAGCGCAAGCACCGCCCCCGCGCGCCCCTCTCCTACAATTCCAGCCCCCATGCCTTGTAGGGCGCGGCAAGCGAGGGGCGCATCTTCAGCGCCATCGCGATGTCGTCCTTGCCCGCAGCATCGCCCATTGCCTTGCGGATCACCCCGCGCAGCAACCGCGTTTCGTGCTGGTAGGGCGAGGCCACCAGCGCCGCATCGGCATCCGCCAGCGCCGCGGCAAGATTGCCCATCCGGAAATGCGCCAGCGCCCGGCTGTCGAGCACCGCGGGGGAATTTTCGCTTTTCTCGACCGCGCGGGTGCAGGTCGCCAGCCGCTCTTCATCGATCTTTGCCCAGATTGCCGCCTGCCAGCACAGTTCCCCCAGCAACGCGCCGTCCGCCGGCCGTTTGGCGACCAGCGTTTCGAGCACGTCGATCCCCTCGTCGGCGGCGCCCTGCCAGCCCAGCGCACGCGCCATCATGATCGCCGCATCGACCGGTTCGGTGGTCAGCGCGCTGAAATCTTCGGCCAACGCCGTGCCTTCCCCGGCACGGTTCAGGAGCGCGAGGATTTCGATCTGGTCCGAATAGGTCGAACCATCGGGTTCGAGCGTTTCGGCCTCGACCAGATCGGCAAGCGCGCCATCGAGATTGCCAAGCTCGCGCCGCAGCCCGGCACGGGTGATGTAGAGATCGCGGGTTTCCTCGATTGCCATCGCCGCTTCGACATCGGCCAGCGCGCCGGCATGATCGAAGATCCCGGCGCGGAAACTGGCGCGGTTGGTCAGCGGCCAGGCCTCGTCGGGCTTGGCCTCGGCGATCCCCTTGGCATAGGCGGCCTCGAGCGCGGCGAGAGCCTTGCGGTCCTTGCCCATGTATTCCCACCTTTCCCGCACCCCGGTGCCGGCGCGCAGCACGGGCAGCTGGCGGTCGAAGCGGTTGAGATCGCGCCGCGCGGTCCCGATCCTGTCGGCGGGCAGTTCGCTGTCGAGCGAACGCATCGACTGGTCGATCACCAGCCGCTGCCCATCGAGCCGCGCGGTCGAGGCCAGTTCCACCCCGCCGATCATCGCGGTGACGGGCGCAGCCGCGCCTTCGAGTTCGAGCGCGCCGACATCATCCGGCAGCAGCACTTGGGCGGTGCTGGTGTAATAGACCGGGCCGCGCAGGGACAACGGCAGCGCGCGCCATGCGCTGCGGGTGCGATCGGCATCGAAGCCGACATCGCGCGCGGCCTGTGCGGGCGCATCGAACCGGTAGGCGGTGCCATCGCGTTCCCAGCCGCTGGCGAGGATGCCGCGCATCGTCACCTCGGCCAGACCCGATGCGGGATCGTAGCGCACGGTGTGATCGGTCATCTGCGCATTTTCGAGGATATCGCCGAGCAGATCGCTGGCCGCGTCGCGGCGCATGTCGGCGTTGCCCTGATCGGTGAGCGTGCGCCATTTCGCGCTCATCGTGCCGCGATATTGTGCGGTGAGCGTGAACAGGGCGGGCACACGCAGCCCCGCGCGGTGATCGATTGCCAGCGCGAGGCTGCGATCGGGGGTGGCCTGAAACCGCTCGTCAAGCGGCATCAGCCCGGCGCCGCCCTCGCGCAGCGGCAGCGCGTAAAAGAAGCGCGGCACCTCGTCGATGGTGTCGCGGCGCACGCCTGAGCTCGTCCCGTCGAGCCAGTAATTGGTGCCCGCGATATTGGCGCGCACGATCACGTGGTCGAAATTGCCCGGCATCGCCGCCAGGTCGGGCAGCGCATCGCCGCCCTTGGTGCGCACCAGCGTGGCTTCGGCCTCGATCCCGAGTTCGCGCAGCATCGTGAGCAGGAGCAGCGTCTTGGCCTTGCAGTCGCCGAACCGCTTCTCCCATGTGTCTTCGGGCGCCTGCGGGATGTAATTGCCGCCGTCCATCCCGTTCATCAGGTAGCTGATATCGTCCTGCACGGTCTGCAATGCGGCGGCCGCACGGGTCAGCGGATCGGGACTGGCAGCGGCAATTGCGGCGATGCGTGCGGCCAGATCGCCGCCGGCGGCAAGCTTGCCCGCAGTGGCATAATGCGGCGCGTGATTGCGCGATACCGCGGCATAGTCGGCATAGGTCGACACCTGCATCAATTCGCCCAGCCGGAACCGCGAAGGCGCATCATTGGGCAGTTCGTCGAGCTTGGCCACGGGCATCTTCGCGCTCCAAGTGAAATACCCGTCCTTCAGCACCGGCTCGGCCACCGCGGCCTTGCCGAACCGCTTGCGGGTGACGGCAAGGCTTTCGGGCCAGGACACCGCGACCCGCCCCTTGGCCAGCGGGAAGGGTTCGGCGATCAGGCCCTGTTGCCACTGGACGTTGTCGCCCATCGCCTGATCGCTGCTGGTGATCGATGCGGTAAGCCGCAGGATATCGCCAATCTTTGCCCCCGGCACCGCCATCGTCGCGGTGAGCGCGCCATCGACCAGCCGGTTTTCGAGCCCCTTCTCGCGCCGCAGCACCTCAAATTTCGCGCCGCCCGCCAGCACGTCGATCACCTTGCCATCACGCAGCAATTCGACCCGGTGGACGATAAGGTCGCCCTTGTCGGGCATCCAGCTTGCGGTCAGCGTGCCGAAGCGGGTGAGCGCCTCGGGGGAATCGAGCGCCATTGCGGTATCAACATAGGACCACAATTGCCCCGCCTCGATCCGCGCTTGCTGATCGAACAGGACGAGGATCGCGTTGGAGCCGGGGCTGGGTTTTTCGACCGTCGCGGGGACGACCCATGCCGGCACCTTGTCATATTGCACCGTCTCGCCGGCCTGTGCGGCGACAGCCGACGTCGATGCGAGCAATGCCGCAGCCCAAAAGCGCATGAAAACCCTCCCTGTTTCGCTGCAAGACTAGCGGTAGCGCGCGATATTGCTAGGGCTATCGCAGGAAGGGGCTGCGGCGTGCTGCAAAGGATCACCAACAATTTCGCCGCGCTGACGATTGCGGGCGTAATGCTGGCTTGGGTGTGGCCGCAGGGCTTTGTCTGGATGACCGACGGGCGCTTTGCGATTGCGGGCCAGCCATTGCTCAACCTTGCGCTGGGCACGATCATGCTGGCGATGGGGCTGACGCTCAGTTTCGCGGATTATCGCAGCCTTGCGCGGATGCCGCGCGCGCTGCTGGCAGGCGTAGGCTTGCAGTTCCTGGTCATGCCGCTGTCGGGCTTTGCCATCGCGCGCGCGCTGTCGCTCGAACCGGGGCTGGCGGTGGGGCTTATTCTGGTGGCCTGCTGTCCGGGCGGGACCGCGTCGAACATCGTCACCTATATCGCGCGCGGGCACGTGGCGCTGTCGGTGGCGATGACGATGGTCTCGACATTGGCGGCGGTGGTGCTGACCCCGCTGCTGACCGGCTGGCTGGCGGGGGCTTACGTGGAGATCGACCGCTGGAACCTGCTCGTCAGCATGATCGGCGTGGTGCTGGTGCCGGTGGTGCTGGGTACGCTCCTGAACCGCCTGTTCCCGCGCGCGGCGGCACGGGTGAATGCGGTGCTGCCGCTGGTGGCGATCGTGCTGGTGGTGCTGATCGTGGGCGGGATCGTCGGCGGGGCCAAGGCGCAGATCATGGAACACGCGGGCGTGCTCTTGCTCGCGACCTTCCTGCTGCATGCGCTGGGCTTTGGCCTCGGCTATGGGCTGGCGCGCATGCTGGGGATGGGCGAGGTGGAGGCGCGGACGATTTCGATCGAGGTGGGGATGCAGAACTCCGGCCTCGGCTCAGGGCTTGCCAAGACGCCTGCGTTTGCCGCGCAATTCGCCAATGCGGCGCAGGCCGCGCTCGCGCCCGTGCCTGCCGCGATCTCGGCGGTGTGGCATGTGGTGATCGGGAGCCTGCTCGCGGGGGTGTGGCGGCGGCGGGGTTAGCCGAACTGGCCCCGCTTCGGCCCGAGATAGCCGAACAGGTACGCCCCCACCTTCCGCATCTGGATCTCCTCGCTGCCCTCGGTGATCCGATACCGCCGGTGGTGGCGATAGATGTGTTCGAACGGCTTGTGGCGTGAATAGCCGATGCCGCCGTGGACCTGCATCGCCCGGTCCGCCGCCTCGCACACCAGCCGGTTCGCCCAGTAATTGCACATCGAGACCTTGTCCGAGATGGTCCGTTCGATCGCCTCGTGGGGCATGTTGTCCATTTCCCACGCGGTCTTGAAGATCAGGAGCCGCAGCATCTCCGCCTGCGTGGCGAGTTCCACCAGCGGGAACTGGATCGCCTGATTGCGGGCCAATTCCTCGCCGAAGGGCTTGCGCTCGCGGGCGTATTTCACGCTTTCATCAATGCAGTAGAGCGCCGCGCCGCAACTGCTCGCCGCCTGCCGGATGCGGTTCTGGTGGACGAAGCTCTGCGCCAGCGCGAGGCCGCGGCCCTCGACGCCGAGGATGGCGCTGTCGGGCACCCAGACGTTCGTCACGCTGAGGCGCGGGTGGTCGGTGGGCATGTTGAAGGTCCACATCCACTCCTCGATTTCGAGGCCGGGTGTGGGATTGGGGACGAGAAAACAGGTGATCCCGCTCGCGTCCCCTGCCTTGCCGCTGGTGCGCGCAAACATCGCGCAGTGGGTGGCGACGTGCATCCCGGTGATCCACATCTTCTCGCCATCGATCCGCCAGCCATCCACCCCGTCACGGGCCTCGCGCACCGCGACTGTCTCCATGTGTGTCGCGTCCGAGCCGTGGTCGGGTTCGGTGAGGCCGAAGGCGACGCGCCGCGTGCGCTCAAACCCTCCGGTGATGAATTCGGCTTTCTGCTCCTCGGTGCCCCACTGGTCGAACATGGCGACGAAGGGGAAGTTGCCCACGATCGAGTGCTCGTTCTGCAAGTCATTGTGGAGGCCGAGGCCCATTCGGGCAAAATGCTCGCGGATCACCGCCATCCAGAGGTTGCTGCCGTCCTTCCCGCCGTAACGCTTCGGCGCGGAAAAGCGCCAATGGCCCGCTTTGTCGGCGCGGGCCGTGGCTTCCTTGAGCAGCTCCTCCCACTCGTGCCGGGGCAGGCCGCCCGCTTCGAAATCCGTTCGCGCATATTCGCGGCGGTGGTCGAAGAAGCGGATGTTGTTGTCCTGCTGCTCCAAAGGCTTGATCTCGGCGTCGATGAAGGCGTCGAGTTCGTCGAGGTAAGCCTGAAGGTCGGCGGGGATGGCGAAGTCCATCAGTTCTCTCCGGTCCATTTTTTTCGCGCAGCGCTGAGTGCGGGGTATTTGGGGACGTCGGCGCTCAGCTTCTCGATAGCGGTCGCCCTGAGGTGACGAAGCAACCCCGGGCTGGCGAGTGTGTGTTTGCCAGCCAGAATGGCTTGCGCTTCGGGCCGCTCCACAATGCCTTGGGGCCGGATCGCATCATCCCGTGCAATCATTCCAAGAGCATTGCACGCCACCGCTAATTGGAACCGGTCATGTCCCGAAAGGTGGGGTTTGATCGTCTCCAGCCATTCAGAGATTGCGGTCGCTATATTGCCGTTGGTTGCCTCGCCACAACCGAGATGCATCTCCAGCATGGGATCAGCATACTTCCGCCGCTCCATCTCCGGCGCATCCTCCTCCAGCAGCAGCAACAGATCGAGTTCCTGCTCGCTCGTCCGGCGCGAGATCACCACGCGTTCGAGCATCCGGTCCGCGCCCGAGCGCCATTGGGCCGCCATCTTGAGGCAGCCGAGTGCCCACCACACCGTCCGATAAATCGTCCAGAAGCGGAAGCGCAGCGGATCGATAGCAACGCTCGCCTCGGCCTCATAGGCAGCGAGGTAATCCGCGATGCTCCCCAGCCCCAGCGCGGGCCGGTCGTAGCGGGCAAAGCGCCACACCGCCATGCAGCCAAAAGCGAGGTCCTCGTGGCGGTCGCCGAAATGGGCGAGTTCCCAATCGAGCACGCCCGTAAGGCGCGGGCCTTCGACCAGCAGATTGCCCATCCGGTAATCGCCGTGGTTGAGGACGGGCTCGGCCTCGGGGGGGCAGTTGTCCTCAAGCCATCTGAGCCCCAGCGCGATGATCGGGCGATCCCCGCCCGCCTCCATGAACTGCTGCTTGAGGTCGGCAATCGCGGCGCGGTAGTCCATCACCGGCACGCCTTCGGGCACATCGCCCTGCCGCAGCCGGTGGATTCGGGCCAAGTCACGGGCGATGCCGCGCAGCAGGCCCTCGGGGTCGTCGCAGGCCAGAATGACCTTGGGATCAGCCGTCCCCGGCAGCGCGCGCATGATGAAGCCGGAACCGAGGCCATCCGCCTCTTCCAGCACCGCGACCACTTCCGGCGCGGTGACGCCTTTGGCGCGGGCCGCCTCGATCAGCGCGGCCTCGACGCTATGCCCGTAAGGCCGCCCCTCCATGAAAGCGGCACTCGGTGCGCGGCGCAGCACGTAGTCGCATCCGCCAGCGGCAAACCGCCAGCTTTCCATCACCGCCCCGCCCGTCAGGCGCTGCGGCGGATACGACAGGGCGCCGAGGCCGACGCGGGCACACACCCGCGCCAGCCCGGCGCCCAATTCGTCAGCGGTCATCGCCACCGGCTTTACGCGGGGACGTTGTCCTTTTTCACGGTAATCACCTGCGCATAGGTGAATTCCTTGAGGCCTTCCTTGCCGTATTCGGCACCGAAGCCCGACTGCTTGTGCCCGCCGAACGGCGCGAAGGGCGAAAGGTGGAGGTATTCGTTGACCCACACCGTGCCGGTTTCGAGCTGCTCGGCGATCTTCACGCCGTTTTCCGGGTTGCCCGTCCACACCGCGCCCGCAAGCCCGTATTCGGAGGCATTGGCGCGCGCGATCACTTCCTCTTCCGAGGAGAACTTCATCAGCGGCATCACGGGGCCGAACTGTTCCTCGGCCACGATCCGCGCGTCTTCGGGCGGGTTGTCGATGATCGTCAGCGGCACGAAGTAGCCCGTGCCCGACGGATCGACATTGCCGCCCAGCAGAAACTTGTAGCCGTTGTCCTTGGCGTCCTCGATCAGTTCGAGCACGCGGTCATACTGCTTCTTGTTCTGGATCGGGCCGACCCCGGTGCCCTGCTCGCTGCCATCGCCCACGCGCACGGTCTTGGCATATTCGACGATCGCTGCCGAAAGCTCGTCATAGATGTCCTCGTGGATATAGACGCGCTTGGCCGCAACGCAGATCTGCCCGGCGTTGGAGAAGCTCGACCAGAACAATTGCTCGGCGACCTTCTTCGGATCGGCATCGGGCAGCACGATCGAGGCATCATTGCCGCCCAGCTCCAGCGTGATGCGCTTGAGGTCGGCTGAGGCGCCTTCCATGATCTTCTTGCCTGTCGCGGTCGATCCGGTGAAGGTGATCTTGTCGATATCGGGGTGGCTGGTCATCAGCGGACCCAGATCATCTTCACCTGTGATGATGTTGACCACGCCCGCGGGCACCACGTCCGCGATCAGTTCGGCAATCCGCAGAGTGGTGAGCGGGGTGAAGGGCGAGGGCTTCAAGACGATGGTGCAGCCCGAGAGCATCGCAGGCGCGATCTTCTGGACGGCCATCATCACCGGGAAGTTCCACGGCACGATCCCGGCAACCACGCCCACCGGCACGCGGCGGGTGCGGCTGAGGCGGGTGTCCGAATCCTCGTTGATCTCGTCATCGAGGCTCAAGGTCGATTGCGCCGCGCTCATCGCCGCCGCGCCGTAGATTTCGCCGCGCGCCTGATCGTGGGGCTTGCCCTGTTCGCTGGTGAGCAGCCGGAACAATTCATCGGCATTGGCCTTGATCGCGGCCGACATCGCCTGAATCGCGGCGCGGCGTTCCTCGATCGGCGTGTTCTTCCACGTCTTGAACGCGGTGCGCGCAGCGGCAACCGCACGGTCAAGCTCGGGTTTGCCGCAATGTGGCACCTGGCCGATCACCTGCTCGGTCGCGGGGTTCACCACATCGAGCCAGCGGTCGGTCGTGACCATTTCGCCGCCGATCAGGTTCTTGTATTGCGTGGCCATCTCTCGTGTCCTCTCGTCGAATGGGGAGTCGTCTCTCTCGCCCCCAAGGTTGGCGCGTTGCAATCCAAAACGCAATCGCTTGCTTTGATAGCGCGGCTGTGTGACCCACCCGCTCCCCGACACCGCAAGGACCTGCGCAATATGACCGAAGCCCGCCCCGATCTGGTGATTTACGGCAGCCCGATTTCGCCCTTCGTGCGCAAGGTCGCAGGCGTGTGCATCGCCAAGGGGGTCGATTACGCGGTCGAGCCGGTCAATGTCTTCAATCCGCCCGCGTGGTTCACCGACATCTCGCCGATGAAGCGCATCCCGGTGCTGCGCGACCGCAGCGTGGCCGAGGAAGGCCGCGCGGGCACGATCCCCGATTCCAGCGCGATCTGCGGCTATATCGAGAAGAAGCACCCTGCGCCCGCTCTCTTCCCGCACGACCCGGCAGCGCTGGGCGAAGCCCTGTTCATCGAGGAATTCGCCGACACCTCGCTGGCGGTGGCCGGCGGTATCGGCATCTTCCGCCCGATCTTCTTCGCGATCAGCAAGGGCGAGGCTCCCGGGCTCGACAAGGCCCGCGAGGCTTGGGCCGAGAAACTGCCGCCGGTGCTCGATTGCCTCGAAAGCCGGCTCGACGGGCGGGCGTTCTTTGCCGGCGATGCCGTGTCGATCGCCGATATCACGGTGGCCTGCGTGCTGATGCAGATCGCGCTGGTGGCCGAGATGCCGCTTGCGCGCTGGCCCGGCCTTGACGCGCACTTCACCGCGATGCGCGACCTGCCGATGATCGCAACGCCTTATGCGACCGCCGAAACAATCGTGCGCAAAGCCTTGCCCACCCCCTTCGACCTGACCTAAAGCCGGGCGCAAACAACAAGGGCAGGGGCCGCATGGCGAGCGAGTGGTGCATCGGGATCATCGGCGGATCGGGGCTTTACGCCATCGACGGGCTGGAAGATGCGCAGTGGATCGCGGTGGAGACCCCGTGGGGCGATCCCTCGGACGAGATCCTGTGCGGCACGATCGCGGGCGTGAAGGTGCGCTTTCTCCCCCGCCACGGCCGCGGGCATCCGGTGAGCCCGACCGAATTGAATTCGCGCGCCAACATTGATGCGCTGAAGCGCGCGGGCTGCACCGATATCCTCGCGATCAGCGCGGTGGGATCCTTGCGCGAAGAGCTTGAGCCGGGGCGTTTTGCCGTGGTCGAACAATTCATCGACCGCACCTTTGCGCGTCCCTCAACCTTTTACACCAGCGGGTTCGTGACGCACGTGTCGATGGCCGATCCGGTCTGTCCGCGGCTGTCCGACATGGCCGCGCGCGCGGTCGCGGCAGCACGCGGCAAGGTCGCGGTCGGCGCGACCTATCTGGCGATGGAAGGCCCGCAATTCTCAACCCGCGCCGAAAGCCGGATGTACCGTCAATGGGGCGCGGACGTGATCGGGATGACCGCGATGCCCGAAGCCAAATTGGCGCGCGAGGCCGAGCTTCCCTATGCGCTGGTCGGCATGGTCACCGATTACGACTGCTGGCGCGAAGGCGAGGCGGTGGATGTGGCCGAGGTGGTCGGCCAGATGCAGGCCAACGGCGCGCTCGCGCGGGCGATGGTCAAGAACTTCATCGCCGCGCTCCCCGAGAGCCGCGAACCCTCCCCCATCGACACCGCATTGGACGACGCGGTGATCACTGCGCCGGACGAACACGACCCGGCACTGATGGCGCAGCTCGACGCGGTGGCGGGACGGTTGTTCGGATAGGGGCGAGCGTCGGCTTTTTTGATTTCACGGACGAAAGCCGCCGTTCGGCTATCGACCCCATTGCGGACGTTTGCTTGCGAGCGGCGACTACTTGAAAGCGGCCACGTGTTGATGGGCCCGGAACCGTTACAATCGGAACTTTACGCCCATTCGGCCTAAGGTGTTCAACGGAATAGTTCGCAACGCGCCGCTTGCTCTGATCTATCACTGCCTCCACAAGCGTCCGCGAAATGATAGGGAGAAAGAGATTGCTGTTCCACACAATGGTAGGCTCAAACGACATCGAGCGGTCGCGGCAGTTCTACAACGCGGTTCTGGGTGTTCTGGGAATGCCAGAACCGATGAACAATATTGCTGGAAGCGGGCATATGCGCCTATTCTACCCCAACCCGGGCGGAACAAACTTCATCGTCACTCAGCCGATCAACGATGAACCGGCGACTGTGGCAAATGGGGCTACGGTTGCTTTCTCGTGCAATTCGCCCGAACAAGTTCAGCAATTTCATGATGTGGCCGTCGCCAACGGCGGAACGTCAATTGAAGACGCTCCCGGCCCGCGAGAGTCGGCGATGGGAACGATCCACCTGACCTACGTGCGCGATCCTGACGGCAATAAACTTTGCGGGATCCACATCCCCGGATAGGGTTTTCACCCTCCTTTGGACCGGTCCACCGAGCGACTGGACGTTCGGTAGGGCCGGGGTCAATCCTCGACAAATATGGTCAGACAGCTGACCACCCACTTCCCGCCATTCGCACCCAACAGGCTGATGCTCTAAAGCGGACGCTCCCGCCCCCTCACCGCATCGCAAATTCCGCCCACACCGGCAGGTGATCGGATGCGACGCTGGCGAGTGCGCTGCGGTGGACGCCGCAGTCGGTCATGGTGAGCCGGTCGCAGTGCATGATCCGGTCGAGCTTGCCGAAAGGGCGGCGGCTGGGGAAGCTGGGGCCGAGATCAAGCACGCTGAAGTGCTTGCCGAATTCGCGGAAACAGCCCGATACCGCGCGCCATTCGTTGAGGTCGCCCATCATCACCGTCGCGCGCTCGGCCCGCGCGGCCTCGCCCAGCGTGGCGATCGCGCGCGCCTGGCGCACGCGCCACAGGCCCGACAGGTCGAGATGCATCCCGAACACGCTGACGCTCGTCCCGCCGACATTGAGGCTGGCGGTCACCACCCCGCGCGGTTCGAGAAAGGGAATGTGGATGATATCGTGCCGCTCCACCGCAACGCCCGATTTGGCGAGGATCGCATTGCCGTGCCAGCCCATCGAATCGCGCTGCACGTCGAGCGGCACGGGCACATAGTCGGTGTGGCTTTCGATCAGGAAGCGCGGCAACACCGACGCGCGCGAGCCGAAGCGCAGGTCGGCTTCTTGGAGGCACACGATGTCGGCGTCGATCTCGTTAAGCACGGCAAGGATGCGCGCCGGATCGCGCTTGCGATCGGTGCCGATGCCCTTGTGAATGTTGTAGCTTGCCACCTTGAAGGGGGCAGGCCGGGGAGCGTTAGGGGCGGGCGCGTGATCCGTCATGGGCTGACAGATAGGCGCGCGCCCCGCCCTCGCCTAGATCGCTGCGTGCCTATCCTGCGGCGAGCAGGCTCGCATTGCCGCCCGCCGCTGTCGTGTCGACGCACATCACGCGTTCGGTGGCAAAGCGCGCTAGGTAGTGCGGCCCGCCCGCCTTCGGCCCGGTGCCCGACAGTCCTTCGCCGCCGAAAGGCTGGCTTTCGACCACCGCGCCGATCTGGTTGCGGTTGACGTAGAAGTTGCCGACGCGCGCATTGGCTTGCACGAACCGCCGCGTTTCCGCGATGCGGCTGTGCAGGCCGAGCGTGAGGCCGAACCCGGTGGCGTTGATATCGGCGACCACCTTGCCAAGCTCGCCCGCCTTGAAGCGGACGACATGAAGCAAAGGACCGAAATGCTCGTCGCTGAGCGCGCTGATCGCGGGCAGTTCGATGATCGTGGGCGCGACGAAGCAGCCCTTTGCCGCCGCCTCGGACAGCACGCGGCGGGTGACGGGGTAGCCGCGGGCCTCGCAACTCGCGACATGCGCTTCGAGCCGCGCGCGTGCGCTTTCGTCGATCACCGGGCCGACATCGGTGGCAAGCCGCGCCGGATCGCCGACGCTCAGCGCCTCGAACGCGCCGCGGATCATCGCCAGCATCGTGTCGGCGACATCTTCCTGCAAATAGAGCACGCGCAGCGCCGAACAGCGTTGGCCGGCGCTCTGGAACGCGCTCGCCACAACGTCGCGCACCACCTGTTCGGGCAGCGCGGAGCTGTCGACGATCATCGCGTTCTGCCCGCCGGTCTCGGCGATCAGCGTGGCGATCGGCCCCTCGCGGCCCGCCAGCGCGCGGTTGATCGCGCGTGCGGTGCCGGTCGATCCGGTGAAGGCAACGCCTGCCAGCAGCGGGTTCGCAGTCAGCATCGCGCCGACCTCGCTGCCGCCGGGGATCAGCTGCAGCGCCTCTGCCGGGATGCCCGCCTTGTGGCACAATTCCACCGCCAGCGCGGCAATCAACGGGGTCTGCGGCGCGGGCTTGGCGAGCACGGTGTTGCCTGCTGCGAGCGCGGCGGAGGCCATGCCGATGAAGATCGCCAGCGGGAAATTCCACGGCGCGATGGTGACGAACACCCCGCGCCCGTGGAGGGTGAGGCTGTTTTCCTCCCCCGTCGGCCCGGGCAGGATAACCGGCGCGGCGAACTGCCGGCGCGCTTCGGCGGCGTAGAAACGCAGGAAATCGACCGCCTCGCGCAGTTCGAGCACCGCATCCATCAACGTCTTGCCCGCTTCGCGCTGGCACAGGCTGAGGAACTCGGCCGTGTGCGCTTCGAACAGGTCGGCGGCTTCTTCGAGCAGCAGCGCGCGGGCCTCGCCGCCCAATGCGTCCCAGCCGGGCTGGATTTGGGCGGCGCGGGTGAAGGCATCGTCGATTTCAGCGGCGGTCGCCGCGCGAACGGTGCCGAGGGATTGCGCAGCATCCTGCGGCGCGGTGACGGTTTCGCTTTCCCCCGCGCCGCCAAAGGTCGGCGCGGCGTGCCATGTGCGGCTTTCGAGCGCGGCAAGCTGCGCCATCAACGGCTCGCGCACCAGCGGGTCGGACAGGTCCACGCCTGCGCTGTTCTTGCGCTTCCCGAAGATCGCGCCCGGCAACGGGATCGCCGGATTGCGGCGCGGCTGCATCGCGGCAAGTTCCGCCACGGGATCGCCGACCAGTTCTTCCGCTGGAATATCCGCATCGCCCATGCGGTTGACGAAACTGGTGTTCGCGCCGTTTTCGAGCAGGCGGCGCACCAGATAGGCGAGCAGTTCCTTGTGCCCACCCACCGGCGCATAGATGCGGACTGGCGTGCGCTGGTTGCCCTCGATCGCGTGGAGCGCGTCATAGACTTCCTCGCCCATGCCATGGAGGCGCTGGAATTCGAAGGGCTTGCCGGCGGCGAGGTGCTTGATCGCGCCGATGGTGTAGGCATTGTGCGTGGCAAAGGCGGGGCGGATCACGTCGGCATGCTCGAACAGGCGCGCGGCGCAGGCGAGATAGCTGACGTCCGTGGCGACCTTGCGGGTGAACACCGGATAGTCAGTGTAACCGCCAACCTGCGCCAGCTTCACTTCGCTGTCCCAGTATGCGCCCTTCACCAGCCGCACGAAAAGCTTGCGCCCGTGCCGCCGTGCAAGTTTGCCCGCCCAGTCGCAGACCCACAGGCCCCGCTTGGAATAGGCCTGGATCGCAAGGCCGAAGCCTTCCCACCGGCTGCCATCGGGGCGGCGGAACAGGTCGTCGTCGGCGGCGAGTTCCTCGATGATGTCCATGCTCAGTTCGAGCCGCTCGGCTTCCTCGGCATCGATCGTGAAGTGGATATCGGCATCGCGCGCACGGATCGCGAGCGCCTTGATCATCGGCACCATCGCGGCGCGCGCTTCGTCGGCGTGGAAAAAATTGTACTTGGGATGCAGCGCCGACAGCTTGACCGAGATCCCCGGCGATGCGGCAACGCCTGCGCCCGCCTCGCGCGCCAGACGGGTGAGCGCGGCTTCATAGGACAGGCGGTATTTCTCCGCATCGGCAAAGGTCATCGCCGCTTCGCCCAGCATGTCGAAGCTGTGCGTGATGCCGCGCGCACGCTCGGGCGCGGCGCGTTTCAGCGCCTCGTCGATGGTGCGGCCGAACACGAACTGGCCGCCCAAAATCTTCATCGCCTGACCTGTCGCGGTGCGGATCACCGGCTCGCCCAGCCGGTTGATCGCGCGCCGCAGCACGCCGCCCATCCCGCGCTGGCGGGCTTCGGGCGGGTCGAGCACTTCGCCCGTCAGCATCAGCGAGAAGGTCGCCGCGTTGACGAAGGTCGACGAGCTTTCCCCCAAGTGCTCGCCCCATTCGATGCTGCCGATCTTGTCCTTGATCAGCGCGTCCGCGGTCGCCGCATCAGGCACGCGCAGCAGCGCTTCGGCAAGACACATCAGCGCGATACCTTCTTCCGTGTCGAGCCCGTATTGCTGGAGGAAGGCGTCGATCCCGCTGGCCTTCTTGGCGCGCGCGCCTTCGATCAGGCCGATCGCGAGGCTTGCCGCCGCGGCATGCACCCGGCCTGCGGGCGCCGCCTGATCGAGCCGTTCGGCAATGCAGGCTTCCTCGTCCTGCCGGTAGGCACGGCGCAGGTCGGTGCGGTCGATTGCTGGGGCGGGAGAATAGTCGGCCATCTGGTTTCACCTGAAACGATTCGCGGGAAGTTGCCGCGCGCTCTGAACGCGGCAAGGCTGCGCTTCAAGCGCAGTCTTTGCAACGCCCCGCTTGCCCGCTGCGCGCACCGCGGGTAGCCTTGCGGGCTCGCGATCAACGGGGACCAAACGATCATGCGGATGTTCTGCTTTCACTGCCGCGACGGCGAAGACGGCGGACGGCTGCGCGGGGTCCACCGGCCCGCGCATCTCGACTTCGTCCACGCCAATGCCGAGCATTTCGTGATCGTCGGCCCGCTGAAGCGCAGCGACGGGTTGATCATCGGCTCGCTGCTGATCGTCAAGGCCGAAGACGAGGCGGCCGCGCGCGCGATTCTGGCCGACGATCCCTATCTTACCGGCGGGGTGTGGCAGGCGATCCGGGTGGACGAGTTCACCCCGCTGCTGGGCGACTGGGCCTAGACGATCGCCCCCGACGCGGCGAGGCTGACGGGGCCGGCAAGCAGGCCGACCAGCATCGCATAGGGCCTTCGGCGCAGCGCGAGCACTGCGCCCGCTCCCCACAAGACCGGGGCCAGCACCAGATAGGCGGCAAGTTGCCATCGCTTGTCCGCCAGGCACACCCGCAGCGCCGCGTCGGTATCGCTTGCCGCCGCGCAATCGCCCATCAGCAGCATCAATCCCAGCAGCGCCGCCAGCACCAGTCCGGCGGCCAGAACCGCCCCCGTCATCACCCCGAAAGGTGTGGCCTTCAAGCGCCGACCTCATCCTGCGCGTCGGCGGGATTGGCCTTGTTCCAGCGCACCGAAGACCAGAACGCCAGCCCGATCAGCACCGCGCCGATCAGCCCGGTGATGACTTCCGAAATATGCGCAAAGGTGTTGAGGTACATGATCACGGCCAGCGCGATGATCGCATAGAACGCGCCGTGTTCGAGATAGCGGTATTCGCTCATCGTGCCCTTCTTGACGAGGAAGATCGTCATCGAACGCACGAACATCGCGCCGATGCCGAGGCCGATCGCGATCACGATCAGGTTGTTGGTGAGCGCAAAGGCACCGATCACCCCGTCGAAGCTGAAGCTTGCGTCGAGCACTTCGAGATAGAGGAACGCGCCGAAGCCCGCCTTGGCGACATCGCCCGCGGTCGGCGTGGGCGGTTCGAGCAGGTGGTTGACGATCTCGACCGCGAGATAGGTGAGCAGGCCCGCAATCGCGGCGATCAGGAAGGTCAGCGCCTCTTCGGCGGGCAGCACGCTGGCCACAGCCCAAGTGCCCGCAAGCACCACGCCGATCGCGATCGCTTCGATATTGGCGACCTTGGCGAGCGGGCGTTCGATCGCGTCGATCCAGTTCACTTCCTTGTCGGCGTCGAAGAAATACTTGAGGCCGACCATCCCCAGGAATGCCCCGCCAAAGCCCATCAGCCCGACATGCGCCTCGGAAACGATGCGCTGGTATTCGGCCGGTTCGTTGAGCGCGAGCTTCATCGCCTCGACAGGGCCGAGGCTGGCGGCGACCATCACGATCAGCAACGGGAAGACGATCCGCATCCCGAACACCGCAATCGCGATACCCCAAGTGAGGAAGCGCCGCTGCCAGACCGGGTCCATGTCCTTGAGGATCGAGGCGTTGACCGCCGCATTGTCGAACGACAGCGACACTTCGAGCACGGCAAGCACCGCGCAGATCCAGACGATGCCGAGCATCCCGTCGATGGTGCCGGTCAGCTCCCAGCCATACCAGCCCCCGACCATCAGGCCGGCCAGAGTGAAAAGCAGCGAACCGCCGAAATGCTTGAACATCACGAATCCCGTCTGAAAACTTGTCGCGCCCTTAATCCGGCGCAGGCGCGCAGGCTAGAGCCCGAAACTGCCCTTCAATCCATCGATCACATATTGCGCCGCGAGCGCGGCCAGCAGCACGCCCAGCAGGCGGGTGATCACCGCCTCGACCTTGTCGCCCAAAAGCCTGATCAGCGGGCCTGCCGCAACCAGCGCCGCCGCCGTGATCGCCAGCACTGCGGCGAGTGCGGCGAGCACCTGGCTCATCTCGGCCCATCCATCGGCCTCGTTCATCAGCAGCATGATCGCCGCGATCGCGCCCGGCCCGGCAAGCATCGGCATCGCCATCGGGAAGACCGAGACATCCTCGACCTCCGGTGTCGCGGCGATCTTCTCTGCGCGCTCCTCGCGGCGCTGGGTGCGCTTTTCGAACACCATGTCGAAAGCGATGAAGAACAGCATCAATCCGCCCGCGATCCGGAAGGAATTGAGCTCGATATGCAGCGCGCCCAGCAGTTGCTGGCCGAACAGTGCGAAGATCAGCAGGATGATCGCGGCGATGAAGGTCGCACGCAGCGCCATGCTGCGCGCCTGCGCCGCGGTCGCGCCCTTGGTCAGCCCGGCATAGATCGGCGCGCATCCGGGCGGGTCGATCACCACGAACAGCGTGACGAAGGCGGAAAGGAAAAGTTCGGTCAGCACTGCGGGCTTCTTCTGGATGGTTCAGCCCATCCCCTCACATCAATCGGCCCCGCGCACAAGATTTTGTTCGATCGCGGTCACCCAGCGCCCCTGATAGAAGTAATCCGCAACGAACCCGCGCGTGCCGTTGCCGGTATGCGTCCAGCGCCAGCGCAGCGTGCCGTCCTGCGACAGGCTGGTGCCGCTTTTGCCCGCCTCGTCGGGGCCAAGCGCGGGCGGTGGCGGGATCGCCGCGCCGCCGCGCGGGCAGGAAGCGACCATGCCCTGCACCGCATCGATCTCGGTCACCACGATATCGCCGTCCTCGATTACCTTGCGCGGCGGCGGCTGCGGCACATCGGGGCCGCCCGCATCGAAGACATAGAGATAGCGCCCGTCCGCCTGCCGCTGCCACACGGTAACGAAATTGCCGACGATCCCATCGGGATCGCGCGACCGCCCCTGGCTGACCGCGAGCGCACCGTCGCAGCTCATCACCACGGCGCGCGGTTTCCAGTCGACGGCCTGCGCCGGATCGGTCTGCGTGGCGAGCCAGGGGAGGATTTCGAACGGCCCCTTGCCCCCGTGCAGCTGCGCACCGGGCGCGGCGAACTGGCGGAAGGCGGTCCATTGGCCCTGCTCCTTCGCCGCGCGGGCAAAGGCGATCTCAGTGGCGACGATGGTGCTGGGCTGTGCGGCCCCCGGCGCGCTGGCGAGCGCGCGGTCGATCATCGCGGCCTGCCGCTTGGTCGGCTTGGGCGCGCCGCCACCGCCGCCGACACACGCGCTCAACACCAGCGGCGCGGCCAGCAGAATGGCTGTGGCAGAACGGGTGCGGCGCATCGGTTTCTCCGTGATTGCGGGCGGGAATTACAGGTCGGCGGGCAGCTCCAGCCCAGCGTGGCGGTGTGCGGCGACCAGCGTGTTGCGCAGCAGCACCGCGATCGTCATCGGCCCGACCCCGCCCGGCACCGGGGTGATCGCGCCTGCGACAGCCGCAGCTTCGCCATAGGCCACATCGCCGACCAGCCGGCCCTTCGGCTTGTCATCGGTCGGGGGCAGGCGGTTGATCCCGACATCGATCACGGTCGCGCCCGGCTTGATCCAGTCGCCCCGCACCATTTCCGGGCGGCCCACCGCGGCGACCACGATATCCGCGCGGCGCACCACATCGGCGAGGTCTTTCGTCCGGCTGTGCGCCAGCGTGACCGTGGCGTTGGCATCGGTGAGCAATTGCGCCATCGGCTTTCCGACGATGTTCGAGCGGCCGATCACCACCGCGTCCATTCCCGACAGGTCGCCAAGCTGATCCTTGAGCAGCATCAGGCAACCCAGCGGGGTGCAGGGGACGAAGCCCTCCTGCCCCACCGCAAGACGCCCTGCGTTGATGACATGGAACCCGTCGACATCCTTGTCGGGATCGATCGCGGCGATCACCGCCTGTTCGTCGAGCCCCTGCGGCAGGGGAAGCTGGACGAGGATGCCATCGACCTCCAGATCGCGGTTCAGCCGCTCGATCAGCGTCAGCAGTTCAGCCGCGCTGGTGGTCGCGGGCAGGCGGTGCTCGAAACTGGCGATCCCGGCTTCCTCGCAGGCGCGTGCCTTCGCGCCGACATAGACCTGGCTTGCCGCATCCTCGCCCACCAGCACCACGGCAAGGCCGGGCCGGCGCGCGGCGAGCGGCGCGAAAGCCGCTGCCGCCGCGCCGATCCGCGCGCGCAGGCGTTCGGCATAGGCCTTGCCGTCGATCCGCACCCCGGCTTGTGCTGCGCCCTCGCCCATCAGTACGGCACCCGGCTGAGCAGCGAGCCCACGGCATTGAGCAGCAGGATGAACACCATCGGCGAGAAATCGATCGCGCCGGTATCGGGCATCACCCGGCGGATCGGGCGCAACACCGGCTCGAACAGGCGGGAAAGCGCATCATGCACCGCAAAAGCGAACTGGTTGCTCGGGCTGACCACGTTGAAGGCGAAAAGCAGCCCGATGATGAACCATACGATCAGCAGCATGTTGGCGGTGCTGATCACCATGCCGAGGATTTCAACCAGTGCTCCGGTCATTGCTGTCCATTTCCATTCATGGGGCCAGGCGCCCCTGATAAAGTCCCTGCCGGGCCGTATTAGCGGGTTAATACGCCTCGCGCCATATGTGAGTTCCCGCGCAGCGCTGTGCAAGCCGGCGGGACGGCGGGCCCTACACCCTGACCAGCGTGCCCGCACCGCGCGCGGTGAAGAATTCGAGCAGCATCGTGTGCCCCACCCGCCCGTCGAGCACCACTGCCGCCTCGCAGCCTGATTCCACAGCGGCGACGCAGGTTTCCAGTTTTGGCACCATGCCGCCGCGGATCACCCCGTCTTCGCGCAATTGCGCAATGTCCGCGGGGGTGAGATCGGACAAAAGTTCGCCATCCGCGCCCAGCACGCCTGCGACATCGGTGAGCAGGAACAATCGCGCCGCGCCCAGCGCCGCGGCGATCGCGCCGGCCATCGTGTCGGCGTTGATGTTGTAGGTCGCCCCGTCATCGCCGCGCGCGATCGGCGCGATCACCGGGATCATCCCGGCGGCGACCATCGTGTCGATCACCGTGGTATCGACCGCTGCGGGCTCTCCGACGAAGCCCAGATCGACCGCCTGTTCGATATTGCTGTCGGGATCGCGCGTGGTGCGCGTCACCTTGCGCGCGGTCACCAGCCCTGCGTCCTTGCCCGAAATCCCGATCGCCTTGCCCCCGGCAGCGGCGATCCAGTCGACCAGTTCCTTGTTGATCGCGCCCGACAGCACCATCTCGGCCACCTGCGCGGTCGCCGCGTCGGTGACGCGCAACCCGTCGACGAAGGTGCTTTCCACCCCCAGCCGCTTGAGCATCTGGCCGATCTGCGGGCCGCCGCCATGCACCACCACCGGGTTGATGCCGACCGCCTTCAGCAGCACGATATCCTCGGCAAAATCGCGCGCGGCGGCCGGATCGCCCATCGCATGGCCGCCATATTTCACCACGAAGGTGCGCCCGGCATAGCGCTGGAAATAGGGCAGCGCCTCGATCAGCACTTCGGCCTTGGAAAGATCGGGGGCATCCGCCCCGGAGCGGGGGGGCGCTTGAAATGGCTTGTCCGTCACTGCATCGGTTCCCGTGCGCGCGCGTGATGCGCTGTGGCCATGCGCCCTAGCGCGCTGCGGGCGCGGGGCCAAGCGCCGGGTTGCGCGGGGCAGCCGGCAACCTAGGCATGATGCCTGCGGGGTGATATCACCCGTGCAGGAGAGAGACCCACATGGCCGACACGGACGAAAAGACAGCCGGCGCGGACCCCGCCGGCGGTGGCCGCCGCCAGAGCGATCGCCGCCGCGCACAGGTGCCTTTCGAAGGCGAGGACCGCCGCAAGGGCGACCGCCGTTCGGGCGAAGACCGGCGCGCCACGCCGCGCGGCGAACCCGGCGCGTGAACGGGCGCGGGCGGCGCATCGCCTGCTACGCCGCCCACACAAAGGCATCGCCGCCTAGGCAGGCACCTGTTCGAGCATCATCGCAATCTCGTCGAGCAGGCGCAGCCGCTCCTTACGCAGCGCGCCGAGGCGTTCGTCGCTCGCCGCCTCGGCCTCGCATTCGATCCGGTGGACCGCGCGGTTGACCTCGTGATGCCGCCGCGCAAGGCGGACAAAATGCGCGTCATCGCGCTTCAGCCGTTGCAGCGCGTCGGCATCCTCGGGAAAAATATCGGCAAGTTCGTGCGGCGTATGCGCGGACATCGGCAGCTTCCTCGTGCGGGTCTGCGCGTGGTGTAGCGCCCGCCGCGCGCTGCGCCTTTGACCGGGATCAAAGGTGCGCGGCGGTAAAAACCGCGCTAAAGCGCGGCGATGACCACCCGCACCGCCTCCACCCGCGCCGCCTGCGCGCTGTTCGCTTCGGCAGCCCTGCTGGCCGCGTGCGCGACCCCCGCTGCCAGTCCCGATCCGCAAACCGCGTTCTGGGAAGCCTTGTCGAGCCATTGCGGCAAGGCTTACGCAGGCCGGATGGTCACGAACGACGCCGCCGACGCCGATCTGGCGGGCAGCGCGATGGTGATCGCGGTGCGCGACTGCACCGACAGCCGGATCGCGGTGCCGTTCCATGTCCGGAATGCTGATGGCACCTGGGACCGCTCGCGCACCTGGCTCATCACCCGCACCGCGCAGGGCCTGCGGCTAAAACACGACCACCGCCACGAAGACGGCTCTGCCGACCCGGTGACGATGTATGGCGGCGACACCGCCAGCCCCGGCACCGCGCGCACGCAAAGCTTCCCGGTCGACGCGGAGAGCATCGCGATGTTCCGCCGCGAGGGGCTTGCCGCATCGGTCACCAATGTCTGGACGGTCAAGGTCGACCCCGCAGGCACGCGCGGCGGCATCTACGCCTACGAACTGCGCCGCACGGTCGCAACCGGCGCGCCGGCCGAGCGGCATTTCCGGGTGGAGTTCGATGCGGCGAAGCCGGTCGCGTTGCCGCCCGCGGCTTGGGGGTGGTGAGGACGCGCGCGGATCAATCCAGCATGGCGACGTCCTGCGTGATACGATCCAGCGCACCCGATTCCAGCACGCGCGCGGTCAGCACATCACCATAGCTGTAACAGCCCAGCACCATCACGCCCGCGAACACCTGCAACACCGCGATGCTGCGGAGATTGGCGCAGAACGGCTGCTTTCGCGTCTTGTGCCGGAACAGCGCGCGCCCGGCATAGGCGCCCGGCGTCCCACCGAAAAAGGCGAGCCGGAGCAAGGTCCCTTGAGAAATTCGCCAAGCCCCCCGCTCGGCCCGGGCCTTGTCGATCCCGAAGGCGGCAAAGGCGAGGAAGTTCAAGGCGATCAGCGCGGTGGCAATACTGGCGGGGGTGAACAGTTCGGCAGACGTCATGCGCACGGGTCAGCGCAGGAGAGGTTGCGGGAGAGTTTCTGCGGCCCTTATCCGAGCGTCGACGTTCCCGCCTCCCCGGCTCTGAGCAAGGGGGGGCTACTGGCTATAGCAATATCTGGTTGAAAGAGAGTACGCTTACGCGGCTCGGCCACCAATGTGGTCTCGAGCCCACTTAAGAAAAAAAGCGAAGAACGGGTCGGTGATATGAAGTTTTTGCTCCTCGTCGTCCCAATCCAGCACCTTCACAGACATCTCCTCCTTTGAGGCAATCTGCGCCATCTTCTCGAGAACGCGTGTCACTTCGTGAGCTTGCGGTATGTCATCGGTCAGAATCTCTCGAATACTAGATCTCAATGTCTCGTAATCTATCTTGTTCATGCCGGGCGCAAGTCGAGCTAGTGCCATTAGCACCACGCGATAAATATCGGCTGATCCACCTGCAACAAGCGGACGCTGAATTCGGTCCGTTCTGGCACGAGGTCCAGACGCCAATTTGTCAAAAATTACTTTCCCAGTATGTTCGGCAATTACTCGGAAAACGTCCTCATCGAACACTTCATCAATTTTTCTGAACCCCCCATTCAGAGCCCGCTTTCCTAGCTCCTTACAGAATTCTTGTACAAGATGGGGGCTGCCATACGCCTCTTCGGCAAGGCGTTGCGCCAGTTTCTCACTTATTTCCAAATCTAGAAGGGGAAAGCCCCTCTCGGGTATAACGATTAACTCAACCACCGACCAATCGGGCACTTTGATGGGTTCAATTCGTCCGTTCATTTCACGTTCGACTCTGACAGCATCATATCGCCGATGCGGAATTGCTATCACAACTGCAGGAAAACCGTCGAACACTGCGCCCTTTAAAGCGCGCACGATCTCCCCTTGCAGCGATCGATCCAAGTAATGGAAGTCGTCGATAACAAGCGTAGCGCCAGCATCGCTCATGGCACGGATAGCTCGAGCGCGAAGCGCACCT